>JAUMUD010000023.1 GCA_030530875.1 Corynebacterium sp.
AACGAGGCCGCTGACAAGGCTAAGGAAGCTAAGGACGCTGCTGATACCAAGGCTAACAACCAGGCTGAGGCTGCAAAGACGGCTGCTGAGGAGGCCCAGAAGGCTGCCGATGAGGCTGCTGAGGCTGCCAAGGGTTCCGATAATCCAGATGTGAAGAAGGCTGCTGAGGACGCACAGACGGCTGCCGACGAGGCTAAGACGGTTGCTAACGAGGCCGCTGACAAGGCTAAGGAAGCTAAGGACGCTGCTGATACCAAGGCTACCGCCGAGGCTCAGAAGGCCGCTGAGGATGCTGCTAAGAAGGCTGCCGACGACGCTAAGAAGGCTGCTGAGGCTGGTGACCTTAAGGACGCTGCCCAGAAGGCTGATGACGCAAGCAAGAAGGCTAACGAAGCCGGCACCGTTGCTGCTTGGGAAGCTGCCGCTTCCGCACAGCGTGCTGTAGCCGAGGCTGCACAGAAGGAAGCTGAGAAGCAGCAGGGTATCGCTGAGAAGGCTCTTGATGAGGCTAAGGCAGCTAAGGCCAAGGGCGATGTAGAAGGCGCTAAGGCTGCCGTCGCCAAGGCTGCGGAGGCTGCTAAGGCTGCTGAGGAAGCAAGTGCAATTGCAACACATGCTTCTCAGAAGGCTAAGGAAGCCGCAGATGCTGTGGCTAAGCTTGGCGCCAAGGATTCCTCTGCTACTACGGACGCTCAGGCTGCCAAGACTGCTGCTGATAAGGCCGCCGCCGCTGCAGATGCTGCTCAGAGGGCTGCTGATGCCGCAAAGAACATTCACGCAGGTGACGACACTACCCCTGGTACTTCCGAGCCAAGCACCGGCGAAAACCCAGGTGGCAACCCTGGTGACGGCACCCCAGGCACCGGCACCCCAGGTACTTCTGAGCCAGGTAGCGATGTTCCAGGCTCCGGCACCAACCCTGGTGATGGCACCACCCCTGGTACCTCCGAGCCAGGCAGCAATGTTCCAGGCTCCGGCACCAACCCTGGTGATGGCACCACCCCAGGTACTTCCGAGCCAGGCACCACCACCCCAGGTTCTTCTGACCTTGACTCCAGCAAGCAGTCGGCTAAGGATGCTATTGACGGCATGACCTACCTTACCGACCAGCAGAAGCAGGACTACAAGAACCGCATCGATGCAGCTGGTTCTGTCTCCGAGATTCTGGTTATCGTCCGTGAGGCCGCTAAGCAGAACATCGACCAGAACCCAACCCTGACCGATGCTGAGCGTCAGGCTGCTAAGGAAGCTGTTGATAACAGCGACCAGATTGGTACTATCGCAGGTTACGCTAACACCGAGCACCGATACACCACTGGTGATGTCAACAATGACGACACCACCAAGCCATCCACTTCCGGTTCTGCCAAGATTCCTTTCTGGGTCTGGATCCTCTCCGCTCTGGGTCTGACCGGTGGCGTGCTTGGCTGGGGCTATGTCCACGACGCTGACTTCCGTGCAGTGGTCGATGGCGCTATCGCCAACGTCCAGCGTGGTATTGATGATGCCCGCGCTAATATTGAGCGCGCTCTCGGTATCCGCCGCTAGTACCGGCAGGGACGAGATCAACTGAAATAGATAAGACACAAGGAGCCCGGCTCCGCGAGATAATCGCGGGTCGGGCTTTTTGTATGTTTAGAGTTGATTAGTCGGTCTTTATTTCCTGGCCATTGGCATAGACTGTGTGGGGGAGCAGGGTGTCCTGGTCAAGGAGGAGATAGTCGGCGGGGTAGCCTTCCTTGAGCAGGCCATAGAGATCGCCCTTGCCAATTGCCTTTGCCGGATGGGAGGTGGCAGCAGCAACGGCGAGTTCCAGCGGAACACCCACCTTGGTAACCGCATTGGCCACGGCCTTATCCATGGTGAGAGTAGAACCGGCCAGTGAGCCACCATGGGTGAGGGTAGCAATACCCTTATCCACGGTCACATCGAGATTGCCAATTTGATAGTGGCCATCGGGGCTGCAGGTGGCACTCATGGAGTCAGTCACAAGAACTGTTCTTTCCGGTGCTTCCAAGAAGAGGGTCTTCACCACACTTGGGTGCACGTGAATGCCGTCATTGATGATTTCCAACCAAACAGTTGGTGTGCGGAGGGCAGCAATGACAGGACCCGGTGCGCGGTGGCCGATGCCATTCATGGCATTGAAGGTGTGGGTGAGGATAGTCGCACCATGGGTGAATGCCTCATTGGCTTTTTCATAGTCGGCATCCGTATGACCAACAGCCACCTTCACTTTGTGACTAGTGAGCGTGGCCACTGCCTTGATGCCATTTTCCAATTCAGGGGCGATGGTGATTTGGACCAAAGCATCGCCATGGGCATCGAGGAGTTTCTCAAGGTGCTCATCCAGAGGGGCAGTGAGTAGCTCCGGATCATGGGCGCCTTTCTTACTTGGGTGCAAAAACGGCCCCTCGGCATGAAGACCCAGCACAAGAGGATCCTCATCAACGAGAGGCCGTAGAGCAGACATGCGCGCAATGAGAGTTGGCATGCTTGCAGTTACCAGTGAGATTACACAGCGTGTGGTGCCATGCTGACGGTGAACTTTGACTGCTTCCTTGGCAGCCTCAAGCCCGTCATCATAAGCGCCACCGGCGCCACCATGGTGGTGAATGTCAATATAGCCGGGGACAATAATGCCGCCCTGCAGGTCAATGGGTTCCTGGTCAGTGGCAGGAAGCCCGGCCATGGGGCCCGCATAGAGGATTCGGTCATCCTGGGTAAGAAGAGCACCAGGATAAATCGGTGGGGCGCCAGAGCCATCGTATATGGTTCCGTTTACATACAGCATACCCTCATAGTAGCCTAACGCTTGTGTGAAAAGCGATATAGGACTTCCATGAGCCCCATGCTGATGAGCATACCGAGCACCCAGGCCATGCCGTTTTCACCAATCCAGGTATGCGCAAATGGGCCGGCAAACCAGATTTCCGTATCGCTGACCTGCGCAGAAATGAATAGGAAGGAAATAATGACGGCGACGAGCCAGCTGATAATGCCGGGCAGGTTCATGCCATGCCAGAAGTAGTACTTGGATTGGGTGCTAAGGTCCAGCAGGGCGTCCTCATCGTATTTGTGGTTATGGAGCCAGTCCACGATAAAGACACCAGCCCAACAACATAGCGGCACAGCGGCAAGGGAGATGAAGGTAATGAATGGGCCGTAGAAGCCATCATTGCCAAGGAGGAAGTAGGCGGAGGCCAGGGTAGTGACCGTCACGTCAATAACCACTGTGGTAGGGCGTGGAATACGCAGACCCATGGTGATGGTGTTAAGGCCACAGGAGTAAACCGAGACGCTATTGCCCATGATAATGCCACCAATGGCGGCAATGAGATATGGGATAGCAACCCAGAGTGGCAGGGCATCGCGCACGCCCTCAATTGGGTCAGCAGCGGAGGTAATGGCCGAGTTGCCAGCGGTGAGCATCGCACCAATGGTGATCACAATGATGAGTGGAAGGCCACCACCGATGGCAGTGCATGCAAGCACACTCTTAAGCTTGGAGCCTGGCTTTTGGTAGCGGGACATATCCGCACCACAGGTGAGCCAACCAAGACCGGTGCCGGCGGCCACAGTGCTGATTCCCACAATGAAGGCACCAGTGGATCCAGGAGCCTGGCTGGTGAAAGTGGCGGTGTGGTCATGAACCATGGTGACAAGGTAGATGAGCACACAAAGGGTGAGGATACCGACTGTCCAGGTGGCCCACTTTTCCATGACCATCATGAAGGAGTGGCCGGTAGCAGAGATAGCCACGGTAACCAGCATGAAGCCCACGACAAAGATGAGTGTTAGCGGGATATTGTCATGCGGATTGGTGGAAGTGCCAAAAATGAAAGAGCACAGGGAGAGCAGGGCATAGGTGCTTGTGACGGTACTGACTGTTTCCCAGCCGAGCTGCGAGATGAGCGAGACGAAGGTGGGAAGAATATTGCCGCGATTACCAAAAGCACGACGGGAGAGGGTCAGCGATGGGGCAGCACCAGTAATGCCAGCGAAGGAGACCACGGCAACAATGGCCATGGAGCCAATGCCACCAATGGCAGCGGCAGCAATGCACTGGTAGAAGTTAAGGCCGAGGGCAACCAGGGTAACGCCGACGGGGATACCCATGACGGAGATATTGGCAGCGAGCCACAGCCAGAAGAGGGAACCCGGCCCGCCGGTGCGCTGATCATTCGGGACGGGTTCAATTCCTCGTTGTTCCACCCGAGAAAGGAAGCCTGATTGTTGAGTAGCCATAACAGGACTTTCTGTTAGAAGTTAGTTTTGGCAATAGTATCACAGGGGTTCCTAATTTAGGAATAGGTTTCGAGGGGGTGTTTTTGTTTTTTGTTCTTACTTTGTGTTTTTACTTGTTGTCCTTCTTGGCCATGGCAGCATAGATGCCGCGCCAGCCGAAGAGGAGAAGGGCGCTCATGGAGCCGGCCACAATCATGAAGGACCAGTGGGGGAACTTGTGGTGGTTAAGACCCCAGATAGCAAGGCCGATGATGAGGGTTGGGAGCCAGACGGCGAAGCCCTGCTTGGGCTTTTGGCCGGTCTTGCTCATAAGAAGAAGGTGGCCAACCAGAGCACCCAGCCAGAATGGCCAGGAGGTGGAAAGCCAGCCGGTGAAATTCAGAGGAAGTTCGGCGCTGCGGTGGGCAATGCGGGCGAGGAGAGCGAAAAGGCCGATTGAGACAAGATCAGCAATAATGACCGAGGGCTTGGAAAGTGTTTTCATACTGTTCAATCTTATGCCTTTTCCTTGCAGGACTCCACCTATTGGGCGCTCTCCACCTCGGCGGTGTAGTTGCGGGCATTGATGCCACGCATGACGAACTGGAAGAAGTAGATGACCCAGCCGATAAGAACCATGAGGCCATAGGAAATCAGGCGGTAAATGACCACGGCACCAATGGCGTGACCACCGGTCATGCCGGCAGTAGTCAGTGCCACAGTGAGGGCAGTTTCCACGGGGCCCAGGCCACCAGGGGTGACCTGCACGGTGCCGAGAATCTTTGAGGTGACAAAGGCCAGAATGGTCGCACCGATGGTGATATGGCTGGAATCCACGGCCCTAATAGCAGCATAGAGGGCGAGAATTTCAAAGAACCAGTTCATGAAGGACCAGATGGCCGTCTGAATGAAGGTCCATGGGGTGAGCTTCACACTACGAAGTTTCAGGGCCTCATCAATGACGGTGGAAAGACCCTCATCAGGTTCCTTGCGCCGAATCCGATTAAAGAGTCGCACACCCCAGGTAATGATAGGGACGAGCTTATCCGGGTGGTGGGCAGCCCAGTAAATGGCATAGGAGAGAAGAATACTCAAGGCCAGGGTGCCAATGAGTGCCCACATGGAGAAATTGGCATCAAGGAAGAAAACACCAATAATGCCCAGGGCCACCAGCCAGGTGGTGGACAGGGTGGAGGAGACAATGATCTGCCAGGAGCAGACCAGGGCACTGGCACCCCAGGAACGCATCACCTGGAAGCTAAAGGCGGCAGCAACCACGGCACCACCCGGCACGGAACCTGACCAGGAGTTCGCGGTGAAGGTAAGGCCCAGTGCCTTCCACTGGTTGACCTTATGCCCACCGGAATCCAGGAGCAGCTTCATCACACGCGCCATGGCAAAGAAGGCCAGGAAGCTAAAGCCAATGGCCGCAATAATGCCATAGGGATCCGCGGTGCGGATATAGCGGGCGCCGTCCTTGAAGAAGTCCAGGCGAGAATGAACGAAGTAGATGATGATTATAAGCGCCGCAAGAGGTACCAGCCAGCGCAGGACCTTTGTGACAGACTTAGCCATTCTGCTCGCTTTCCGGATTTTCGCGAGCCAAGCGCGACCGTAGATCACTCAGGCTAATACCCTTTGGCCGTACCTCATGCGATGGTGCAGGTGCGTTATCCTGTATGTTTTTATCTTCGGATTCGGCCACTGCGCTTTGTGTTGGAAGTGCGCCTTGTGTGGCGGGCACGCTTTGTGCCGGCATTGTGGCCCCAGCGCCGTTGCCGTGGCCCATGAATTGGGAGGCCTTCTTGACCCAGGCGGGTGCCCACCAGGAGTCCTCGCGGAGCAGGTGCATGACGGCGGGGACGAGCAGCATGCGGATGACGGTGGCGTCGAGGAGCAGGGCGACGATCATGCCGAAGGCAATGTACTTCATCATCACAATTTCAGAGAAGCCGAAGGCGCCGCAGACCACAATCATAATGAGGGCGGCAGCGGTGATGATGGAGCCGGTATGGGCGGTGCCATAGCGGATGGACTGGTCAGTGCTGTGACCGGTTTCCTTCGATTCGACCATGCGGGAGAGCAGGAAGACCTCATAGTCAGTGGAGAGACCGTAGACAATGGCCACAATGAGAACCAGGATTGGGGACATCAGTGGGCCAGCGGTGAAGTTGAAGAGGTGGGCGCCGAAGCCATCCACAAAGAGCAGGGTGAGAATACCCAGCGTGGAGCCAATGCCCAGGATGGTCATAATGATGGCCTTAGCAGGCAGAATCATGGAGCCAAAGACCAAGGACATCAGAATGAAGGTGGCCAGAACCACATAGAGGGCCATCCATGGGAGTTTGCCAAAGAGAGCGGCGATGGATTCGACTTCCAGGGCGGGGGTGCCGCCGACATAGATGGTGACCCCATCCGGTTTATTGAGATTTTCCAGTCGGTGGACCACATTGGTGTAATCAGAGCGGTTTTGGATACCGGCGCTGAGAATGGTGGTGCCATCGGTGGTCGGGCGGGAAACACCGAAGCGGCCGGTAAGGCCAGGAATAGCATTGGCTTCCTGATAGATGGAGGCCAGTTGGCGGGAATCCGCGCCCTGAATGACGAGGGTCACGGGGCTGGTGCGGAAATTCGGGAAGTTCTCATCAAACTTGGCTTGCGCCACGCGGGCAGAGTTATTCGGCGGCAGATAGGTTTCATTAATACCGCCGAATTTAATGCCAGCAGTAGGCAGGCAGAGGATAAAGAGCACAGCCACAATGGCCACGGTGAGCAGCTTAGAGTGGCGCATGGCCCATGCAGGGATGCGCGCCCATGCAGATTGGTCAATGTCCTTTTCGGCAAAGGAACGGCGACGAATCGTCCAGGTATCAATGCGCTTACCCAGAAGACCAAAGATGGAAGGCAGCACAGTGATGGACAAAATGGCAGCCAGAACCACGGCGGAAATAGCACCATAGGCCACCGATTTCAGGAAGGCCTGAGGGAAAATCAGCAGGCCAGAGAGGGAGACCGCCACCATGGAGGCGGAGAAAACCACGGTTTTACCAGCAGTGGCTGTGGTAATAGCAACCGCCTTATCAGTGGGGGTGCCGGCGGCGAGTTCCTCACGGAAGCGGGAGACCATAAAGAGGCCATAGTCAATGGCAAGGCCCAGGCCAAGCAGGGTCACCACGGACTGGCCGAAGGTGTTTACTTGGGTAAACAGAGCAAGGAAAGAAAGCACAGCCAGGGAGCCCAAAATGGAGAGAATACCCACAATGAGCGGCATACAGGCAGCCACCACGGAGCCAAAGACCAGCAGCAGAAGCACCGCCACAGCCGGCAGGCCGTAGAGTTCCGCACGGTGAATATCGCCGGTCATGCCATCATCCAGAGCATCAGCAATGGCAGTGGAGCCAGCCACTTCCACGGTCACACCAGGGGCGGAAATATTGTGCAGGGAGTTTTCAATAACTCGAAAGTTCTTAAGCACGGCGTCAGCCGTGCCCTGAAGGCCGACAGAGGCAAAGGCCACAGCAGTGCCATCATCCTTGACCTTAACCAGCTGCTGATTATGGCGGTCAAAATAGGAGGTGAAGGCATCCACCTGGTCCGGATATTCAGTTTTCAAATTCTCAATCTGCTGTTCCAGGCTAGCGCTGACCTGCTCATTATTGGTGATGGTATTGGCATCGCCGCTAAAAAGCAGAATAATATCGCCATTATTGGAGCGCCCAAAAATCTGCTCCTCAATGGCGGCAGCTTTGGTGGAGGAGGAATGCGGATCATCCCAACCCTCCTGGCTCACACGCTCACCGAGCTTCGCGCCGCACAGGGCATAGGCAGCGATAATAATCAGCAGAATAATAATTGGTAGCGTCCGGCGGTGCCGGTAAGCAAAAGCGCCCCAAGAATGAAACACGGGTTGCCTTTCTAGCGCAGGGAGTGCAGGGATCGGAATGGTTGGAGCCAGGCGCCCTCGGCCGGCAGGCGGTCGAGGCTCAGGCGTGGGAGGGCTTCGCGGAAGACCCCTGGAATTTCTTCCAGGTCAATGAAGCTCAGCTTCGGGGAGCTCAAAGCCCAGGAGCAGTGTTCGTGGAAGCCAATGACGGTCACAGCCACACCGGAATCGGCAAGCTCCTCGATGCGCTCCTGGAAATTCTGCCCATCAGCGCTGGCTACCACCAAGCCCTTGAGCACTCCCTGGGCGTATCGACGCTCAATATGCGCCAACATATCCGGGTCCACGTCACTATTCTCGGTCTCTTTTGGCTTAGCGAAGACCGCATAACCCACATTACGCAGGGCATCCACCCAGCTGCGGATTACCTCCGCACCACCGGGAGCCACATTGGTAAATACCGTGGCCTCCGTTTCAATGCGGATATTGAGCTTTTCTGAAAGCTCATCGGTATAGTCCAGCAGCCAACGGCCAATGGCATCAAAGCGTGGGCGCTGGTTGGAATTCGGGCGGGCGCCCAAAATTGCGCCAAGACCCATATCCAGGTTCGGCGCATCCCAAACCATGAGCATTTCTGCATCACTAAGGGGTTCGGCCACCTGGCCGGGTTCGGTATAAGTATTCATTCTTTTCCCTTAGACTCGCTGCCAGAGATATTCACGAATGACATGATTCTTATCCAGGCCCTTACCCTCAAATTTGGTAATCACCTGGCGGTCAGTAAGCTGTGGGCACTCCGGCCATGGCCAGCCCTTATACTCCAGCATTGGCTCGCAATTAACCAGCTCATCAATCCACTCGGCATAGTCAGCATGGTCAGTGGCCACATGCAAAACCCCGCCCTTTTTCAGGCGTGTGGCAATCAGGTGCAGGGTACCCGACTGAATAATGCGGCGCTTATGATGGCGCGCCTTTGGCCATGGATCCGGGAAGAAAATGCGGATACCATCCAGGGACTCCGGGGCGAACATGCGGTTAAGCACCTCCACACCATCGCCCTTAACCATGCGGATATTCTCAATCCCGCCGCGCACCACCGCGCCCAGCAGCTTGGCCAGGCCCGGCCGGTAGAGCTCCACGGCAATCACATTGGTATCGGCCTCCAGCGGCGCCATCGCGGCCGTCGAGGTACCCGTACCAGAACCAATCTCAACGATCGTGCGGTGCCCAGCGCGACCAAACCACCCATCAATATCAATGAGTTGCTCGTCCTTGGAATCATCAAGCTCAGTACCAAAG
Organism: Corynebacterium sp.; assembly: GCA_030530875.1. Lineage (GTDB taxonomy): Bacteria > Actinomycetota > Actinomycetes > Mycobacteriales > Mycobacteriaceae > Corynebacterium. The sequence continues at coordinate 9,410 of JAUMUD010000023.1, forward strand.
CGTGGCCAGTTCTCCTCCCAGGTCTTTTCCTGGTTATCGGTCAAGGTGCCACGGCGAAAGCTAATGCCGGATAGGCGTGGGTAATCGCGTCCATCATTAAATTCGGACTGCTTTGGGCGGAAATTAGACTTAGACATCTCTTCTATTTTCCTGGTTTATCAGTCATATATCAACCCAAAACACCATGTATAATCACTACTACGGGGAGGTTTCCGAGAGGACCTCAAATTGAGCGATTCCAATTATCTGGGCTCCGCCGCCGGCCGGGCCTTCACTTTAGTGCTGCGCCAATACATCCTGTCAGCACCACAAAAACTCCGTCCCGCCCTCCTTGGTATCCTGCGGTACCTGCAAGAACCCTTCCGCATTGGCCTGACATCCGTATCAGCAATCAGCCCAAGAATCACGCATGGAAGCAATAATTCTTTCACCACCCTGCCCGTCAGCTGGCCCGTGGTCGGCACCACCGTTGATGGCATAGTCCTCCTCCATGAGGGCCCACTTCCCACCCGCGTGCGCTGGCGCCTCTACCACGGCATTGAGGCCGGCTTTCACCTCAGCCCACACAGCGATCAGCACATCCAGCACACTCTCACTGAGCTTATCGACGCCGCCACACCCCGCCTCATCCAGGCCCGCACCCGTATCGCCCTTGCCATGCTCCACGCCACCCTCTACTACCACAAGGCCGTCCCGCCGCCGCAGGTTCGAAAAATCCTGGCGGATTTTTCGAACCTAGGAGATTTTTCTGAAAATTTTTCGAATAATTTGGAGTCGACCGGCGCGCTAGAGCCGATCCGACTCGCGGTTATTAGTCCGGATAAAAGTGCGCGGGAAAATTTTGAAAAAATTCTTGAGCGGGAGATTGTGAAATTTCAGAAAAATTCAGAATTTCCGGGTGAGGAGGGGCCGGAGATTGAACTCATTTCGGCTACAACTTTTGCCGATGTGGTGGTTGCTATTCCACCGCCACATGGCTGGAAGCCTGCAGATATTGAGGCTTTGAAAAAGGTCCATGCCCATGTTGGTCGCCTCATTATTGAAGACAGCTTTGTGACCGACAGCGCTGAATCAGTGCTGAGTCGTGTGGTCGAGCTGGCCTCGTCTGCTCCCGCGAACCCAGACTTCTTTCCATTTTTCAAAAACGGTGACTCGACCGGAGGTCCCGTGGTTGCGGCGTCAGAGCAACCACTCCAGCCACCGCAACCAGGAACTAAATCCGGACTGTATGCCGGAGGCATACATGGACGGATGTTGATAAGCCTTCGGGATCCAATCGCGCGCCGGGCCTGCGTACGCAGCTTGGTGCGCGGGCCCAAGGTGCTGGTGGAGACAGTGGCAGTGGCGGTTTTGATTGCCGTCTTTGGGATTTTGCTGCTCACTGATATGATTGGCGCAGGTGGTTTCCTTGGCATAGGAATATTAGCCCACAGAATGTACTCCCGGTGGTACGGGCTAGTCCGCGACTGGTTAATCCGCCATCCCGAATATGACCCCGATGGGCGTGCCCAGTGGATTTCCCAAACTACTAAGGAGCATAAATGATTCCTGAACTGCTCAGCCTTGAAGAGCTGCTGAATAAGGCCCTTGACCATGGCCTGCAGATTGAGGCCGGCCATAGTAAGCGCATGCCCTATGAGGATGGCCTGGCCATCTTCGCCGATTTGAATAATGATGGCGTGATTGATCAGGTGCAGACCATCGACTTTCAAGGGGAGTCGACCTTCTATTCCGTGATTAATTCGGAGCTTTTAGAGGTCGATGAGAATGCGGCCCCTGATTGGATCGGGCTGGATTTCGGGGAGAACTTACCCGATGGTACGGAATCGGATGAAGACACGGGTTGGGTACGCCTTTAACAAACGTGATATATCTCCCATTTTTTAGTCGGTTGCGTTTCCTGTGACCAGGCCTTTTGGTGAAAAGTGTGGCGCATACCTCTTTTCAACCTTCGAGTAGCAGTAAATGAAACGGTTTTCGGGTGTATTCTGAAACTGAATCTGCTACCCGTAGTCAGGAGAATTATGACCACACTCACCAAAGATGCACTCCGTGAAATCATCCCAACTAAGCATGAGAAACTGCTCACGTGGATTCATGAGGCCGTAGAACTCTGCCAGCCAGATAAAGTTGAGTTCGCCGATGGCTCCCAGGAAGAATGGGACCGCCTGACTAAGCTGCTTGTGGATGCCGGCACCTTGATTCCTCTCAACCCAGAGAAGAAGCCAAATAGCTTCCTGGCACGTTCCAATCCAAATGATGTCGCCCGTGTAGAGTCCCGTACATTCATCTGCTCCGCAACGGAAGAGGGCGCAGGCCCAACCAATAACTGGCGCGAGCCAGAAGCCATGAAGGCCGAAATGCGCGAGCACTACAAGGGCTCCATGCGTGGCCGCACCATGTACGTGGTTCCATTCGCCATGGGCCCAGTTGGCAGCCCACTGGCCAAGTACGGTGTCCAGCTCACCGACTCCGCCTATGTGGTACTCTCCATGCGCATTATGACCCGCATGGGCACCGAGGCCTTCAAGAAGATTGAAGAACTCGGCGAGTACGTGCCATGTCTGCACTCCGTGGGTGCCCCACTGGAGCCAGGTCAGGAAGATGACATCTGGCCATGCAATGAGACCAAGTACATCACCCAGTTCCCAGAAACCCACGAAATCTGGTCCTACGGTTCCGGCTATGGCGGCAACGCAATTCTCGCCAAGAAGTGCTTCGCTCTCCGTATTGCCTCCGTGCTTGGTAAGGAAGAAGGCTGGCTCGCAGAGCACATGCTGATCCTCAAGCTCACCAGCCCAGAGGGCAAGAGCTACCACATTGCAGCAGCCTTCCCATCTGCCTGCGGCAAGACCAACCTGGCCATGCTGCAGCCAACCATCGAAGGCTGGAAGGCAGAAATCATCGGTGATGATATTGCCTGGATGCGCTTCGGTGAGGACGGACGACTGTGGGCAATTAACCCAGAAAATGGCCTCTTCGGTGTGGCACCGGGTACCAACTATGACACCAACCCGAACGCAATGTACGCACTGGAGCCAGGAAATACCCTCTACACCAATGTTGCCCTCACCGATGACGGTGACATTTGGTGGGAGGGTCTGGAGAACAAGCCAGCCCACGCCATCGACTGGCTCGGCAATGACTGGACCCCAGAGTCCGAGACCCCAGCTGCTCATCCAAACTCCCGCTACTGCGTGGCCATCGAGCAGTGCCCAGTGGTCTCCGATGAGTTCAACAACCCAACTGGTGTTCCTATCGACGCCATCCTCTTCGGTGGTCGCCGCCCTGACACCGTCCCACTGGTCACCGAGGCCTTCAACTGGGATCACGCCACCATGATTGGTGCACTCCTCGCATCCGGTCAAACCGCAGCTGCTGCTGAAGCCGCTGTTGGTGCCCTGCGCCACGACCCAATGGCCATGCTGCCATTCATCGGCTACAACGCAGGCGACTACCTCCAGCACTGGATTGACATGGGCCACCGTGAGGGCGCCAAGCTCCCACGCGTATACCTGGTCAACTGGTTCCGTCGCGGTGAAGATGGCCGCTTCCTCTGGCCAGGATTCGGCGACAACAGCCGAGTCCTCAAGTGGATTGTGGATCGCATTGAAAACCGTGTACAATGTGAGGAAACCGTTGCTGGTCACACGGCGCGAGTTGAAGATCTTGACCTTACCGGACTCAAGGAACCAGTCGAGGATGTTGCTGAAGCACTCAGCGCACCAGCCGAAGACTGGGCCCGCGATATTCCAGACGGTGAGGCTTGGTTGACAAAGCTTGGCCCTAAGGTCCCTGCTGAGGTCTGGGAGCAGTTCAATCTGCTCAAGGACCGCATCAAGGCTGCGGGTGCCGTAATACCTGAGTAATCAGGCGGCTAGATCCATCCTAGCCGTTAAAAACCTAAAAAGTCACGGGGCTGATTTCGAAAGGAATCAGCCCCATTTCGCCTATTTACCACCACTGATGCCCATGAGTTCCGGATATTCCCTTCTTCGACCACTACCCAAAATCGCCGACTGCCCCGCCTTCAAAGTCACCGGCTATGATGTGCATAAATTTAAACCCGTAGGGTGGATGAAAGACCCACGCGAGCAAATGGCCTGCTGCGTAGAAGTACAACTCCACTACTACCTCCGAATTGCGGGTTCCGCCTACCCAGCCAGCTGGCGCAAAAAGTGGGCTCGCCGCCTCAAGGATTCCCCATGGGACGGCATCGCCGAGGGTGAAACCACCGTCGACTACGGGGTATGGTCCATGATGGAACTCGAATGGCCATCCTTCTTCCTCAAACTCATGTATGAGGCAGTCGACGGCTGGTACACCCACCTCTACGAACTCGGTGACCGCGAAGATAGAGACGAGATTCTCGAATGGTTAAGCTCGCTGCGCTACGGTGCCCTTGACTTAATTGATGAAGCCGAAAAACGCGAGGCCGCAGAAGGAATCTACTTCCCATACCTGCCCGGTTGGGATGACCGCCCCAAGCGCGAAAACCCACGGCGCTTCCTCAACCTCGATGACCTTAGTGTTTACGAGCGATAACCACGAGGTTACTTGCAAAAAACTCGCGCAATACGGGGACCTGCACTACCCACCACGCCCACCATGGATGATAGCGGGGAATAAAATGCAGGTTCCTAAGACCCCTGGCCCTTTTGGCCCAACGGATACCAGCAGCCGCACTCACATTAAAAAGGGACTCACCAAAGACATTCTTCGGCGGATGACCATGGGTTTTCTCATAGCGGCGACGAGCAAAATGGCCACCCACATAGTGCTGCCACAAGCCAGTCTCATGGCCACCAAAAGGCCCAAGCCACACAGTATATGAGAGCACAAAAAGCCCGCCAGGCTTGAGCACACGCAGCATCTCATCTGCCATAAGCTCCCAATGATCCACATGCTCCACCACATTGGAAGAGTAGACAATATCAAAGCTGGAATCAGCAAAAGGAAGATAACGGCCATCAGCACGGACCGAATCCGTATTACGAATACCCGCCGCACTCATCTCACCAACATCAGGCTCCACCGGCACATACCACGCGCCCATCTGCTCAAAAGCCTCGGAGAAATAACCAGGCCCACCACCCACATCAAGAACACTCAGACCCTTGAGGCTGTGCTCATCACGAATATCCGCATTGGCAGCCGCGATAAACTCGGCTGTATCTTTGGCAAGCAGCGTGTAGAAAATATCCGGGTTCTTCTGCTCCTGCGGAAAAGTACGCAGCAAATTCCAGGCGCGCCCAAAACTCGCACGCCCACGCAAAAACCGAAGAGCTTTCACTGCCCGAAACATACCCGCCATTTTATCAATGTCATCAAAGTAGGCATATGCTGTTAGTCTTAGATCATCATGAAGATCCTCCTTTTATGCTGGCGCGATATGGGACACCCCCAAGGCGGGGGTTCCGAACGCTACCTGGAAAGAGTCGGCGAATACCTCGCCGCCCAGGGCCACGAGATCATCTTCCGCACCGCCCACTATGAAGGCGCCCCAACCCACTCCACCCACAACGGCATCCGCTACATCCGCCAAGGGAACCGCTTCACCGTCTACCCACGAGCCCTCATGGCACTCGGCCTTGAAGCACTAATTTCAAAAACCCGACCAGACCTCATCATCGACACCCAAAACGGTGTGCCCTTCTTCAGCCCAATGGTCAACTACCGCGGCATCCCCGTCATCCTCCTCACCCACCACTGCCACAAAGAACAATGGCCAGTGGCCGGTCCCGGCCTAGCCCAACTCGGCTGGTTCCTGGAAAGCAAAATCGCACCCCGCGCATACCGCAAATCCACCTATGTGACCGTCTCCCAAGCAAGCGCCCAGGAACTCTACGACCAAGGCATCGACCCCGACCGCGTCCACATCATCCACAATGGTGTCGACCCAGTACCGCAGGACCTTCCGGTCCTGCCAAAGACCCATGACTTCCACCTCGTCACCCTCTCCCGCCTTGTGCCCCACAAGCAGATCGAAGATGCCATTCGCGTAGTCGGCGCACTCAACCAGAGCTTCGATATCTGCCTCGACGTGATCGGCTCCGGCTGGTGGGCCGACCAACTCCAAGACTTCGCCGCCACCCACGCGCCAGGCCGTGTCCACTTCCACGGTCATGTGGGAGAGGAACTCAAATACGCACTGCTAGGTCGCGCAGACCTCCACCTCATGCCAAGCCGCAAAGAAGGCTGGGGCCTCGCAGTCATCGAAGCCGGCCGCATGGGAGTACCCACCATCGGCTACCGCGCCTCAGCAGGCCTACGCGACTCCATCCGCGATGGTGAAACGGGCCTACTCGTGGATTCACAACAACAATTGACCGCAGCTACCAAGAACCTCCTTGCGGATTCCGAATACCGCGAGCGCCTAGGTCTGGCTGCTAAAGAATTCGCCGCCTCCTACTCCTGGGAGAAAACCGGTGAAGAATGGGCGGAACTTATTTCCGTAATCTGCGGACCAAAATTGTAATTACAAAAACACCGCCACAAAACACCCAAAGCCCAAGCAGAATAATACCCAAAAGTGCAGGTCGCTTGGGTTCCGCAATGCGAATCTGCTCACCGGTTTGCGGGTTCACAACTAATGTAATTTCAAAATCTTGTGAGCTAGTCGCAGCCACATCCCCATTCTCAAAATTCCGCAAGGCCTCCTCATAACGAGGACGCGCGTCCACCGTGGTGGACGCGCCATTAGAGTCGCGAACCTTGAGGCTAGAGTCCTCAAGCATATTGGTCTCCTTAGAACGCGGGTCCACAACCGTGCGACCAGCCAGATTCACAATACCCTGCTGACCCGGAATAAAGACCACCTCATTCGGGCCAAAAGAACTACCCACATACGAGACCGGAGCCAGCACACCCAAACCCAGCACCGGACCAATAACCGCAATGCTCGCAGCAGTGGCAGCAAGGTGACGGAAAGCAGGCCTCCAATTTCTGAAAACTAGAATGACAAAAATAATCAAGAAAATATTGCCCTTAGAAGAATCACGCAACAACCCCGCGCCGGGCACACTCGCGATGAAACTATCCCAGATGTGTGGCAGTGCAAGCGGGAAAAGCGTCCAAAACAAGCCAATGAGCAGCGTGATAAGCAGCGCAATCCGGTTTTCACAATCCCGGAACCTTATGCCGAAGTAGAAAATGCTGGCCACGAAAATCGGAATAAAGACAATGCGGAATAGCAGAGTATAGCCCTGAGTCGGCAGGTCCGAATTCCACATACCACCGAGGGCAAGCACATCCAGAAAACTCCGGCTGCTAAAGACACTGGCATTGCCGCTCACTGCATCATGGCTTTTAAGCGAGGGGACAAGCCACGGCAATGCCAGAAGAATCGCAGGGACTAAAGCAATGAACAGGGTCTTTCGGCTTTTGAAAATTACTACAGTGACAAGGGCGATGATAAGACCCGAAGGCGTAAGAGAAGCCAACCAGAGGCGTGCAAGATTCGCCGGGGTATTCGTGCTTTTAATAATGCCGGGCAGTAGCCACAGGGCAATAATCAGAGACCAATGACCCTGATAGAGGCGCTCAAGGACAAAGGGATTAAAGAACAGAAGAATAGTAGTCGGCGGATTTGTCCTTGTGTTTTTCCAACCATCATAGGCAGAGATGAAGAGGAGAATTACGGCAGCCCAAGCCGATAAATGCGCAAAACCAAAGATTGCCAGAAAGGCATCCTGCGGGGTGGCGCGGGCAGGACTATCGCCAAAACCTAAGGCGGTAGCCGTGAGATTCATCTTCGGCAGCACTGCCATATCCCGATAGAGAAAAGCACCGGCAGGATGGAGCACTAATGCCAAAAACGGCCAGAGCACCACAAGGGGAATTCCGGCCGTAAGAAGATTTAAGCAGCGGCGCATTAGCGGCGGCGACGGTAAGAAAGAACAGTCACAGCCAAAATTATAATGCCAATAATAATCAGAGCCCAGGTGGCGATCTTCAAAACCTCAAGGCCCTTCAGACCCTTTTCCGCACGCTCATACTGAGCAGCGCGAGTCGTATCATCCCAGGCATTGCGCACATTAAGAGCAGTGCGGTTTGGATTAGGAGCGCCATCAGGATTAGCAAAGAACTCATCAGCATAGCGCTGAGCCTCATCCTGATTCTGAGCAAAGAAGAAGTTCAGATGCTCGACACCATCCAAAATGGCGCCAGTGGTTGGCTCCACCCAAATGGTGCGGTCAATAGAGTAGTAGCGGGTCATAGTCACAGGGGAATCCGCATTCAGATTCATGGACTTCAACTCATCAGCGGTATACCAACGACCAGCAGTGCTTTCCAGCTTCAACGAAGCCAAAGAGAGCTCCTCATTCTCAGTAGGAGCACCCTTGCGGTTAGCCACAGTGGAGTACACATCAAAGAGGTTCACAGCACCCACAGTCTGATGCATCTTATAAGCACGAAGACCAGAAACCTCCTGGTCGCCGGTGTACTCCAAAGGAGCAGACTTCTGAGCGTAAATATCGAAGTATGGAATAGCCTCAGGCTTCATACCGAATGGGAAAGTATACTGCACACCATCACGGGCAAAACCGGCAGTAGCACCAGAAATATTGAGCTCAGGAGCGGCAATTTCAAAAGTCGACACTGGGTCAGGAACAGGATTACCAGTCTTACGCACCAGGGTCACGGTATCCACAGTGGCATCCACCAAATCATTCGGGGACTCACGGTCAACACGCAAAAGCACATTGGCCACCTTCAGCGTAATGTCATTCTTATCCGAAGGCTCAACCACACTAATATTGCGGATACCCTTCATGCTGGTATCCAGACCAATAAAGCAGCTCATAGGCTTATCATGCTCAACCTGACAAGCAGGATCATTCGCATGTTCCGGAAGAGTCTGGTCTTCACTAAAAGCAGTGGAATCCATCAGAGCACCATGAATCACATCCGTGGTGGTCTTAGCGGTCAAATCCAAAGGGATAACCTTCAGTGCAGGAGTCACGCTCAAAGGGATCAAAATACCCACAGTTAGCAGCATAATGCTCACACCAATGGCGACATTACGCACCAGCGAAGACCGCATAAATAATCCTCCAAAAAATAAACCTACTATTCGGTAATAACCCGAATGCCACAAACAGCATACTATAAAGCTTCAGGAAACAATACTGTTAGAGCCGGTGAATTATACTGAAATGGTGAAAAAACAGGCGAATCGCCGGTACCTCCCGGCCCTGGATGCACTCCGTGCCATTGCAGCCATTGGCATCATCAGCACCCATGTCGCCTTCCAGACAGACATCACCGACCCATTCCTCGGCGCCATCGCCGCCCGCATGGACTACTGGGTTGCCGTCTTCTTCGCACTCTCCGGCTACCTGCTCTGGGGCGCAAAGCCCAGCCGCCGCTACTATAAACACCGCTTCGCACGACTAGCCCCCGCCTACCTGGTCTACGTCATAATCGTGCTGCTCTTCGTGCCAGCCGCCCGCACAAATTCCCCCAGCATCATCATCGCCAACCTGCTGATGCTCCAAATCTACGTGCCCGGTGCACTCATCGGTGGCCTCACCCACCTGTGGTCTCTCTGCGTCGAAGTTGCCTTCTACCTGGTACTTCCCCTGCTCTACAGCCTCTCCCGCCGTATCCCCGGTGGCACCAAAACCATCATCGTCGTACTGGCCGCCATCAGCCTCGCCTGGCCCTGGGTCCCCGAATTTCTCCCCATCAACCAGCAAACACTGCCGTTCTCCTACGGCATCTGGTTCGCCCTCGGTATTGCCGCCCACGAGTACCGTCCCACCCACAAAATTTCAAAAACCCGCTTCGGCCTCTGCGTCCTCCTCGCTATCCTCATGGCCTGGGTTGCCGGCCAATCCTGGTACGGCCCACTCGGTCTCAACCACCCAAACTCCTGGCAGTTCAACCTCCGCATCCTCGGCGGCCTCATCTTCGCCGCCTCGGTTTTCCTCCCAACCCTCAACGTGGCCCTCACCACTGACACCCCTGGCCGTATTCAAAGTTGGCTCATCTGGGCCGGTCAGCGTGGCTATTCCATCTTCCTCTGGCACCTGGCCATCCTGAGCTTCATTTTCCCGCTGACAGGGATCTCACTGTTCTCCCGTTCGCTTCTGGATTCCACCCTCGTACTCATCCTCACCACTGCGGCTACTCTTGTGGTGGCAAATCTGAGCTACGAGTTTGTCGAGCTACCAGCACGCCAATGGCTCCTAGCGCGAAGCACAAAGCCACAGAACTCAAGCGCACAGCAGCCTCATACTGAGCCGAAGGCCACGGTGCCCGCTCAAGAAAACCAAAGCCCACAAGACCAGTAGCCCACCAAAGCACAGTCACCGGCACGGCACCCCAATACTTCTTGATGGCCCACGCTAATGCCGTGCCAATCACAGCGGCCACAGCACCATAGGTTCCAATACCGAGATAGCCAATGAGAATGGCACCAAGACTGACGGCAGCGCCAAGAATCCAGGAGCTCTGAGGCTCAGCCAGCAGACTCTCTTGGGTTGCGTCATGACGACTCCGCCAGCCAAGCACCCCGAAGATGAGCATCAGCACAATGAACACAATGCCGCCGGCAAGCAAGCAGAGACGGTACTGGTGGTCAGCGGTGAAGGTGAGCCCACCTTCACCGGTGGTGCTAGTGGTTTCGAACCCAACCATGCCGCCGTCTACGCGAATCGGGGTTGCGCCATTGTAACGGAGGCCAGTGTTATAGCTGACCACCGGGTGATAGATGGCAGGGCCTGGGGTAAGCGTGATCGGGTTACCGAGCAAAATCCAGGTGGCCGAGGTCGAAAGATGATGCACACCAGCACCCAGAGTCACCTCCTCGCCGGAATGATAAGTCTGACCATCGATGGTGACCTCGCTCGTGCCAGTTTCAGCCACTGGCAGAGTCACCTTCAGCGTCATTTCGGCTGGCACCTGGAAGGCACGCTGCAAGATACCGGTAGGAGCAAAGAGCTGCTGGAAAAGATAGGCCTTCACATTATTCGAGGTGGTATTGACTGTGACCTCGCGCTCGATTGGGCGACCAGCAAAGTTAATCTCAGCAATGCCAATGCCACGAGGCACATAGACCCGCACCGTATCAGTCGGGCCACCATCGAGGGTGATGCTCGTATCCTTGCCAGCAACCGGGTCAACTTCCTGGCGGGTAGAGCCATTCATTATCAGCAGCTTCGAGGAAGCCAGCTTCGGATTCGTAGCAGAACCAGTCGTGCGAATATTGAGCACCGGGCGAATAATGGAGCCACCATCCACATGGAGTTCCAACCAGCCAGAATACCCAGGCTCCGGATACCAAGCAGTATCAGGGTCACCATCTACAGCAGCGGTCAGGGCACGGGCATTATCTGCACCAACCAGCGAACCCGGATCAGAAGCAGCAGTCGAGGCACTAATGCTGCCACCAGTCATATTGACTGAGATTGGGGCAACATCAGTGGCATAGTCCTTGACCGAATTATGAATATCCGGAACCTCATCCAGGCTTGCCACATAGCCCGCACTGTTATTACGAATAGAGCCGTAATTCCTACCAGTCAGCGCCGGGGTATCAGTAATAATTTCCGCATTCTCATCAGTAAGCTGGTAGCTCACCTCAGCGGGTGTATATCCGAGATTCGAGGAGAGCGCATCGAGCAAAGCCAGGCTCTCACCAGAACCAGACACACGGAGAGGCTCGGTGGTGGTCGTAAATCCTGGTGCATCCGGCAGCTGGACAATATCCACCTCGCCGAAAGTGGTGACCGTGTAACCATTAGCCTTGGCCAGAGGAATCAACTGGCCATAAGTGGAATCCTCAAGGTCATGGCGAATCACCAAGGTGCCAATACCAAGGCGCTCAAGACCAGCAATGCGGTTTTCAAAATTCAAAGAGTTGGTGGCCAGAGTTGCCAGCGCACCATCCAAGGCGCGGATAGCCTCCGGGTCAATGAGTGGAATGGCATCGCGGGTTGCCCAAGGCACATCGGCATAAGACTGCAGAACCTCATCGCGAGTCCAACCCCAATCCTGACGGGCAAAAGGGGAGTCCGGAAGAAGCAAAGCACGGCCGTGATCATTGTGATTCAGCCAGTCCGATGCATCCTTCCAATACTGAGGAACCGCAGTATAGGAGCCCTGCGGTGCAAGATTAGCCGCCCAGGCAGGAGCAGTTGAAGCCAAGACAAGGAGAACTAGAGCCTGAGCAAAGAGACGAGCAGGCTTGCCCATCTTTGCACCCGCCACCGGCACCTTGTCCCTCGCCGGGACGCGCAGCATGGCTATGCCCAGGCAGAGCGGAAGTCGGACCAGAAGATCGAACTTGTGAACATTACGGAAAGCCACCAGCGGGCCATCAAGCAGACCAATCACATGGTGGGAACCAACCAGGATGACCAGGCCAAGACCAAGTAGGAACCACCAGTACTTTGAGCGCAGGTTTTTCAAACCCCACAGGGCAGCCAGTGCCAGCAGACCGAGCACAATCACCCAGACCGCATTAGTGGCCTGAGAATAGCCGGCAAGACGCTCAGTAGAAACAAAAGGCGACCAGGATGTCGTACCGCGCAGAACCTCCGCTACACCAAGCCAACGGGTGGTCACATAAGAGGACTCAATATAGTCCGTGAAGGGAGCCGAATACTTACCAAGAATGAGCAACGGACCCATCCACCAAATACTGAGCAGGCCGACACCCACTCCCCAAAGCAGCAGCTTAAGGGGCCTACGAACTAAAAATATACCCGCAGGGATAAGAGCAATTAGGGTCGCAGTCGCATTAACAGCGCCCAGGCAACCCACCATAAAAAGACTCTGCGGAATACCAGCCCACTTCGCGCCGGGCTTCATCAAAAAATACAGAATCCACGGGGCAAGCATTGCCGGCCAGGTCTCAGAGGAAATAGCACCAAGGGTAGCAATGGTATGAGGGCTTAGCGCATAGAGAAATGCTGCACAAAATACGGTCAGACCAGGCGTTTTATAAAGTGAGGCCACTTTGAAAAAGCCGGAGTAGCCCAGACCAAGGACAATAAGCCACCACAGGCGCTGCCCCACCCAAATGGGCAGAATATAGTGGACTACCAGGAAAAAGAGACCCTGCGGGAAGAGATAACCGTAGGCCTGATTTTGCATCTGACCCATGGTGAAGATTGGGGTCCAGGCATGCAGACTACCCGCCAAGAAATGAGCAGGATTGAGAAAAAGATCTGTTTTAGTATCGGCCACAATATGGCCGGGGACCTGGATAAAGCAAAGAATGGCCAGCAATAGCCAGCCATAAAGATGTGGGTGTTTAGCTACGCGCGCCATATTCGGCGCCGCCCAGCAGAGCGTCATTAGCGCTCACAGTCTGGCCCTGCGGAATATGACTTTCCGTGCTCATATTAATGATGCCAATGACAGCAGCAACGCCAACAACGAGACCAATTACGGCGCTAGCGAAAGCAGGGCCGATGGTGCGGCGGGTCATAGGATCAGAATCATAGGCCATAAGTAGGTAGCTTATCAGGAAAGAAAATTAGTCACAAGAAAACACTCCTAAGAACTTACCAGAGCGTCACTTAGCACGAGTACCACCAAGGCTATGGATGAGAACACCAATGGCAGGGCCAATAATCATGCCGCACGGAACGGTAATGCTGCTCTCCCATGGAAGGGCAATAATGACAAAACAGAGGATGGTGGCTACCACCCAACCAGCACAGTAACGGGCATGCTCAGCACGAGCCAAAGCACGGGAGCCAGTGATGAAAAGCAGGCCCTGAATAATGGCACCGACAATGACTCCAGCAATGACCAAAGCAGGCACATGATAGTCAGCACCCCAGAGCAGAACCATAAACCACGGACCAATAGCGGCGCCGAGAATCACCAGGCCAGAGAGGCAAAGAAGTAAAATTATCAGATTTTTGGCCGAGATTTTCCGCCGCGAACTGGTACCGCGAGCAATAAAATTAATCAGCATCGCTTGGAAGCGCTGGGCTGGAATAATGATGGGGCTTCGCGCAAGAAGCACAGCCATAATAATGGCCGCCATGGGGATACTTCCCTCAGTGCCCCAGGCGCGGGTGGCGGCCGAAAAGCCATTGATAAGAGCAGCAGTCGCGCCACTGGCTAGAAGGGCAAAGCCGAGCCTGCGCGCAAATTCCTTGGCGCCCACATCAATCGGGCGACGAAGACTCTCCCTACCTTTCTTACTGAGCAAGAAAGGTAGCCAGGTAATGGGACCAATCAGGGTAATCAGAATAAAGGCGCCAAGACCCCAACCCATCAGCAGTGCCACGGCCGCAAGGATGAGGCGGATGGCCGCATCAATGGCAGTGATGGCAGCATAGTGCGACCAGAGACGCGCGCCCGAAAGAGTACCAAGAAGAACCGACTGGCCCACATAAAGAGCCAAAGCCATAGCAGTACCGAGGGCCACAAAAAGAGGATGCGGGGCATCAGGAACGAGCGCCCGGAACCACCATGGGGAGGTGGCGAGAGCGAGCAAAATCAGGATGACCGCGAGGAGGGTGGCTGTACGAAACAGCAGGTAGGAGCCCGGTTGAGGTAAAAAAGTACCTTTTTTGAAATCCGAAACCCGGTTCTTCGTGGGCGCGGAAGTGGCGCGCGTGGTCTCATGCTGGAGGCCATCAATCAGACCCGTGAGGGTAAAGAAGAAACCCCACATTGCTTGGAACTGCGAGACCTCATGGGTCGGCAGCGCATGTGGGGCGAGGAGTACGACAGCGAAGCTCGCCACGGCACTAAGCACAGTTGCCCAGGACAAAGCTCGCATTAGTTAGTATTCTCCGAGTGCGGTAGTTTCCGAAAATCTCACGATTGGACCTGCAGAGGTGCGGTTACGCACCGATAGCCGGCCCAATGGTATTCCAGGAACGGCGCAGGTCATCCTGCCAGTAACCCCAGGAGTGGGTGCCCACTGCGGTGAAGTCGAAGGTGGCTGGAATATTGGCCTGCTTGAGCTTGGCCTGGAAATTATGGGCGCAGATATTGGATACGCCCTCAATAATGCCACCATTGACCACACTGTCAATACTGGTGACACCCTCCCAAAGGAATGGGGAGCCGACGAGGTCATAAGGGCCGAAGGTCATGGAGCCATTGGCCACATAGATGGTCTGACCACGGAGCTTCTCAATATTGGCGAAAATGTCGTTATAGCGCCAGGTATCGCTATTCATATCGCCCCACATCATGGTGGGATCACCATAGGAAGCAATGACCAGGTTAGTGGTCAGATCACCCAGGAAGCCACTGGTCTGCTGGCAGCCGGAGAAAGAGGCCACCGCATTATAAAAACCAGGATGGTGCTGGGCATAAAGAATAGTTGTGGTGGCCGACATGGACACACCAGCAATGGCGCGCTTGCCATTGGTATTCAGTGCCTTTTCCAGCGGGCCAGGCAGTTCCTGAGTCAGGAAGGTCTCCCACTTCTGCTTGCCACCGAGGCGTTCAGAATCCTGAATCCAGTCAGTATAGAAGGAACGGTAGCCCTGCATTGGAATCACAAGATTGATGTTCTTCGAGCGGTAATAATCCAGGGCATCAGTATGGAAAAGCCAGTTGGCGGTGCTCTCACCACCATCGGCACCATTGAGCAGATAGAGCACCGGGCGAGGACCCTTGGAGTCATCTGCACGCAGGACAATGAGCGGAATATTGCGGTCCATGGAAGGGGAGTGCGCCCAGACTTCCTCCACATCCCCGCCGATAAACTGGCGCCACTTCGGCTCTTCGTTCACGTTCGTCCCGAAGGATAAAGTCGCCTGTGGACTCGACTCCGTCGACTCCACAGTGTTAGCCGATGCGGAGGAAGGGTTCTCATCAGCCAGTGCCGGGCCACTTTGGTGGGCCGCGCTGAAAGTCAATGCAGCGGCAAGGAAGACGGCAAGGCAACCAGTCAGGCGGGAGCAGCGGGACACGGCGAGATTCCTTCCAGGACTCAGGGGGAGTTTTTCAAAAAAAGTCTTCAGAAAAATATGGGCAAGAAAAAAGCGGGGGCGTGCCCCCGCTTCGTTGTTAAGCAGTAATGCCAAGAGCCGGGGCAATGACCGGCCAGGACTGCTGGATATCATCCCACCAATAACCCCAAGAGTGGGTACCCACATTGCGGAAGTTGAAGGTGGCAGGAATGTTATAAGACTTGAGCTTAGCAGCCAGGTTGTGCGTACAAATATTGGTGGTGCCCTCAATGAGACCACCCTCAATGGTGTTCACGGCAACGCCGAGGGAATTGTACTGAATACGAGGGCTGGTCCACAGATCCCAAGGGCCAGCAAGACCGGTGCCATTGGAAATATACATGGTAGTACCGCGCAGCTTTTCAGCATTGACCAGCGCATCCTGATACAGGGCGTACTCAGAGTTCATTGGGCCGTACATCTGCTCAGGGGTGGCATCACCGCGCTGAAGGGTAACAGCGAGGGCGGCACGGCCGAGCGGATCATTGGTCTGAGCACAACCGGAGAAAGAGCCGATGGCATCATAGAAACCAGGATGGTGCTCAGCATAGAGCAGGGTGGTGGTAGCAGTCATGGACATACCCATAACAGCACGCTTGCCATTGGCCTGAAGGAGTTCCTCCATTGGCACTGGCAGTTCCTTGGTCAGGAAGGTCTCCCAGTACTGCTTACCGCCGAGCGAGGCATTCTCCTGCTGCCAGTCAGCATAATAAGAGAACTTACCGCTCATAGGGATGACCACATTGACATTCTTATCCAGGTAGAACTCAATCACATCGGTCTGCATGACCCAGTTAGCGATACCCTCGCCGCCGTCACCGCCGTTAAGCAGGTAGATGGTTGGGGCATTAACATCCTTAGCGCGGATAACCACGAGCGGAACAAAACGGCTCATGGATGGGGAATAGGCCCACATTTCCTGAACGCGGGAACCATAACCCTGCACATAAGGGCGCCACTTTGGCTTCACGCTGGCATTCGCACCAATGGTGATGGTTGCCAGGGCCTGGTCGCCCGCCATTTCGCGGGCATCGGTGCCGGCATGTGCCACCCCGGCCTGCGCGCCAAAGAGCATCGTGGCCGCACCGAAAATAGCGGCCACAGTGCGTACGCGCTTAGGAAGAATTTTCATTGCTGCGTAACTCCTGTGAATAAATTAGCGATATGACCAAAGAACGTGTTGATTCTACAATACTAATCTGAAATCCCCACGGTCGTGTTACCCTCGCGGTACAATAACCAATATCAACTGCCCCAATTAAAGGAGTTTAGAATGCAGCCTTCGGATATCGTGGCTATGGTCGTTGGTGCCTTTGAACAGGTCATTATCTTCATTAACAGCGCTCTTGGTACCGCCCTTCACGCGGGTTCCTCCGGTTCCAGTGATCTTCTGGTTGCCACCCACGTCATCTAATAGCCGCTGAGATCTCCCTAGTCTAACCCCCGCAAATGTGGCGTGCTGCACGCCGTTTTTGAAAAAATTGCAAAGGGTTTTAGATTAGGGTTTTTTATACTAAAATGGTTGCCGTGACTGAACATTATGACGTAGTTGTGCTCGGCGCCGGCCCTGGCGGTTATGTTTCTGCTATCCGTGCAGCCCAGCTCGGTAAAAAAGTAGCAGTAGTGGAAAAGCAGTACTGGGGCGGTGTCTGCCTCAATATTGGCTGTGTTCCCTCCAAGGCCCTGTTGAAGAATGCTGAGCTTGCTCACACCTTCAACCATGAGGCGGATCTCTTCGGTATTTCCGGCGATGTCCACTTCGATTTTGGCAAGGCACATGCCCGCTCCCGCAAGGTTTCTGAGGGCATTGTCAAGGGTGTGCACTACCTCATGCGCAAGAATAAGATCACGGAACTCAATGGTCTGGGTAGCTTTGTCGACGCCCACACAATGACCGTGACCGGCGATGACGGTGCCCTGCAGACCATCACTTTCGATAACTGCATTATTGCCACCGGCTCTGTGGTTCGCTCGCTTCCTGGCGTGACCATCGGGGGCAATATTGTCTCCTTTGAGCAGCAGATTCTTGACCCTAATCCACCAAAGTCCATGGTCATTGTGGGCGCTGGTGCTATTGGCATGGAATTTGCCTATGTGCTTTCTAACTATGGTGTGGATGTCACCATTGTGGAATTCATGGACCGCGTGCTTCCTAATGAGGATGCTGATGTGTCCAAGGAAATCGCCAAGGCATATAAGAAGCTCGGCGTGAAGCTGCTCACTGGCTATAAGACCACCTCTATTACTGACCTTGGTGGCGCTGCCGGCGCCCAGGTTGTGGTGGAATCCAAGGATGGCTCCGATACTCAGACCCTCAATGTGGACCGCGTCATGGTCTCCATCGGCTTTGCTCCTCGCGTTGAGGGCTACGGCCTGGAAAACACCGGCGTTGCCCTCACTGAGCGCGGTGCTATTGCTATCGACGAGCGCATGCGCACCAACGTCCCTGGCATTTATGCCATTGGTGATGTCACCGCTAAGCTGCAGCTCGCCCATGTTGCTGAGGCCCAGGGCATTGTCGCCGCTGAAACCATCGCCGGTGTTGAAACCATGGAACTCGGCGACTATATGATGATGCCACGCGCCACCTTCTGCAACCCTCAGGTCGCCTCCTTCGGTTATACCGAGGAAAAGGCCCGTGAAAAGGCCGCTGCTGAGGGCCGTGAAATTAAGGTCGCCACCTTCCCATTCTCCGCCAATGCTAAGGCTCAGGGCCTTGGTGAGGGCACTGGTTTCGTCAAGCTGATTGTCGATGCTGAGTACGGTGAACTCATTGGCGGCCACATGGTCGGCTCCAATGTTTCTGAGCTCCTTCCTGAGCTCACCCTGGCCCAGCGCTTCGACCTCACCGCCGAAGAAATTGGCCGTAATGTTCACACCCACCCAACCCTCTCTGAGGCAATGAAGGAAGCCGCTGAGGGCACCATGGGCCACATGATTAATCTCTAAAGAGATTAATCATGTTGGTTGCCTGATGCGAGAGTTTGATCCATAAGGTCGGGAGCAGTTCTGAACTGCCCCGGCTTTTTTCAATTTTCTGATTTTCCGAGTTGTCCAATCTCGCCTCTTTTTGAAAATTTTTTTTCAAAAAGGGAAGAATTCAATATCTGTCGGGCCGCTCCATCTTTTGGTCTACCCCGGCGGGGGTATGGGGGATATATAGGCTTTTGCGTTGGAATTGTGAAAAGGTTTCATGATTACGAGGGGCACTACCAGGACTTTTGTCTTTAAATGTGCCAAACAATTGAAGTATGGGTAGCCTAAGTCCAAAGTAGCAGCTTAAAACGATAATGTGATTTATCTCACGAGGGGCTGTTTCAGCTATGATGCGCAGGTTTTTTTATCTAAAGTTTTAAGGGAAATTGGAGGTGTCATGACTGTTAAATTCCCCGACCGTGATGCAGTC
The DNA here is from genome assembly GCA_030530875.1 of Corynebacterium sp. Taxonomy (GTDB): domain Bacteria; phylum Actinomycetota; class Actinomycetes; order Mycobacteriales; family Mycobacteriaceae; genus Corynebacterium. The sequence goes on from JAUMUD010000023.1 coordinate 28,754, forward strand.
GCTCACGGCAAGATTACTGAAAAACCACTACGCAATAAGCCTAAGTACCCAACCTGGGCTATCAAGCTGACCATGGCTGTGACTGGCATCATCTTTGCCGGCTTCGTCCTGGTCCACATGATTGGTAACCTCAAGGTCTTTTTGCCTTCCCACGATGGCGTTCACCACATCGATGAATATGGTGAGTGGCTCCGTGAGGTCGGCCAGCCACTGGTTCCATACGGTACGGTGCTGTGGATCTTCCGCATTGTGCTCTTGGTGTGCTTGGTGCTTCATATTTACGGTGCTGTGGCCATTGTCGGCCGCGCCCACCAGAGCCGCGGTAAGTACCGTAGGTCCAACCTGATTGGTGGCCTGAGCTCCTTCACTACCCGCACCATGATTGTTACGGGTATTGTGCTGCTGCTCTTCATCATCTTCCACATCCTGGACCTCACCCTGGGCGTGGCCCCAGCGGCATCCACTGCCTTTGAGCATGGCCATATCTACGCCAACCTCATGGCTAGCTTTAGCCGTTGGCCAGTAGCCATCATCTACATTATCGCCATGGTGGTGCTCTTCCTGCACCTCACCCACGGTCTGTGGGTTGCGGTAAGTGACCTTGGCATTACCGGCCACCGCACCCGTGCCATCCTGCTCGTTGTGGCATATCTCGTGCCGGCAGCGATCCTGATTGGCAATATCTCTATCCCTATCGCCATTGCCTGCGGCTGGCTGCACTAGAAAGAAGGCATCAATGACTTCTACTACTGAAAACCAGAGCTTCAACCCGCCAGCATCCGTCGTGGATGATGTCCGCCTTGGCTCCGTTATTGATTCCGGTGTGCCAAAGGGCGTGCGCCTCAAGGATGCATGGCAGTGGCAGAAGGACCACATGAATCTGGTCTCCCCGCTCAACCGCCGTAAATTCCGCGTGATTGTCGTTGGTACCGGCCTGTCCGGTGCCGGCGCCGCCGCTGCCCTCGGTGAGCTCGGCTATGATGTCAAGTCCTTCACCTACCACGACGCCCCACGTCGTGCCCACTCCATTGCCGCCCAGGGTGGTGTGAACTCCGCCCGCGGTAAGAAGGTGGATAATGACGGCGCATACCGCCACGTCAAGGACACCGTCAAGGGCGGCGACTACCGCTGCCGTGAGGCTGACTGCTGGCGTCTCTCCTATGAGTCCGTGCGCGTCATTGACCACATGAATGCCATCGGTGCCCCATTCGCCCGTGAATATGGCGGCACCCTGGCCACCCGTTCCTTCGGTGGTGTGCAGGTCTCCCGCACCTACTACACCCGCGGTCAAACAGGCCAGCAGCTGCAGCTTTCCGCCGCAGCCGCACTTCAGCGCCAGATTCACCTCGGCACTGTGGAAATCTTCACCCACAATGAGATGGTCGATCTGATCGTCACCGAGCGTGATGGTAAGAAGCGCTGTGAGGGTGTGATTATGCGTAACCTCATCACCGGTGAGCTCACCGCACACACCGCCCACGCAGTGGTCCTGGCCACCGGTGGTTACGGCAATGTGTACTACATGTCGACCCTGGCCAAGAACTCCAATGCCTCTGCCATTATGCGCGCCTATGAGCACGGTGCCTATATGGCCAGCCCGGCATTCATTCAGTTCCACCCAACTGGTCTTCCGGTCAATTCCGAGTGGCAGTCCAAGACCATCCTGATGTCCGAATCCTTGCGTAACGACGGCCGCATCTGGTCCCCCAAGAAGGCCGGGGATGATCGCGATCCGAATACCATTCCGGAAGAGGATAGGGACTACTTCCTGGAGCGCCGTTATCCTGCCTTCGGTAACTTGGTTCCGCGTGACGTGGCATCCCGTGCCCTCTCCCAGCAGATTAATGCTGGTCTTGGTGTGGGCCCAATGCACAATTCCGTATACCTGGACTTCCGCGATGCCATTGAGCGTCTGGGCAAGAACACGGTTAAGGAGCGCTACTCCAACCTCTTCCAGATGTACGAGGAGGCCATTGGTGAGGACCCATATTCCACCCCAATGCGTATTGCGCCAACCTGCCACTTCACCATGGGTGGCCTGTGGACCGACTTCAATGAGATGACCTCCATCGACGGCCTCTTCGCCGCCGGTGAGGCCTCTTGGACCTACCACGGTGCGAACCGTCTGGGTGCTAACTCCCTGCTCTCGGCCTCCGTCGATGGCTGGTTCACCCTCCCGTTCACCGTGCCAAATTACCTTGGCCCACTGCTCGGTACAGCCCGCCTAGCAGAGGACTCTCCTGAAGCACAGGCAGCCCTCCAGAAGGCTCAGGCTCGTATTGATAAGCTCATGGCCTGCAATGGCGAGCATGGTCCGGAGTTCTTCCACCGCAAGCTTGGCGATATCCTCTACAAGTACTGTGGCGTGGCCCGTAATAAGGAGGGCCTGGCCCAGGGTATTCAGGAAATCCGCAAGCTGCGTGATGAGTTCTGGGCTGGCCTGCGCATTACCGGCACCAAGGATGAGCTCAACCAGGTTTTGGAATACGCTAACCGCGTTGCTGACTATATCGACCTGGGTGAACTCATGTGCGTGGATGCCCTGGACCGTGATGAGTCCTGCGGTGCCCACTACCGCGAAGACCACCTCTCCGAGGACGGCGAGGCTGAACGTGATGATGAAAACTGGTGCTTCGTCTCCGCCTGGGAGCCAGGTGAGGGCCACACCTTCATCCGTCATATGGAGCCACTCGTCTTCGATTCGATCCCTCTGCAGACAAGGAATTACAAGTAATGAAACTGCATCTTAAAATTTGGCGCCAGGCTGGCCCGAACACAGAGGGCCGCTTCGAGGACTTCACCGTGGCAGATGCCGTGGCACAGATGTCCATCCTTGAGCTTCTAGACTTTGTCAATGAGCAGCTCATTGAGGAAGGCAAGGAACCTTATGCCTTTGCCTCCGACTGCCGTGAAGGTATCTGTGGTACCTGCGGTCTGACCATCAATGGTCGCCCACATGGTCCTGAGCAGAATAAGCCAACCTGCCAGCAGCGCCTGGCCGGCAATTTCCACGATGGTGACACCATCACCATCGAGCCATTCCGCTCGGCCGCATACCCTGTAATCAAGGATATGATTGTCGACCGCTCTGCTCTCGACCGTGTCCTCCAGCAGGGTGGCTATGTGTCCATCAATGCGGGTACCGCCCCTGATGCAGATACCCTGCATATGAACCACCAGACTGCTGAGCTCGCCCTCGACCATGCTGCCTGCATTGGTTGCGGTGCCTGCGTGGCTGCCTGCCCTAACGGTGCTGCCCACCTCTTCACCGGTGCTAAGCTCACTCACCTGAAGCTCATGCCACTGGGCCGTGAGGAGCGCGGCAAGCGTGCCCGTCAGATGATTGACCAGCTTGAGACCACCTTCGGTCCTTGCTCCCTCTACGGCGAATGTGCCGATGTCTGCCCAGCAGGCATCCCACTGACCGCTGTGGCGGCAATCAATAAGGAGCGCCTGCGCGCCGCAGTCCGCACCAAGGACAATTAAAGGGTATACAAGTTATATCGAACTACTGATTCGCCCCCGGCCCCAAAACCGGGGGCGTTTTCGTGCGCGCGGCGCCAAATTTTCCAAACCTTGAAGCTAGGGTTCAAACTTAAGTTGTAAGTCTGTGTGTGAATTAGGATTTCACGGCTTACAAGGGTAGATTTATAGGTAGTAGGCGTGCAGGCCCAAACCTGCGACGCAAAAACACAGATAAGGCACGACGAAAGGCACATTATGTCCTCCACTAATGCACCAACTAATGCACGTGGTGAGTCCTTCCCTGTATTCGAAGGAACCCCTGAATATGTTAAGGGCTATGTTCCTGCGAACTTCTTCAATTCTCCTGAGTCCGGACTTCATAGGCTCAGCACCTGGTTCGGCATGGCCCTGATTCTCTCCATCGTGACCGGTCTTGGCAGCCTGACTTTCGGTGCAGCTACCTACCTCTCTGGCACCCAGACTCATGCTCTGTGGTACGTCTGGTTCGGCATCATTGAGATTGTCCTCTTCGCAGTAATCGGTACCGCACTGATTAAGTACGGCTGCCGCGACGCTCGCAAGTTCAAGAACGCTCATCCTGAGCTCTACGGCCACTAAAATCCACCGCAGATTTTAGTGCGAGTGTGAGGATCGGAAAGACTTCGAACGCGCATTGTGCACACAGGCCTCCCTTCGGGGAGGCCTTTCTTTTTTCGGTAGAGTAGATTTATGAATTTTATGGAAATGCCCGGTGATGCGGAGCGTCGGGCGGCTCTTCGGAAATACCGCACCTTTTCCACGAGCCTGCTGATTCTGGCCGCGGTCATTCTGATTATCACCCTCTTCTTTGATGGCGCCTGGGCGGGCTATGTGCGCGCCGCAGCGGAGGCCGGCATGGTTGGTGGCCTGGCGGACTGGTTTGCCGTCACAGCGCTTTTCAGGCACCCTCTGGGCCTTCCTATCCCGCACACGGCCCTGATTAAGAATAAGAAGGATCAGGTGGGGCAGAGCCTCTCTGGCTTCGTCTCCCAGAACTTCCTCAATGCTGAGACCATCACCGGCAAAATCCATGACCTCAATGCGGCCACACTCATCGCCGAGGGCCTTACTAACTACGCCCCGGTTATCGATAAGGAGGCCCGCGCGCTTGCGGTCAATTTCATCCGCTCTGTCAAGGAGGATACCGCCCAGGAGCTCATCCAAACCCTGGTTATTGATAACCTCATGGATACTCCCTGGGCCCCTCCCGCTGGCCGCGCATTAGAGCGTCTCGATGACAAAGGCCTCACCCTTCAGTTCATCGACCAGGCCTTCGACTGGGCGGCCGAAAGAGCCCCACGATCTGATGCCCTCAAGGCTGCCATTGGTCGCGCCATTAATCAGCGCGTAAGTTGGCTGCCAAGCTTCGCCGCGCAGTTCGCGGAGGATAAGGTCTACCAGGAAGTCTGCAATTGGCTTAGCACCGTGGCCGATGACCCTCACCATGAGGTAAAGAGGACCATTTACCGCAAGATCTCCAACTATGCCCAGGAGCTCCAAACTGACCCGGAGAAACTTGAGTGGCTCAAAGATATGGTCAAGAACACGGAGCAGTACCAGCAGGCCCCGCAGAAAATCTGGCACTATGGCCAGCGTGAATTAGTCGATGCCCTGGAGCGTGATTCCTCCATTGTCAGTGAGCGTATTATTGCCACCATTTACAATCTTGCCGATCGCTTAACCGCCGATGAGGCTTTCTCCGCTAAGGTCAATGCCCGCATTGAGCGTGGCACCAGCTTCGTTGTGGAACGCTATGGCACCACCCTTACCAATATCATTGGTGAGACCGTGGAACGCTGGGATGCTGACCAGGCCAGCGAAAAAATTGAACTCATGGTTGGCAAGGACCTCCAGTTTATCCGCATTAATGGCACGGTTATTGGTGCGCTTGCCGGTTTCGTGATTTATACTGTAGTTCAGATTATCGAGCACTTCATTTAGGAGCCCCAGTGATTACAGCCTACTTCCTTTTCGCTTTATCCGGTCTTCTTTTCCTTAGCGCGGCAGTCGGCTTTGTTCAGGTTCTGGTCACCCGCCCGGATGCCTTTACCGCCGCTGACCGCCGCCCGAAGGAACAGTGGGCCGCCATCCTCGGCATCATCGCCATCATCTTGGGCCTCCAACTCTGGCAGCGTACCGTGGGCTTCGGCATAGTCTCCCTCATCTGCTCCGTGGTCCTCGGCGTCTACTACTTCGACGTCCGCCCACAAATCAAGGACATTCTTTCCGGTAACTACTGGTACTAAAAAAGACGAGCTCCGGCAATGCCGGTAGCTCGCGTTTTTAGTTCTTTATTCGGTACTCCGACTTTTCAAAAAAAACCAAACGCCTAACTACTTAAAGAAGATAGTGCTGAGGAGTCGGAGGCCTTGGCAAGCTGCTCATTGCCTGCGTCATCGCTCGTATTATTCAGCAGGTACTCGGCGTAGCTAATCAGCGAATCAATACTTGCATCCTCATAGTCGTCAAATTTAGTTGCGCCTGCGGTCTTGCAGGCTTTGAGGCTATCAAGCAGGTCGTTTAGGAGTGCACGGTGGAAGATCAAAGCGGTCTTACGCAGCTGGTAGTCCTTCATATAGTCGATGTTGTCACCAGCGAAGGAGCCTACGAACCAGTTCTGGTCGACGGCCGTAACTGCCATAATCAGATTACCTTCGGTGATATTGGCACTCTTCATCAGATCACGGTAAGGCTTTGGATCTGCAGATTCACCCGCGTGGCCATCGAGACTGAGGGTTTCGGGACCCTGGTTATCCTTGGTTGGGAGAGTGATCAGAGGATACTTGAGATTGTTTAATCGGAAGTAGTAGCCATACTTCATTGGGTCGTCGATTCGATTCAGCATGACTCGGACATTCTGCATCGCGTTAATGTCTTTGTACATATTTGCCAAGACACTATACGTCAAGGTCGTTTTGTACACGCGGACATAGTTGTCGAGCATCTCTTCATACAACGGCGTTAGCTTAGCCGTGTCAATCGGAAGAGGTTCGCAGTATTCCCGGCGTGTGCTAATCTGCTTTTCTGCTGCCTGCACCGGCACAACTGGGGCAAGCGCACTACCCGCAAGCACGGTTACCGCGGCAAGGCCTGCCCAAAGGATCTTCGTATTCATGTTCCAAGTGTATAGGAGGGCATAGCACTTGCGCTACATAAAT
>JAUMUD010000024.1:0-26520 GCA_030530875.1 Corynebacterium sp.
TTGATACCATGGGCGAGCTCACCGTGCTTGGCATGGCCGGCGTGGCCATTGCCGCCGTGGTCGGCTCTATTCCGCGCCAGAAGTTCAACCCGGCCATCCACCCACTCAAGGATGCCAACCTGAACTCCATGGTCATGCGCGAGGTCGGCAAGATCCTCATGCCTCTGCTCGGCCTCCTCGCCCTCCTCATCTTCTGGCGAGGCCACCAAAGCCCAGGCGGTGGCTTCATCGCCGCCCTGGTCGCTTCCGGTGCGATTGTCATCTACTACCTGGCCAAGGGCGAGGACGCCCGCGTGGGTTCCCCGAACCTGCCGTACTACCTCACCGGCATTGGCGTTCTGCTTGCCATTGCTGATGGCCTCTGGGGCGTTATCACCCACGGTTCCTACCTCTACGCCATGCATGGCCATGCCCTTGGCCAGCACTGGACCAGCGCCATGATCTTTGACGCCGGCGTCTTCCTCTCCGTTCTGGGCATGATTACCACCGCCCTGAACACCCTCGGTGGCCGCCAGCGTGCAGGAAAGGAGAAATAATGATTATTGCTCTGATGATTGCCATCCTCATGGGCGCCGGTGTCTACCTGGTGCTCCAGCGCGGCATGGTCCGCATTGTCCTTGGCATGGGTCTGATTTCCCATGGCACTAACCTGCTGATTCTCTCCGCAGGCATCGGCAAGTGGCGTTCGGAGGCCTTCCCTTCCCGCACCGATCTTTCCGTCATGGCTGATCCCCTCCCACAGGCCTTCGTCCTGACCGCCATTGTGATTACCATGGCCACCACGGCCTTCATGCTCGCTCTGGCCGCACTTGGGCGTAACGATGACACCCTCTCCAATGCCAATCCCGATGTTGAATCCGAGATCGACACTCTAGGAGGTGCCAAGTAGTGAACGGCTCTATGCTTCCACTTTTCATGGCCATTCCTCTGGCCGGTGCCGCTGCCTCCGTCATTATTCCCTGGAGGTGGCTGCGCCAAACCCTCTTTATCATCCTGCCAATTCTGAGCATTATTGCTGGTAGCATCCTCTACCACACCACAACCACCCAGGGTCCCATCGGCCATTCCATTGGCCTCTACGTTGGTGGTGTCGCCATCCCATTCGTGGCCGATGGCTTCAATGCTCTGATGATTATCGCCACCAATGTGGTGACCCTCTCGGCCAATATCTTCGCCATTCTTTCCGGCGATGCCAAGGCCCGCTTCTACCCTGCCCTGGCACTGATGCTTTCAGCCGGCAGCGCCGGTGCTCTGCTCACTGCTGACCTCTTTAACCTCTTCGTCTTTATTGAGGTCATGCTCCTGCCGTCCTATGCGCTGATGGCTATGACCGGCACCTGGGGCAGGCTTGCTGGTGGCCGCACCTTCGTGCTCACCAACCTCACTGCCTCCACGCTGTTGCTGATTGGCGCCACCTTCGTCTACGCCACCGCCGGCACCACCAACCTCGGTGCCCTGGCAGGGGCCGCCCATGTCAATGGCTCCATCCAAGCAGCCCTTGGCATTGTGCTTCTCGCCTTTGTCATCAAGGCCGCCATCTTCCCAGTCCACACCTGGCTGCCACGCACCTACCCTTCGACCTCCGCCTCGGTCATGACCCTCTTCTCGGGTCTGCATACCAAGGTCGCCGTCTATGCCATCTTCCGCATTTTCAGCGTCACTTTCGGTCTTGACCAGCGCTGGTCCTGGCTCATCGTGGTTATCTGCGTCATCTCCATCTGTGTGGGCTCCTTCGCCGGCCTTGCCGAGGCCACCGTTCGTCGCATCCTCGGCTACCAGATGATTGGCGGCATGCCACTTATCCTCATCACGCTCGCCTTCGGCAGCCAGAATGTCCTCGCTGCTGCCATTTTCTACATGGTCCACCACATGATCACCATGGGTGCCCTGCTGCTGGCCGCTGGTGCCATTGAGGAGACCTACGGCACCGGCAAGCTCGTCAAACTCGATGGTCTTGCCCGCCGCGATAAATTCCTCGCCTTCATTTTCGCCGCCGCCAGCTTCTCCATTGTTGGCTTCCCACCATTCTCGGGCATGTGGGGTAAGCTCCTGCTCATCATGGGCATTGGCGAGGCAGGCAATGGCCAGGCCGTGGTTTCCATCATTGCCATCATTGTTGGTTCCTTCGGCGCCATGCTCTGTATGATTCGCCTCTGGCGCGAGGTCTTCTGGGGCAAGGATATGGACTGTGAGGGTCGTATTCCACTGCGCCTGACCTGGCCTGCTGCAGCTATGTTGGCTTGCTCGGTTGCCATGTTCATCTTTGCCGGTCCACTGACTGACATGATGCAGCATGCTTCCTCCATGCTTCTTGATTCCCCGTCCTACGCCCACGCCATCCTCGGCGATGGTGAGGCAATCGGCCTGAACCTAGGAGATTTCTAATGCATTGGTTTAGCTATATTCCGTGGCTTATCTGGCAGATCATCCTCGGCGCCTTTGGCATTGATCGCGATGCACTGCGCTCGCAGTCCCAGGTCGATCCGGAGATTATCCGCTATCCACTGCGCGTGGACTCCGATAGGCTCATTACCATTTTGTCCCTGTCCATCACCATGACACCGGGCACCATGACCATTGGTGTGGAGGATGATCCGAATGGTGTGCGCTACCTGTTGGTTCACTCCATTTGGCACGATGATCCCCAGGAGCTTGTGGAGAGCATTGGTGATATGGAGGCTCGCATGTGTCCACGTGTCCGCGAGCTTGCCCATCCCGCCCTCAGCCTCCCCCTGCTTGTCGATGACCCAACCCAAGGAGCCCACCGATGATCTACCTCGTTTATGTCTGCATGGCCATCCTTGGTTTCTGTGCGATTTCCCTGGTCATTCTGCTTACACGTACCAAGGACCTCGGTTCCCGTGCCCTTCTTGGCGATAGCGTCTTCTATCTGATGATTTGCATCTTCATCGGCGCCTGCTTCTGGATTAAGAGCTCCATTGGCTTTGATATTCCAGTTCTTGGCGCCCTACTTGGTGCACTGTCGACCATCGCCATGGCCCGCATTCTCTCGAAAGGACGCCGCTAATGAGCACCGTATTTTGGATTCTCATCGCTATCTTCTTGGTTGTGGGCACGCTCAATGCGGTGGCCACCACCGTGGAACTCTGGCGTGCGCCTGATGCGCTATCCCGTTCCAATATCATGGGTACCCTGGCCACCATCACATTCCCCTGCTTTGTGCTGGCCTATTTCTTCTTCGACTGGCTCGATAATGGCTTTAGCCTGAGTAATCTCATCCTGAGCCTCATTGCCATCATCGGCATTCTGGTCGTGGGCAGTGCCGGCACCTTTGTCATGGGCCGCGCCATCCACCACACCAAGGAGTAGATGAGCTCGAGAGCCGTGTAAAAAGAAAGAGCACTAACCACTAGATAGTCCGGAAAACTTCATTAGTGGTTAGTGCCGTATTCTATTCGCACAGTATGTGCACAATTGGTATCTATAAGAATACCCTGGTTGACTTCTTAAGTCAACAGTTACCCACGCCACGCTTCTAACATAACTGCGGCAGGAAAATTAAGGGGTAACCAAAAAGAAAAAAACCAGCGCGTCCATCTGACGTCTCAGAGTCGCGCTGGGTGATTAAGTGAAGTATAACGGACTGCACAACATTTCTACAAATCCGCTTGTTAAGGCCAATTTCTTAGCCTAGAAACTAGAACACCAGCGCGTCCTTCCGACGTCTCGGAGTCGCGCTGGCCTATTGAAAGTGAAAGTAAACGTAGCAGTTCTCCGCTACATTTGGCAAGTTCTAGCTAGCAGCAGCTTCAGTAGTGGTCTGAGTTGTACTTTCGCTAGTGCTCTGGGTGGTGGTCTCTTCGTGCTTATTGCGGTGTAACAGGAAGTAAATCAGTGCACCAATGCCACCCACGCCGAGCAAGCCGAGCAGCCCGGAGTTAATGCCAAGCGTACGAGCGACATCCACAATGGCAGGCACAGCCACCGGTGGGGTTACCGTATATGTGGCTCCCGCACGCATGTTGTTCTCATAGCCCACAGCCCAGGCATCCAGGCTGCCGATACGCTCATTGAGGCGGGCATTATTGATACCAACCAGATTAAAGAGGTCACGGATTAAGTTCAGGCCACGCCAGTCGTTATAGCCTCCTTCTCCCCAGCGGGCAACATTTGGAGCCAATGGGATATCAGCAGTTCGCGCCATGAGACCAGCGGAAATAGTCCCGCAGGCGGCAGCAAGGGTATTCCAATAATCCGCAATTTCTACTGCACCATTCCTCGCATCCAAGCGAGGATCAGGACTACCATTCTTCGCGGTGACCGAGGTGGCATTGTCCATTGGGTAGGCACCCCAACCAAAGAGTGCGTTTCCTTCAGCATAGCCATCTGGGTCAATGCGCAATGCCCAGTCAGTCACATGTGCCCGAGGGTAATCAACACCAAGAATGCGAAGAATCTCAGTTTCCTGAGCATAGAGAGGGTTGGACACCAGAACATCCTGGCTCGCATTGTGGGAAGCCCGGAAGGTGGTCATAGCCTGACTCATTGAATTTGCCCAGGCCACAATCTTATCGTGCACCGCTGGATCATTAAAGCGCTGACGGATGAGGTTGAGCTGAGCCTGCGCGTCATAGAAATCCTGCGCAGCACTGATCGCATTGCTCTCCTTATACGGAATGATAACACTGCATTTGCCACCGATTAAGGATGGTCCGCCATTCATGGTTGCTGCTTGTGCCTGGGGTGCAACCAGCACACTACCGAGCATGGTAGCAGCCATGAAGCCGGCAATAAGCTTGGACTTAGACATAATATCCACCAATCTTGATACTTACGCTTTCTACTACAATATCCTATCCAATTGCCACAGTGTTAACATCTGCCCCACATTTATTTCCGATGTTTTCATGAAAAAAGGCCCACCCCGAAGGGTGAGCCAGAATTCCTATGGCTTAGGCCTCGAAAAGCTCCTTGACGCGGGCGCCGAGGTCAGGGTCGACCTTGGTCCAGTAATCAAAGACGCGCTCGGCCAGGCCTTCCATGGTGATGCCGTTCATGGCGCGGGCGATATTGCCGGCGAGGCGCTCACGCTCCTCGGCGCTCATGACGCGGCGTACCAGGTCGCCGGCCTGACTAAAGTCATCATCCTCAGGGTGCTGAACATAGGCACCACGGGTGAAGTCATTACCGTGGGTATCCCAGAGTTCAAAATCACCAGGCTGGTTTTCATGGGTTGGGATGATGGAACGGGATGCTGGTGGGAAGTTATAGGTCATGGCACCGTCCTGCGCAATGGCATTGACTGGGCAGACAGGTGCATTGACAGGCAGCTGGTTGGCATTGGCACCGACACGGTAGCGCTGCGCATCAGCATAGGCAAAACCACGAGCAATCAGCATCTTATCCGGGCTAAAGCCAATGCCAGGCACCAGATTCGATGGGGCAAAAGCAGCCTGCTCAATTTGAGCAAAGAAGTTCTCAGGATTGCGATTCAGGGTGAAATAACCAACCGGGATCAGTGGGTAATCATGCTGCGACCAGGTCTTGGTCAGGTCGAATGGGTTCACGCGGTAGGATTCGGCCTCGTCGATAGGCATGATCTGAACCTTGACATCCCAGGTTGGGAAATCGCCACGCTCAATGGCATTAAACAAATCAGTGCGGGAGGAATCAGCATCGCGGCCCACAACCTCAGCGGCCTCAGCATCGGTGTAGAACTTCCAGCCCTGGCGGGTCTTGAAGTGGTACTTTACCCAGAATCGCTCACCGTTCTTGTTAATCCACTGGTAGGTGTGGGAGCCGAAGCCGTCCATGTGGCGGAAGTCGGTTGGGATACCGCGATCGCCCATCAGGTAGGTTACCTGGTGTGCGGATTCAGGATTCTTGGTCCAGAAATCCCACTGCATATTGGCATCACGCAGGCCAGAGTCACGCAGGCGCTTCTGGGAGTGGATGAAATCCGGGAACTTAATGCCATCGCGGATGAAGAAGACAGGCGTATTATTGCCGACAATGTCGTAGTTGCCTTCAGTTGTATAGAACTTCAAACTGAAGCCGCGGACATCGCGCCAACCATCAGGACTACCTTGTTCACCAGCAACGGTGGAGAAACGGGCGAGCATTGGGGTGACGACATCCTTCTGGAAGAGCGCAGCCTTGGTGTACTTGGATACATCTTCAGTAACATGCAGTTCACCGAAAGCACCGGAGCCCTTAGCATGCACCACGCGCTCAGGGACGCGCTCGCGGTTAAAGTGGGCGAGCTTCTCAACAAGGTGGAAGTCAGTCAGGGAAATGCTACCCTGCTGGCCCTGGGTAAGGGAATGATGCTCCGATGGGGCTGGGGAGCCATTGAGATTGGTGGTATCAGCAGCATCCGTATTGGCGTGGTTATATGGGCACATTCCGCGCTCGGCCGGATTGATATTGGTCATGCTTACTCCTTCTGGATTGAGTCAGTCTATTAATTGGGCTGATTTAATAGGTACAATCTTTAGAGTAGACCCATAGGGTTGGCTTGTCAAATGTTCTTAATTGATAGGCTTACTCGAATGTGGGCAACAAAAAAGAGGAACCAGCCGAAGCTGATTCCTCTGGTATAGGTAGCCTTGGGGCTTAATCCTCCTGACGGCGGAAGCCGAAGAACATCAGGATACCCATCACCATTGCCAGGAGAGAGGCAACAAGTGGGGTGCCCGTGTTCGCACCGGTTACCGCAAGTACACCACTTGGCTTTGGTGCGTCCTGAACCGGCTGCTGCTGACCCACAATAGGCTGTTCACCTGGCAGGCTTGGCTGCGGTGCAGGTTGTGGGGCTGGGTTCTGGCTGACCAGGTAGGCAATGCCACCGACCACGGCCAGGCCAACACCGGCAGCAATCAGGTAATTGCGATAGCTGCTCGAGCCGGAGACAACTGGTGCTTCTTCGCGGCCTGAGAGCGCATTGCGGGATACATTCAGGTTCTGCAGGGCTTCATCAACCTCTGCCTGGGTGGCAGTCTTGGAATCGAGAATTTCCTTGGCCTTGTCATAGGCAGCCTGGAATGCGGCCTTTTCTTGGTCCGTGGCATTGCGGAATGCAGCGGTGTTGAAGAGGTCTTCAGTGCCGACCTGATCATAGGCCTTCTGAAGATCCTCGTAGTTAACCTCAACACCATCCAGGGCTTCATTGGTCGTGGTGACATCATCTGCTGCACCTTCCAAGTCCGTGAGGATGGTGCTATCCAGATTGGAATAACTATCCTCAAGGTAGGTATTCGCCTTGGCCAAGGCTGCATCATAGGCTTCACGCTTTGCGGTGTCCGCATTCTTATACGCGGCGGAAGCATGAACCGTATCAGCGTTGGCAACCTTAATGCGCAGCTTGCCCTGAGCCTCATCCACGTCGGTCACCTGCTTGGTGAATGCCGCCAACTCCTGCTTATTCTGGGACTTCTCGGCTAGAGCCGGCACTGCACCCTTTTGACCATTGGTCAGGGACTTCAGGTTCTGCAGGGTCTCAATGGTGGCATCAAGGTTGGTCTGGCCGTTAAGTTCCTGATCAGCATTCTTGGCATTGGTGAGCGCGGTGTTCACACTGGTTGGTGATGCATCATCCGCATTCAGGGATGCGAGATAAGCCTCACGGGTCGTATTAGCCGCGTTCTGCTTATCATCATCTGCCAGGCGATAGCGAACGGAGGTCGGATCGGCGAATTCCACCGATGCCGAGCGCAGCGCACTCAAGTCCTTGGCAGCCTGCAGGGCCTTATCAGCAGCCTCGCGAGAATCTGCACCCTTGATTGCAGCCTTGGCAGCAGCCTTCTGCGGGTCAGTCAGGTTCAGACCATCAACCTGGGCAGCCAGCTCGTCATTATAGGAACTACCGGAAAGCTTGACGCCTTCCAGAGCATCCTGCAAGGTCTTAACATCCGAAGCCACATAGGCAGCGGTGGTCGCAGTATCCTCACGACCAGCCTTGGCAGCAGCCAAAGCATCGTCGAATTCCTTCTTCTCATCGGCGGTGGCCAACTTGTACTCGGTGGTGTCCTTCTTGGCCTCAGCCGCAGTAATGGCATTGTCCAAGTTGGTATTTGCCGTACCCAAGTCCTTGGCATCCTGGAGCGCCTGATCAGCAGCGTCGCGAGAATCTGCACCCTTGATTGCATCCTTGGCGGCAGCCTTCTGGCCATCAGTCAGATTCAGGCCATCAACCTGGGCAGCCAGCTCGTCATTATAGGAACTACCGGAAAGCTTGACGCCTTCCAGAGCATCCTGCAAGGCCTTAACATCCGAAGCCACATAGGCAGCGGTGGTCGTAGTATCCTCACGACCGGCCTTAGCAGCAGCCAAAGCGTCATCGAATTTCTGCTTCTGACCATCCTCAGCCAAGGCGTACTCAATGCTATTCTTCTTGGTCTCAGCCGCAGCAATAGCCTTATCCAGGTTATCATTGGCATCGCTAAGGCCCTGGGCCTTAGCTACCGCCGCAGCAACCGCAGCTTTATCACCAGCTGCTGTAACCTCAGCCTTGGCAGCAGCCTTCTGGCTGGCAGTGAGGTTCATCTTATCGATAGCTGCCTCAGCATCGGTCTTCGCGGTAGCAAGATTATCAGCACCATTGAGTTCATTCTTGGCCTTAGTAATCGCATTTGCCTTTTCAGTCAACTGCGCGTCGCCATCCAAGGTGGTGGTGCCAATGGTTACTGCCACGGCCGTATCATAGGCCTGCTGCTTGTCCTCATCGGCATCGCGGTAGGCCTGGCTTGCCTGAACGGTGCTCTTTTCAGCAACAAGGTCATTGAAGTTCTTCTGGTTGGCAGCCAGAGTCCCAATTGTGCCTACCCATGTATCGAGATCAGCGCGGCTCGCATTGGCCTCTGCAGCTGCTTGCAGGAGGTCCTTCTGCTGCTGGCTCAGATACTCCGTATTCTTAAGCTTTTCGACGCTCCCTTCAAGCACACTCTCACCATTGAGTGCAGTATTGGCTGCTTCAAGGGTGCTCTTGGCTGTACCAAAAGAATCCGCCGTCGCATTAGCGTTGTTGAGCTCATCCTGCGCAGCCTTCAACGCATTATCATAGGCCTCACGCAGATTGTCATCGGCATACTTATATGCATTGCTGTTCTTACGGTTGGCAAGATCAGTGACGAGCTTCTGGAGTGCATCCTTGGCAGTCTTGAGTGCGCCTGCGTCTTCGATGATCTTATTAGCCTCTGAGTCACTTGTACTAGAGGACAGCTTATTGAGTACCGTTGCTTCCTGCGCATCAAGACCAAGATCGGTGATGCTCTTCTTATTAGTGTCACCGCTGAGGGCATTCTTTGCGTCATTGAGCTTTTCGAGGGCAGTCTTCAGGTCCGCAGCATTTGTCGTGCCCTTATCCGCAATGTCCTTGACAGCTGCCAAAGCGGAATCATAGGCAGTCTTCTGGCTTGGCAGAGCATACTTATAGGGATCGGTGCTGGTCACATCATCATATTTGCCATCCTGATACGCGGTGCGCTGATTGGCAAGATCGCTTGCTGCCTGTACTCTAGAATCAATCTCTGCCTTGCTGGTGGCATTATTGACTGCTGCGCGGGCTGCTGCCTTCTGGTCATCAGAGAGGTTGAGCCCATCAATCTTCTCCAAAGCCTCATTGCGGTTTTCTACACCATTGAGGGCATTATTGGCATCAGTAATGGCAGTAGTTATGCCATTAATGGCAGAAACATCAAGGCTAGCCTCTGGGTTAGCAGCAACTGCATTATCGAAGTCGCTCTGCTTAGCAGTATCCGCGAGGGTATAGCGGTCTTCCTGCTTGACACTATCTGCGCCAGCCTGGGCCGTCTTCAGTTTGGCCATGGCACCATCCACTGCCTTGGTATTAGTGGCAATGTTATTGAGGGCATCACGGATTTCATTCCTGCGATCATCGGCCAGACTTTCATTGGCAGCATCATCATTGTAGGTATTGACCTGACCTAGGAGTGCAGTCTTCTGATCAGTATTCAGGTTCTGCGCATCATTGATGACCTTGCGCACAGCTTCCTGCTGCACCTGCAGATCCGTCTTACCCTGCAGGGCTTCACGGGTTTGGGTCAATGTGGAGGCAGCAGCCTCAATATCGGCAGCGGTGGTACTGCTCTTCTTGTCGTTACCTTCAGTGACAGCATTATCGTAGGCTTCCTTGCGCTCCGTAGTGTCATTGACGTAGAGGTGATTTTGCTTGGTCTTATCCACCATGGCGAGCTCAGCATTGAGCTTGCCCATTGCAGTATTCACAGCGGTGGCATTATTCAATGCATCCTGCGCAGCACTATCATCGCTGGCAGTCTTAACTGCACTTTCCAAAGCGGTACGCTGATTAGTTGTAATATTCTGCAAGGAATCAAGGCTAGCCTTGACGGTCGCACCATTAAGTGAAGTCTGTGCAGCACTGAGCGTTGCGATCTTCTCTTCCAGCTGCGCAGCCGTCAAATTAGCATCGTCATTATTGGTAGTTGCAGCCGTGAGGGCATTATCCACTGCAGTGCGCTTGCTTGGATCAGCATAGGCGTAGGCATCAGCATTCTTGTCCACAGTAAGTGCGGCGGCTTTGGTACGAGCGTCGGCAAGCTTCTGAGCATCGCTTTGAACGCGCTGAGCTGCTGCCAAATCAGCAGCATTATCCACATCCTGCTTGTACTTTTCCTTCTGCGCCTGGCTCAGATTCATGGCATCAATGGCATCCTTGATGTCCTGCTTATTAGCCACGCCATCAAGACCATTCTTGGCCTGAGTCAGGTTAGTATTTAGGCTAGTGATGGCAGCGCTAGTCTGGGTGGCATTGGCCGCATTATCCAGACGAGCAGCCTTGGCATTTTCCAGAGCCGTATCCAAAGCCTGCTTCTTATCATCGGAAGCATACTTATAGGCATCACTGGTCTTATCAATGCCACTAATGAGCGTATCCAGATCCGTATTGGCCTGGCTGAGCTTATCAGCCTCATCCCACAGATCCGCTGGCTTCGATGGGCCAGCACTAAGATTAGTCAGCAGGGTTTCCTTCTGACCATTGGTCAGGTTCAGAGCCTGGGCACGGGTCTTATTGGCCTCACCATTAAGAGCAGCCTTGGCCTCGTTAACCTTCTGCAGGGCCGCTGCAACAGTAGCTGCCGTTGCATCCTTATCGGCAGCGGCAGTAGCCAAATCGGTCAGGGCCTGGTCATAGGCGGCCTTCTTATCCGCATCGGCATACTTGTAGTTATCGCTGTCCTTATCGGCATTAGTCTGTGCGGTGGCAGCATTATCGCGAGCAGTAGACAGATCCTGGGCAGCCTGGAATGCAGTATTAGCGTCCTCCGGGGTGGCGGCAGCATTAATCTTCTGCTTAGCCACCTCTTTCTGGCCATCAGTCAGGTTGAGGCTATCAACCTGGCCTGCCAGATTGCTCTTGAAATTAGCACCATCGAGGTTAGCAACCGCGGTATTGAGCTTATCAATCGCACCCTGGACAGATTGTGCGGTCGCATCCTGTGCATCGCGGGCAGTGTTCAAGGCAGTGATGGCATCATCCACAGCCTGCTTCTTATCAGCAGAGGCAAAGGTGTAGGCATCACCCTGGGTTGCATTGCTTGCAGCTGTTGTAGCCTCGGTGCGCTTGGTGGCCAATGCGGCGGCCGCATCATAGGCTGCCTGTGCCCCTGCACGGTCATTAACACCGGTAATTGCGCTCTTAGCAGCGGTCTTCTGGCCATCAGTCAGACCAAGATCATTCACCTTATTTTGCAGGTCGTTGATGAAGG
This sequence comes from Corynebacterium sp., assembly GCA_030530875.1. GTDB lineage: Bacteria > Actinomycetota > Actinomycetes > Mycobacteriales > Mycobacteriaceae > Corynebacterium. Next base: position 11,709 of record JAUMUD010000024.1, read on the forward strand.
TCGCACCAGAAAGTTTGCCCTTTGCATCATTCAGCGCATCAATGAGAGGGGTCACATTGGAGTCTTCATAGGCAGCATTGCTTGCCTCATCATCAGCAGAGCCAGTCTTTGCGTTGGTCAGCGCAGTATCAAAGGCAGACTTCTCACCATCAGTGGCAAACTTATATGCATCAGTTGAGGTGGTGCCTGCATTATCGGTAACAGCGGCCTTGAGGTTCTGCTCAGCAGTATCCAGTGCCTGCGCCTTGGTTACGACAGCATTAATGCCCGCCTCATCCGTAGCGGCATCAACATCAGCAAGCAGCTTTTCCTTCTGCTTATTGGTGATATTCGTGAGCCCATTAATGGTGGTCTTCGCAGTTGCACGCTGATCAGCGTATGGATCATCGCTATAGCTTGGGTTTTCAACGGACTTCTGGGCGGTCTCCAGCGCATCGTCAATTTTGGTGCCCAGGTTAGAGTCGGTGAGGTTACTCGTGGTCAGGCTGTCCCTAATTCCTTCAAGCTCCTCGATAGCTTTGTCGATCTGAGTTGTGTTAGCGCCAGCCTCAGACTTCTTTGAATTGAGGTCATCGATCTTGCTATTGATATACCTTTTAACATTGTTTAGGTCGTTATTCTTAAGGCGCTCGAGCCTGGTTGTAAGGACTTCCGTGTTGATGGTACTACGGGTGTTCATCGATGACATAGTACGGCCAGTATTCACCAGCGCTTGGGTGCCGAAGACATTGCGAATCCAGTCGAGGGATGCATCATAATTGGTACTACCACCATCACTATTTTTCTTGGAGAATCCGGAGACGGCCGAAACGACACTGCCAGAGCTAATATCTTTAAGGTAGTTAGCGAGACCAAGAAGGCTCTCAGGTGTCACACCGGTACTCGCGGCACCAGAAGTCGTACCAATCGGGTCATGACGACTTGGGTCGTCGGATGTGAATACGGTGCCAGATGCCGAGGTGTACCAGGAAGCCCACTTGTCCAGATCCATCGTCGCATTAACCCACTGGCCGTTGGAGTATTCCACAGGAACGTCGGTGACCAGGGTTTCTGCATGGGCAGCGGGAGCTGCGGCGATGGTTGAGGTGACGGCAACAATGCCGGTCATGAAGGCGCCACCGATGAGGTGGGCACGAGATATATTAGACATTCATCGCTCCTTTTAAGGGTATTTTTATCTAAATTGATCTTATTTTACAGAATAAGCTGGAATTTCGTCAAAAGTATTAAGTTAGGCCATACAGATTTTTAAGTTCTTTCTCAGAATAAATATGTTCGCGCAACGGCGGGGAGTAGCCTAAGATAGAGACATGAGGACAGACCAGGACGACTACACCACAGAGGTGGCCCTTCGTGCTGGTCGCGGGGATAAAGCAGCTTTAACGGAATTTATTAATCTGACCAAGGATGATGTCTGGCGTCTGCTTGCACACCTGGCTAGCCCCGAGGAAGCAGATGATCTCACGCAGGAGACGTATCTGCGTGTGCTTAGTGCGCTTCCGCGTTTTGCGGCACGCTCAAGTGCGCGCACCTGGATTCTTTCCCTTGCGCGCCGTGCGTGGGTGGATAGTGTGCGCCATGATATGGCGAGGCCAAAGAAGGCCGATATTGATTATGAAGAGGCCAATGCTGGTGCAACCAGCTCTTTTGTGGAATTGGCCGATGTACGAATATTGCTCGACGAGCTTGCCCCCGACCGCCGAGAAGCGCTAATTTTGACCCAGATTCTTGGGTATAGCTACGAAGAAGCCGCGCGCATTTGCGGGGTGCGCATTGGCACCATCCGCTCCCGAGTAGCTCGGGCGCGCGCGGACATTCTTGCGATGCAAAAGTGAAATGCCCTGTCGGGATTTCACTTTTTCCTTTTTCGATTTCTACTTCACGAGCAATTCAGCAAGCTGAATGGTGTTGAGGGCGGCACCCTTGCGCAGGTTATCGCCGGCCACAACGAGGACCAGGCCCTTGTTATCGTCCACAGACTGGTCCTGGCGGATGCGGCCGACCAGGCTTGGGTCAGTACCGGCAGCAGCCAGTGGGGTTGGGACATCAACGACCTTAACGCCAGGGGCCTTTTCCAGAAGAGCCTTGGCCTGCTCAGGGGTGATGGCCTTATCAAACTCAGCGTGGATGGTGAGCGTGTGACCGGTGAAAACAGGCACGCGCACGCAGGTGCCGGCAACCTTCAGTTCAGGAATTTCGAGAATCTTGCGGGACTCATTACGCAGCTTCTGTTCCTCATCGGTCTCAAGGGAACCGTCATCCACAAGGTTGCCAGCAAAAGGCAGAGCATTGAAGGCAATTGGGGCCACATATGGACCGAGATCAGCCGGGTTCACAATGGAACCATCGTGGGCGAGTTCAGGGGCGCGGTCGCCAATTTCCTTGACCTGGTTGTAGAGGGTCTGAACACCAGCAAGGCCGGAACCAGACACAGCCTGGTAGGAAGAAACATGGAGACGAACCAGGCCAGCAGCATCGTGCAGAGGCTTCAGCACTGGCATAGCAGCCATGGTGGTGCAGTTAGGATTCGCCACAATACCCTTTGGAATATTCTTCAGGGCATGAGGATTCACTTCACTCACAACGAGAGGGACCTCAGGGTCCTTGCGCCAAGCGGAGGAATTATCCACCACGGTGGCACCGGCCTCAGCAAAAACAGGGGCCCACTGCTTGGAGGCAGCGCCACCAGCAGAGAAGACAGCAATATCAATGCCCTTGAGGGACTCGACGGTCTGCTTAGTCACATCCTCGACAGTGATATTCTGGCCCTTGAATTCCAGGGTGGTACCAGCAGAACGTGGGCTGGAGAAGAAACGCACCTCATCGGCAGGGAAATTACGCTCCTCAAGGATGGAACGCATTACGCGGCCAACCTGGCCGGTTGCACCAACAACAGCAATAGTGGTCATGAATTTTCTCCTTAGCGGCCGGTACCAGCGTAGACGGTAGCCTCGGCGTCACCACCGAGTTCGAAAGCGGCGTGAATGGCCTTAACAGCATCGCCCACACCGGATTCGCGGATAAGGACAGAGATACGAATCTCAGAGGTGGAAATCAGCTCAATATTCACACCAGCATCGCGCAGAGCCTCACAGAAGACCGCGGTCACACCAGGGTGAGACTTCATGCCCGCACCAACCAGAGAGACCTTGCCCACCTGGTCGTCATAAAGCACATTGGTGCAGCCACCCTGAGCCTGCAGGCGCTTGAGGAGCTCCATTGCGCGAGGGCCGTCGGCACGCGGGCAGGTGAAAGTAATATCGGTGCGGTTGTCGGTCAGCGAAGAAATATTCTGCAAAACCATGTCGATATTAATCTCAGCATCAGCCAAGAGGCGGAAGACCTTGGCGGCCTCGCCGACATTATCAGGGATGCCAAGAACGGTCACCTTGGCCTCAGAGGTGTCGGTGGCGACACCGGCAAGTACTGCTTCTTCCATTGGGATATCCTCCATCGAACCGGCAACCAGCGTACCGGGATCATTACTATAGGACGAGCGAACTCGAATTGGAACATTAAAGGCGCGCGCATACTCCACGCTGCGCAAAACAAGAATCTTGGAACCAACAGCCGCCAGCTCCAGCATTTCCTCAAAACTAATCTGCTCAAGCTTCTGCGCATTATGCACAATTCGCGGATCGGCAGTGTACACACCGTCCACATCGGAATAAATCTCGCAGACATCAGCATTGAGCGCCGCAGCCAAGGCAACCGCAGTGGTATCAGAACCGCCGCGACCAAGGGTGGTCACATCGCGGGTTTCCTTATTCACACCCTGGAAGCCCGCAACCAGGCAAATATAGCCCTCATCGAGAGCCTCACGGACACGGTCCGGGGTCACATCCACAATCCTGGCATTGCCGTGGCGCTCAGTGGTGAGCACACCGGCCTGGGAACCAGTGAAAGACACAGCCTTCGCACCGAAGCTCTCAATGGCCATAGCCACCAGAGCATTAGAAATACGCTCGCCGGCGGTCAGCAGCATATCCATCTCACGGCCTGGGGGTACAGGATTCACGGCTGCCGCAAGATCGAGCAGCTCATCAGTAGTATCACCCATAGCCGAGCAGACAACAACGACATCATTGCCTTGTTTCTTTGTTGCCACAATACGCTCGGCGACGCTGCGGATTCGTTCCGGTGACTCCAGGGAAGAACCACCATATTTTTGGACGACAAGAGCCACGTGGGCCGCCTTTCTCGCAGTACGTCATTAATTTACCCCTAATATAATACCTAATGACATACCGTTTTTTAAAGAGAACACAATTTCCTCTTGACACGCTGCATGTTCTAATCTAGAGAACCATGCACAATAATGCCCTTGCTGTGCTCTTCGCCTTCGCCTCAGCGCTCACAATCGCCTGGGGTACGGTGGTTCGGCACCGCATCGCTGAGAATCTGGGCGCTGGCAAATCCATGCGCGCAGTGATTCGGCGACCCTTGTGGTGGGCAGGAACCTCAACCGCGCTCATTGCCTATGGCCTGCAGGCTATCGCTCTTGGTTTTGGTTCACTTTTGGCTGTTCAGCCAGTCTTGGTGCTCAAGCTCATGCTCTCGTTGCCGATGTCTGCCCGTTTTGCTAAGCGACGCATCTCCAAAGCGCAACTTTTCTGGGCTTCACTCCTGACAGTTTCAGTGGGCATAATGGTGATTTTTGGTAGGCCTTTGCCTGGTCAGAGCCATCCTTCCCTCTACCGGTGGATTCCCGCCATTGTAGTTGGACTCGCGTTATTATCAGGGCTTGTTTATTTGGCCAATCATCAGCTGCGCAGTGAAAAAGCCGTACTTTTGGGCATTGTTACTGGCGGCACCTTTGGTTATGTGTCGCTTTTCTCCAAGGCCACGGTGGATTTGTTCGTGCGCCACGGCTGGCAGGGCTTAGTGCTTAATTGGGAGCCATATGTGCTGGTCGCTACCGCAATTATTGGCACTATTTTGCAGCAATATGCCTTTAATGCGGGCTCTTTGAAGGATAGTCTGCCCGCAATGACGGTGGGTGAGCCGATTTTTGCCTTCGTGCTTGGTTATTTGATCCTTGGTGAGAAATTCACGGCCAATGGTATTGAGTGGCTTTTTATGGGTATCGCCTTGGTGGTCATGATTATTTCGACTTTTGCGCTCTCGCGTGACTCAATTTAATTTTGTGCTAGTATGTATGCCATGACTTTCGCACGCCTCCTCCTTAGGTGCCGCGGCGGGATTTAGACCTTGAGATATATCGGGTCGGCCCCCGTCGCGGGTTTTGGCGTGCCGGCCCACCCGTATATATTTGAGGACTTTCCCAAAAATGACTAATTCTTTCTCCGCTCCTCGCGAGATCACTACCCCTTCCGGCCCAATCCCAGCAGGCCAGCCAGCATGGAATAAGCAGCGTGGCTCCCAGATGCCTTTTGCCCGCTACCAGAGCTTTGCCCAGGAAGTTGAGGCCATCAATCTGCCTGACCGCACCTGGCCAAATAAGGTCATTGAGCGCGCCCCACAGTGGTGCGCCGTCGATCTGCGTGATGGTAACCAGGCCCTGATTGACCCAATGAGCCCAGAGCGCAAGCGCCGCATGTGGGACCTGCTGGTCAAGATGGGCTATAAGGAAATTGAGGTGGGTTTCCCTTCCGCCTCCCAGACTGATTTCGACTTTGTCCGCGAAATCATCGAGCAGAACCGCATCCCTGATGATGTCACCATCCAGGTTCTGGTTCAGGCCCGTGAGCACCTGATTCGCCGCACCTTCGAGGCCTGCGCTGGCGCCAAGAATGTGATTGTTCACTTCTATAATTCCACCTCCATCCTGCAGCGCCGTGTGGTTTTCCGCAAGGATAAGGAAGCCATCAAGAAGCTGGCCACCGATGCTGGCGAGCTGGTCAAGTCCCTGGCCAAGGAGTACCCAGATACCAACTGGCGTTGGGAGTACTCCCCAGAATCCTTCACCGGCACCGAGCTCGAATATGCCAAGGAAGTCTGCGATGCTGTGGTTGATGTCATGGAGGCCACCCCAGAGAACCCAATCATCATCAACCTGCCATCCACGGTAGAAATGACCACCCCAAATGTCTACGCCGACCAGATTGAGTGGATGAGCCGTAACCTGGCCAAGCGCGATTCCATCATCCTCTCCCTGCACCCACACAATGACCGTGGTACCGGCGTTGCGGCAGCTGAGCTCGCATTCATGGCTGGTGCTGACCGCATTGAGGGCTGCCTCTTTGGTAATGGTGAGCGCACCGGTAATGTCTGCCTGGTCACCCTGGGCCTGAATATGATGACCCAAGGTGTGGATCCACAGATTGATTTCTCCGATATTGATCAGATTCGCCGCACCGTGGAATACTGCAACCAGCTGCGCGTCCACGAGCGCCACCCATATGGCGGCGACCTGGTCTTCACCGCTTTCTCCGGCTCCCACCAGGATGCTGTCAACAAGGGCCTGGATGCCATGGCCGCCAAGATCGCCCCTGGTGCCACCCACGCCACCACCAAGTGGGAAGACCTGCAGGGCGAGCAGTGGGAGGTCCCATATCTCCCAATCGACCCAAAGGATGTGGGCCGCAATTACGAGGCCGTTATCCGCGTGAACTCCCAGTCCGGTAAGGGCGGTGTCGCCTACATTATGAAGACCGATCATGGCATTGACCTGCCACGCCCAATGCAGGTGGAGTTCTCCTCCATCGTCCAGGGTGTGACCGATGCCGAGGGCGGCGAGATGGGCTCCGAGCGCATGTGGAATATCTTCGAGCAGGAGTACCTGACCCGCACCGCGCCGCTGCGCCAAATCTCCGTGCGATTCACCGCTCCTGAGGATGGCTCCCGCAGCGAGGTCGTCGCTAAGCTCGAATGGAAGGGCCGCGAGGTGACCGTCGAGGGTACCGGCAATGGCCCAGTTGCCGCCTATGCCAATGCCCTGGAGGAGCTCGATATCCACCTCGAGGTGGAGGAATACTCCCAGAAGGCCCGAAGTGCCGGCGACGATGCGGAGGCCGTGGCCTTTGTCCGTGCCGATGTCAACGGCGAGTCCACCTGGGGCGTTGGTATCGCAGGCTCCATTACGCGCGCCTCTATCGCTGCGCTCACAAGCGCAGTAAACCGCACTTTTGCACAGTAATCCTGTAGGATAACAGGCATGGGAAACACGACGAACCATGCCACCACGGCGGGTGTCGACACTGAACACGACACCCGCTTTTTTGGGCATCCGATCGGACTAGCTAATCTCTTTGGCGTTGAAATCTGGGAGCGCTTTTCCTTCTACGGCATGCAAGCCATCCTCATCTATTACCTCTACTACCAGGCAAATGAGGGTGGCCTCGGCATGGATAAGGCCACCGCCACCGCCATTATCGGCGCCTATGGCGGTTTTGTGTACCTGGCCTGTATTGCCGCCGGCTGGGTGGCTGACCGCGTGCTTGGCTCTGAGCGCACCCTGCTCTGGTCCGCCATTCTCATTATGGCCGGCCACGTCTTCCTCTCCACCATCCACAACTACGGTGGCCTCTCCCTTGCGCTTTTCTGCATTGCTGTGGGTTCCGGTGGCGTCAAAGTTGCCGCCACCACCGTGGTGGGCGCGCTCTACTCGGCCTCCGATGCCCGGCGCGATGGCGGTTTTTCGCTCTACTACATGGCTATTAATATTGGTGCGCTCTTTGGCCCGCTGCTTACCGGCTGGGTTTGGGGCCGGTATGGTTTCGCACCCGCCTTTATTACCGCCGCGATTTTCATGGGCATTGGTGTGATTCAGTATATTGCCCTGCGTAAGAAGACCCTTGAGGGTCATTTCAACTACCCTGAGCAGCGCGCTTCTATTCGGTTGCCGCTGCTTGGTGTGATTGTGGTGATGGTTATTGCCGTGGTGGTTTTTGGTTTCGGCATTCTGCCGGTTGATTCCATGTCCACCGTGGTCAGTATTGTTTCCTTCATTGCTGCGGTGCTTCTGTGGTTCTCCATGTACCGCTCCCATGAGGTGACCCCGCTTGAGCGCTCCCGCCTTCTTGGTTATATCCCAATGTGGATTGCCACTGCGGTGTTCTTCTCCCTTTTCCAGCAGCAGTTTACTGCCGTGGCACTCTATTCTGATACCCGCGTGAATCTCCACTTCCTGGGCGTTACTATGAGCCCTGCCTGGACCCAGTCCATTAACCCAATTTTTGTGGTTATTTTCTCCGGTATTATCGGCGGTATTTGGACCCATCTGGGTGAGCGTCAGCCATCCACCCCGGTAAAGTTCTCAATTTCTCTGATTTTGTGCGGTCTTTCGCCTTTTGTCTTCCTGCCATTTGTGCACTCCACTGCCACCCCGTATATTGTGCTCGTGATTGTTCTGCTTGGTTTTACCCTGGCTGAGCTTTTCCTTTCCCCGGTGGGTATTTCTTTCTCCACGAAGATTTCCCCTGCGGCTTTCCCTGCTCGCATGGTGGGCTTGCACTATCTCTCCATTGCGCTGGGTACGGCCATGTCTGGTACGCTGGCTGGCCTCTATGTGCCGGGTGATCCGCATAATGAGCAGATGTATTTCTTGCTGGTTGGTCTTGTGAGCATTATTCTGGGTATTCTGATGCTTATTATTAAAAAGCCAATCGCAAAGGCACTGGGTAATGTCCGCTAATAAAGGCTATGCCGCTGTCGCTATTCAAACCAGCGGCTTGCACCCCGCAACCTCCCGCATGGTGTCGCTCGATGTCCTAACCTTCGATTCTGAGGGAAATTCCCAGGATATGCGCCATTTTCTTTTTAATCCTGGGGAGGATGCGGGGCCTACCCATCTTCATGGTCTTAGCCCTGAGGAGCTCAAGGAGGGTGCGCGATATGAGAATGTTGCGCGCGAGATCTGTGAGCTTCTCGACGACCGCATCCTCGTCCTTCACGATTCGGCACACACCTGGGGCTTCATTATTTCTGAATCCCGACGTGCTATGCGTATTGTGCGTGGCCGTAGGCGCCATGAGCGTTCCGGGCGTGGTCGTTCCCGTAGGCATGTGCATGTCATTCCAAGGCCAGCGTTGATTGTGGATACTTTGGCCTCTGCACGTAGGCAGTCCATTGAGGTTCCGGATATTCGTCTCCGGGGCCTCGCTCAGACGTTGGGCTTGGCCACAAGTCCAACGGCTTCGGCGCAGCGGGCGCGTATCCCCGAGGCGACTTTTACGCGTAAAAATTCCCAACTTACGTGGGAAATGTACCAAATTTTGAAAAAAGGCACCCTGGCTACCTGGGAGCCACAGCAGTTGCGGGCGGATAAATATGGCCTGCAGCGTACCATTGTGCGTATCAATGCCGCCGATACTGGCCACCAGGACACCATTAATCCTAAGAAGCCGGTGGATATGCCGCCACCTTTTGAGGGCACCTTGATTCCCGGTATGGAGGTTGTTCTTGCCCCGGAGGTTTCCATGGACCCCGATGTGCTCATTGAGGCCGCCCTCAATGCTGGGCTGACCTATCAGGAGAAGCTTACGCGCCGTACATCTTTGGTTGTGTGTAATCAACGTGAGAATCTTCAGGGCCGTGCCATGCATGCTGCTAGGAAGGGCATTCCCCTGATTAGCGATAAAGAATTTATGCGTTTAGCCGCCCAGGTTGAGGCATAGCGGGCGATTCTGCGGGTAAAATTGGGGGAATGAATCGCCATGAACGCTTCCGCGAACTCCGAGGAATGCGCAGGCTAGAGCGTCGGGGTTTTCATCCCCGTAAGCGCCGTGGCCTGCGTACGCATTTTGCGCTCTTTGCTGGTGGGGCTGCCACCACTGCTTCTCGTATGACTGGCCGTGGGGCTGGCGGTATGATTGGTGGCCTGGTTGCGGGCGCTATTGATCCGCGTCTCATGGCTAATCTTAATGCTGGTAGGCCTGCGGTTTTGGTGACTGGTACCAATGGTAAGTCCACCACTACCCGCATGTTGGTTTCTGCCCTGCGTACCCATCTTTCTGTGGCCACCAATCCTGGTGGCGATAATATGGACGCCGGTATTATCTCCGCCCTAATGGAGGCCGGCGATGCCCAGCTCATGGTGCTTGAATGTGATGAGCTCCATGTTCCTCATGTGGCGGAGCGTCTCGGCGCCCAAGTCCTTGTTCTTCTTAACCTCTCCCGTGATCAGCTCGACCGTGTTGGTGAGATTAATACCATCGAGCGTCGCCTTCGTGAATATGTCAACTCCAATCCTGATTTGATTGTTATTGCTAACTGCGATGACATGATGGTCTCCTCTGTGGCCTATGATTGCCCGAATGTCATTTGGGTTTCTGTTGGCACTACCTGGCATAATGATGCCAATTCCTGCCCTCGTACGGGTGGGGCCATTATCCGTGAGGGTGAGCATTGGCGTGCAGTAAAGCCTCTGCCTGATGGTCGTATTTTTGAGCGTCAGACCCCTACCTGGGAGGTTGATGCTGAGGGCATTCACTATGAGAACCAGACCTACCCGCTTAATCTGAAGCTTCCTGGTGCTGCGAACCGTGGTAATGCCGCCCAGGCTGTGGCTGCCGCCGTGGAAGTCTTTGATATTCCCATCAATGAGGCTGTCACTGCAGTTGAGTCCGTGGATGATGTGGCCGGCCGCTATGCCACCATTAACTTTGAGAAGTGGCAGATCCACATGCTCCTTGCCAAGAACCCTGCCGGCTGGCAGGAGGCCCTCTCCATGGTCGACCGCACTGCCGATGGCCTTGTTATTGCGGTCAATGGTCAGGTGGCCGATGGTCAGGATCTTTCCTGGATTTGGGATGTGAAATTTGAGGACTTCGAGCGCCTCCCCGTGGTTGCCTCCGGTGAGCGTGGAACTGACTTGGCTGTGCGTCTCACCTATGCCGATGTGACCCACACCTTGCACAAGAATCCAATTGAGGCCATTCGTTCCTGCCCTCCTGGCCGTGTGGAATTACTTGCTAATTACACTGCCTTCCGCGATATTCGCAAGAAACTAAAGGAGCTCACCCATGACTAGTCAGCTCACTATCGGCCTCATCCTCCCTGATGTTCTTAGCACCTATGGTGATGATGGCAATGCCCTGGTGCTGCGTCAGCGTGCTCGCATGCGTGGCATTAGTGCGGAGATTCTTCCCCTACCATTGGGGACCGAAATCCCTGAGGACCTGGATATTTATACCATGGGTGGTGGCGAGGACACCGCACAGATCCTCGGTGCCGAACACCTAAATAAGAGCCAGGGCCTGCACCGTGCGGCTGCCAAAGGTCGCCCAATTCTTGCCATCTGTGCTGGCCTTCAGGTTCTGGGTGTGTCCTTCCATGCCGCTGGCCGCGTGGTCGATGGCCTTGGACTTCTTGATGCCACTACGAGTCAGCTTGCCAAGCGCACCATTGGTGAACTTGCCGGCACCCCACTAATCGAGGGTCTTCACCAACCCCTGACCGGTTTTGAAAACCACATGGGTGCCACCATTCTGGGTTCTGATGCCCAGCCACTACAGAAGGTCAGCCGCGGTATTGGTAACTGCGATGCCCATGCTCATCCTGAGCAGGTGGGTGTGGACGGCGCCGTCCAAGGCAGCATTATCGCCACCTATATGCACGGCCCCGCCCTTGCCCGTAACCCTGAATTGGCCGATCTTCTTTTGGAGCGTGCAACAGGTCAGACGCTGGAGGCACTCGATCTCCCTGAGATTGAGCAGCTCCGCAAAGAGCGCCTGGGCTAGGCCCGGCGCCTAGGCGCCAGATTCGATGAAGTCGGCAATGGCATCAATGACTGCCTTGTCGTCCTTCTTGCCCGCCACGGCAACCGAGTCACCCTGCTTAATTCCAAGACCCATCAAGAGCATTGGGGAATCAGCCTCTTCACCATTAATGGTCAGATCATCAATGGCCTCTGCGGCGAGCTCTGCAATATGGGCTGCTGGGCGGGCATGCAGACCCGAAGGATCAGCCACTGTGACCGTGCGGCTATAGTCAAGGATTGGGTCCGGGTCCTCGCGCTGAGGCTGTGAAGAAGCAGCAGGAGCACCGCTACTTCCGGATTCTCCTGGCAGGCTTGATGGAAGATCCTCAAGCTTGGCACCAGTCTGTGCTGCCACAGCACCAGCCACGGTGAGTTCCACAAATGGACCTGGGATGAAACGCACTGGCTCATCATCATAGAAATCCAGCAGAGTTTCTACAGTGAGCGTGGCAGACCCCAGGTCGGTATAGATGGCCACGGAGAGCTTCTTTGCCAGCAAATCCGTCACGGCCTTTTCGACCTTATTATATGAGGTACCAATTCCCCCATCATCCATGCCACCAGCTGGGATAATCTCCACTGCCGGGGCCATCTGGGCTGCCAACTCCGCCAGGCCCTTAGCAAGGGTAGCCGAGTGAGAAACCAGGACAATACCAACGCTGATGTCGGAAGCCATTACTTGCCCTCCACTTCCTCAGCTGCACGCACAGCAGCAGCAAAGAAGAGGCTGCTGGAGGTTGCACCTGGGTCAGCGGTACCAACGGAGCGCTCACCAAGATAGGAGGCGCGGCCCTTGGTAGCCACCATATCCACGGTCTTCTTCACACCCTCGGCGGCTGCCGCTGCGGCCTCACTCAAAACAGTGTGTTCATCCTTGCCGGCATCGACTGCTGCGCGGGCTGCCTTTGCTGCGGGTGCCCAGGCATCAACCATGGTCTTTTCACCCTCCGTTGCCTTACCGCGGGCAATAATTCCCTCAAGACCAGCTTCAAACATGGCGGCCAACTGGGCCGAATCCACGCTCTCAGCAGTAAGTGCCTTGGATGCACGAAGGAAGGCTGTACCAAGCAGTGGGCCTGAAGCGCCACCAACAGTGGAAATCAAGGTGCGGGCTGCAAGCTTCAACACATCCGCTGGGGTGGCTGGATTAGCCTCCGCCTCAGCCTTGACGACTTCAGCAAAACCACGGTCGACATTTTCACCATGGTCGGCATCGCCAATCTTGCGGTCAAGTTCAATGAGTTCCTCGCGGTGCTCATGGGCAGTCTTTGCGCATTCTTCCATCCAGGCACGGGCCCAAGCAACAGTGAGATTAGACATGATTTTTCCTTTCGATAGGTAGTGTTTAGGAGCGGAAAGCGGGGGTGTGTGCGGGAGCGTCGAAAAGCTCAAGGAGGGAGTCATCAACGCGGCAAAGAGTTACTGAGCAACCTGCCATATCAAGACTGGTCACATAGTTGCCAACCAGGCTGCGGGCAATCTCAATGCCGGCATCATGGAGGCGCTGGGCGACCCTGCGGAAGACAATATAAAGCTCGGATTCTGGGGTGGCACCCATGCCATTAACCAGGGCAATAACACGCTCACCCTTGGTTAGCTTCAAATCCTCAATGATTGGGTTTACAAGCTCATCGGTGAGATTATCGGCGGTGTCCATTGGCATACGGCGACGACCCGGCTCACCGTGAATACCCACACCAAGCTCAATCTCATCCTCTGGCAGGTCGAAGCTTGGCTTGCCCACATGTGGCACCGTGCAGGCACTCAGCGCAAGACCCATGGACCCGGTATTGTCGATGACCTTCTGGGCAATGGCGGCCACAGTCTCCAAATCATCCCCGCGCTCAGCAGCAGCACCGGCAATCTTCTCCACCAGGACCGTGCCTGCCACGCCACGACGGCCCGCAGTGTGGGTGGAATTCTCCACGGCGACATCATCATTAACAATGACTTGCTTGACGGTGATGTCGTCCATATCGGCTAGCTCTGCTGCCGTATCGAAGTTCAACACATCGCCCGTGTAATTCTTCACGATGAAAAGCACACCCGCGCCATTATCGGCTTCCTTGGCGGCGGCGCAAATTGGGTCCGGCGTTGGGGACGTGAACACCGGGCCTGGGACTGCGGCGTCCAACATACCCGTGCCAATAAATCCGGCATGAAGCGGCTCATGGCCTGAACCACCACCGGAAATAATGCCGACCTTACCGGCCTCCTTCTTAATACCCGCCGCGCGGCTAAGGAATCCCTCGGCCGGGTGGTTCTCAATAAGATCTGGATGGGCCAGCGCAAGACCCTCCATGGCCTCCGCTGCGACTTTTTCTACATCATTGATCAATTTCTTCATACCACCATTCATACACTCTTTTGCGTTTTCGCGTAAGAAAAAACTGCCCTGCATGAATTGTTTTCAGTCCCGCAGGAAACCGAAAGGCAGAATTTCTCGAATGACTCCTGGGCAAATAACCAAAAACTCAAAATTTTACGATTCAATCTGACAACCACCGCGATAATTCTCACATTCATGGCAGACACGAACCTGAGCAGTCGGCGTCTTCCGGTGGTCGGAAATGGAGCGTAGGAAAGAGGCCGTGGAGATATGTGGTTCAGAAATATATAGGAGCAGAATCCACGCACCAACAACACCGAAACCACCCACCGATCCCGGCATAAAAGCAAAAATTTTGAAAGTCGAACTGGAGAAATGATCAAAATTTTGAAATTTTACGGTTCTGACAGGCTCTGTGAGAGGGCCAAGACAGAGGCTGGGCGGGCGGTGGCTGGACTGGGTTTCGCGCCGGGTTGGGTCCAGTGTGCAGAGCGTGGCAGGAATTGTAATTACACCGGAACGGGCCCGCCTCTGTCGGCTCGAGTAGATGAGACTGACTGGACTCGCTCCGCTCCTGTGTGGGTTTGGAACGGAGCCGAACCAGTCGCGGTTGGGTCGGTGGAGGGGGCCAAACACAAAAATTTTGAAGCGCGTCCTGGGGAAATGATCAAAATTTTGAAATTTCGCCTATTTTCCCAGGAACTGATCGCAAAACTTCAGAGCACGGTTAGTAGGCCAAGACAGAGTTGGCTGCGCGGTAGCTGGGCTGGGTTTCGCGCCGGGTTGGGTCCAGTGTGCAGAGCGTGGCAGGAAATGTAATT
>JAUMUD010000024.1:26620-34846 GCA_030530875.1 Corynebacterium sp.
GAGTTGGCTGCGCGGTAGCTGGGCTGGGTTTCGCGCCGGGTTGGGTCCAGTGTGCGGGGCATGGCAGGAAATGTAATTACACCGAAACGGAGACTGAGGAGCTGACCAAGAATCAGAGCTGGAGCTGTCACGGTTGGCTTGGCGGACGGGTCTAGAAACAAAAAATTTTGAAGTCCGTCCTGGGGAAATGATCAAAATTTTGAAATTTCGCCTATTTTCCCAGGAACTGATCGCAAAACTTCAGAGCACGGTTAGTAGGCCAAGACAGAGTTGGCTGCGCGGTAGCTGGGCTGGGTTTCGCGCCGGGTTGGGTCCAGTGTGCGGGGCATGGCAGGAAATGTAATTACACCGAAACGGAGACTGAGGAGCTGACCAAGAATCAGAGCTGGAGCTGTCACGGTTGGCTTGGCGGACGGGTCTAGAAACAAAAAATTTTGAAGTCCGTCCTGGGGAAATGATCAAAATTTTGAAATTTCGCCTATTTTCCCAGGAACTGATCGCAAAACTTCAGAGCACGGTTAGTAGGCCAAGACAGAGTTGGCTGCGCGGTAGCTGGGCTGGGTTTCGCGCCGGGTTGGGTCCAGTGTGCGGGGCATGGCAGGAATTGTAATTACACCGAAGCGAGCCTGGCTCGGAGGGTCCAGAAACAGAAATTTTGGATCGGGTCCTGGGGAAATGATCAAAATTTTGGAATTTTAGGAATTTTGGATGGCGTCGAGGACGCGCCCGACATTGGTCTCCACGGAGTCCGCGATGTTGAGACGGAGGTAATTCTCGGAGGCATCGAGAGGCTCGAAGGTATCGAGTTGGCTCTGAAGCATATTGGCCTTCATATAGTGATCAGTACGCTCCTCGAGACGAGTGCGAAAAAGCTCAGGGTCGCCCTCGAGGGAGATAAAAAGAACCGGGGCGCTTAGATTCGGGTCGATGAGTGCATCCCGGTATGAGTGCTTGAGAGCGGAACAAGCCATGATAGAGGAGCGCCCTTGAATGTCCTCATTGAGCATCCAGTTGCGCAGGGATTCAAGCCAGGGCCAGCGATCCTCATCGGTAAGGGGAATACCGGAAGCCATCTTCTTCTTATTAGCAGGGGGATGGAAATTATCGCCCTCGGCAAAGTTGAAACCAGTGGCCTTACGCAAGGCGCGGGCAAGAGTGCTCTTGCCAGAACCGCACACACCCATAACGACGAGATGAATCATGACTCAAGTATAAAAAAAGAACCCAGCTCAGGCTGGGTTCTGATGGCGGAGGATAGGGGATTTGAACCCCTGAGGGAAATTAATCCCGCACGCGTTCCAGGCGTGTGACATAGGCCGCTAGTCGAATCCTCCACGGCGTAATCACTGGAGTGACTTACCCGAAATACTCTACCAGAAATAGAGAAACACACAAATCCCCTGGTCGAACCAGAAAACCAGGGCGCCGCATGTGCCAGCTCATACACTACATCCCGAAATATTCGACATAAGCCACTGAATAAGCTAGAATAGCTTCGGGTGCCGCGTGGCGCTATCTCATGAACCTCCCCAGGGCAGGAATGCAGCAAGGATAAGTGGGCTCTGGCGGGTGCGCGGTTACCCTTTAAATTTCTCAAAAAACAGGGCTCAAACTTGTGAGATTGCTCACACTAATGGCGGATTGGTCAGAATTTCGGCAAATAGGTCCAATGTTGTTCAACGTGCCGCCAAAAGAATCGTAGGAAGCAATTTTCTAAGAATTCAACTTTTCGGCGCTAGTTTAGGCCATAAAAATGTTGAGGAATACGCATTTCCATTGAACTTAAAAATGCCCGATTACTTTGTTCCACACGGTACGGGGGTACCCGAAACCGGGTTTTAGGCCCTGAAAACCAAAGAAACACAGATTGTTGGTTTGGGTTTTTCCGTTCTTAAGGTAGGAAGTGCAGGATTTTCGCTTAACTTGGCAGATTTTTCTTGTCCAAGTGAGGCAGGGCTCCAATCTGGAGGCTAGCTGTGCGCGGATCGTGCAAGCTAGAAATGCAACAAAAATAGCTATTGCAAAACGGGTGCACAATTACAGTTTTTCATGTGAGACATCCATAAAAACAAATGGTTTTTGCATGAATTCGAATTTCACTTGTTCAGACATATTAAATACCCAGGAACCTTTTAATCTTAGGATAACCTTATGCAGTTATAGGCGCGCCACCTGGGGGTTTGCGTTATATTTTTACACAGGATGCATGCCGAGTCCTATTACAATATCCGATTGCATTGAATTACGGAGGGCAGTTCAGATTTTCTTTTCATGACAATGCATGTAATATAAAAGTTGCTGGTTTAGCCATTCACCTTCAGACTTTGAAGGAGGATGACTGGTGGTACTTCCCAAGGACAGCATCGTGGTGGTAGCTGCCTTGGCAAGTTTTGTTCATCGGGGACTGGTAATTGCCAGTCCCCGATGGGCGGGGTTTTGATAAACTTGGGGGCGAACTTTTTCACTAATAATTGATGGTGGTGTACCCATGACCCGAATCAGCGAATTAACGCCGCAACAGCGCGAAACCCTAGCCGGTATGGCAGATGAGGTGCGCGCAGAATATGCCAAGCTCAAGGACCTTAACCTTTCCTTGGACCTCACCCGCGGTAAGCCAAGTAGCCAGCAGCTGGACTTCTCCAATGACCTGCTCCCACTCCCCCACGGCTATAAGACCAAGGATGGCGTAGACGCACGTAACTACGGTGGTCTTGAAGGTATCCGCGATATTCGCGAGATTTATGCAGCACTCCTGGGTCTCCCAATGGCCAATGTGCTTGCCGGTGACGCCTCCTCCCTCAATATTGAATTCGACGTCATTTCCTGGGCTTATGCTTTTGGTCTTCCAGATTCCCCACGCCCATGGAAGGATGAGCCAGTAGTTAAGTGGCTCTGCCCTGTTCCAGGCTATGACCGTCATTTCTCCATTACTGAGCACTTCGGCTTTGAGATGATCACTGTCCCAATGACTGAGGACGGCCCAGATATGGAAGCCGTAAAGGAACTGGTCAAGGACCCAGCTGTCAAGGGCATGTGGACTGTGCCAATGTTTAGCAACCCAACCGGCTATACCTTCAGCACTGAGGTCTGCAAGGAACTCGCTTCCATGGAGACCGCAGCCCCCGACTTCACCATTATGTGGGATAACGCCTATGCCATCCACATCCTTGAGGGCGACTTCCCTCATATTGAAAATGTGGTGGAATACGCTGTTGCCGCTGGTCATCCAAACCGCTTCATGGTCTTCACCTCGACCTCGAAAATCACCTTCGCCGGCTCCGGCGTGAGCTTCTTCGCAGGCTCTGAGCCAACCATCGCCTGGTATAAGAAGCACGCTTCCATCCGCGGCATTGGCCCAAATAAGATTAACCAGCTCGCCCACGCCGAATTCTTCGGCGATGTGGAAGGCCTCAAGGCCCACATGCGCAAGCACCAGGAATCCCTGGCACCAAAGTTCCGCAGCGTCCTGGAAATTCTGGACAGGCGTCTGGGTAACCTCGGCATTGCCCAGTGGACCAAGCCAACCGGTGGCTATTTCATCTCCCTGGATGTGGTCGATGGAACGGCGGAGCGCGTCGTTACGCTAGCAAAGGAAGCGGGCATTGCCCTCACGGCCGCTGGTTCCACCTATCCATTCAAAAAGGACCCGAACGACCGCAACCTGCGCCTGGCACCAAGCCTGCCACCAGTTGATGAGGTCACTCAGGCCATGGATGGCGTGGCTACCTGCGTTCTTTTGGCAGCAATCGAGCAGCTCTAATGGACCTGAAGGAAACCTCCTACTGGCTTTCCCAGCTCTTTCCACCGGTGATGGGAATCTATAAGGCGGGTACCTTCCACATCGCCCAATTCGACTTGGACGGGGAATATGCCTGCGCAACGGCAGATTTCTCCCAGGTCGAATTCGGCATGGAAACCGAAGGCCCCGATGGCCGGAAGGTGGATGTGCGCCCGGAAATTATGACCCTGGGCTATCCGGAATTTAACCTGGTGCAGCTGCTCAATGATACGGCAACACTGCTCACCCTCTCCCATGGTGCGCTGCTGCCACAACCGGGCACGGTGATTCGTGGAATTACCGCCGAATATAATGCTTGTAATGGCATTTTGATTGCTCCTTATGTGTGGGAACAAGGCGTTCCCCAAATGTATGAGGAGCCAGGTAAAGTGGGATCTGATCGTCCAACGGATCAGACTCGCGGGCGCCTGACTTTGCTCGTGCAATTGCTGCTGCTCACCGATGAGGAGCTGGAATTCGGCCTGACTAATGGCATGCCGGCTTTGCAGGAGGAACTTGAGCGCCGCGGGGTTGATTTATTGGATTTGAATAGGGAGACATACGAGAGAATAGGCTAAGACGTGGCTTTATACCGTAAATACCGTCCGGCAAGTTTTGCGGAAATGATCGGCGAGGAGCAGGTCACCGTTCCGCTTTCGCGTGCGCTGGATAGCGGCAAAATCAACCATGCCTATTTGTTCTCCGGGCCGCGCGGTTGCGGCAAAACCTCCTCCGCCCGCATCCTTGCGCGCTCCCTCAACTGCGCGCAGGGCCCGACCTCCACGCCCTGTGGGGTCTGCGATTCTTGTGTCTCCCTGGCGCCAAATGGCCCTGGTAACTTCGACGTAACTGAGCTCGATGCTGCCTCCCACAATGGCGTTGAGGACATGCGTGAGCTGCGCGATCGTGCGATTTATGCGCCGTCTGATTCGCGCTACCGCATCTTCATCATCGATGAGGCGCACATGATTTCCTCCTCCGGTGCCAATGCGCTGCTCAAGATTGTTGAGGAGCCACCGGAGCATCTCATCTTTATTTTTGCCACCACGGAACCGGAAAAGGTCATTGGCACCATCCGTTCCCGTACGCATAATTATCCATTCCGCCTGCTCACCCCGAATGATATGCATGCGCTGCTCAGCCGCATCTGTGAGCAGGAGCATGTCCAAATTGAGGAATCCGTCTACCCGCTGGTTATTCGCGCCGGTGGCGGTTCGCCCCGTGACTCGCTCTCCATCCTTGACCAGCTCATCGCTGGTTCCGGCGATGGCCCGGTCACTTATGGTCTTGCCCGTGATTTGCTGGGCCTGACTGATTCTTCGCTTATCGACGCCTCCGTCCAAGCCCTCGCATCCCTTGACGCTGCTGAAATGTTCCGCGCCGTGGATACTGTCATTCAGGCTGGCCTGGACCCACGCCGCTATGCGCAGGACCTCCTCGATCGCCTCCGTGACCTCATGGTTTTGCAGTCTGTCGACGACGCCTTCAATGCCGGTCTTGTCGATGCCCCTGCCGATTACCAGCCACTGCTGCGCGAGCAGGCCAAGAACTTCCCACCGGCAGCCCTGCTTGCCCAGGCCAGCGTGCTCAATGACCACCTGCAGGACCTCAAGGGTGCGACCTCCCCACGCCTGCTGCTCGAAATTATTGTCGCCCGCATGTTGGCGCCAGGCCAAACCACGACTGCCCCTGCCATCCAACCTTCTGCCCAGGCTGCAGCAAGTTCTGCCCCTCAGCCTGCCCGCGTGATTCCGCCAAATCCGGTGAAACCACCTGTGCTCAAGCGCCCGCAGCCAAAGCAGGAGCCAGAGCCAGAACCGCAGCCGGAACAGGCTCCGGAACCACAACAGGTTCAGCAGCCAGTGCAGCAGCCAGTACAACAACCTGCAGCTCAGGCTATACCGCAACCTGCTCAGCAACCAGTACAGCAACCTGAGCCACAGCCAACGCAACGGCCGCAGTCTGCGCAACCAGTCGTGAGCCCAATCAAGCCTATTCCGAAGCCAATCCAGCCGCTTCCACCAATGGGCATGCCACCGGTTACTGGTCAAAGTGCAGCACCCGCACCGAGCGCGCAGCCAGCCCCAACTCCGGTTCCGGAACCTGAACCAGAGCCAGAGTTCTACCCTGACTTTGAGGACTTTGCTCCTGAGCCAGTGGCCAATGAACCACAGACTCCTGCCGCCCCAGCGGAGCAGGATGAGGAAGCTCGCCTTGCGGAGATTCGCCGCAATAGCCTGCTTTCTTTGGTTGGTGAACAGTGGGCTTCGCTTAAAGAGGCCGTCTTTAATAAGAACGAAACTGCTGGTGTGCTCTTTGCCCCGGCAGAAATTGTGGACCTTGACGGTGAGGTGCTGATTATTAATCACACTACCGTTGCCCTTGGTAATCGCCTGAATCAGGGTGAGGTTCATCATATTATCCGCCAGGCAATGGAGGAAGTTCTTGGCCTGCCACTAGAGTTCCGTTGCGAGGTGCATGCTAACCCAAAAGCGCCTGAGCCCGAGGTAGAGGCGGCACCAGTTCCTGAACCGGAGCCAATACCGGCAGCCGAGCCAGTCGTGGAGCCGGAACCTGAGCCAACTCCTGCACCAGCGCCTTCTGTCCAGCCGATTCCAACCCCGGCCACAGACTCGGTCTGGGGTGCACCGGCACCAATCGGCACCGAGGGGCCGCTAACCAGCCTTGAGGAGCAGGCCGCTTCGGCGCAGGAGCGCCTGCCGGAGGCTATGCGCAGGCCGGAGGCACCAGAACCAGTGGCTGCGCCACAACCACAGGTCGCTGAGTCTCATCGGATTCCGCAGGTCCGCCCGCTTAGCCGCCCGCAGCCACCAGTGGAGAACCGCTGGGATGCCATGGCGCCACCACCTGAGGATGCCCCACCGCCACCGGAGGAAGACTATTATGCACCACCGGTGAGCGCACCAGCCCCAACCCCAACCCCAGCGCCGGAGCCAATGAGCGAGGAGGACGAGGAAGCGGAACTCATCCGGGAAGCCCAGGAGAGCCGTGGCCAGTCCGATCATCGTTCCGGTTTGGATATTGCCAAGGAATTGGTGGTTGAATTCTTTGATGCACGCCCGCTTTAGGCGCGGGTAGTGTAGTCTGGTTACAACAGTTCCCACGATATAAGGAGTATTTATATGGGACAGCCTGATATGTCCAAGATTATTGCCCAGGCACAGGAAATGCAGCGCCAGCTCATGGCCGCACAGGAGACCATCGCTGCTGCTACCCGCGAGGGTTCCGCAGGCAATGGCCTGGTGAAGGTCACCATTGATGGTACCGGCAAGCTTCGTGATGCCGTTGTTGACGAGCAGCTGCTTAACCCAGAGGAGAAGGAAACCCTTCAGGACCTCATCGTTGCTGCTGTCAATGATGCCCATGAGCGTATCGGCCAGTTCGCCCAGGAGACCATGGGCCCACTGTCCAACCAGCTTCAGGGCAGCCCATTCGGCAATATGATGTAAAAACTCGCTGTGGCCGGGTGCTCGTTCGGGCACCCGGCTTTGGTGATCATTACTTCTTGTGATTGGTGGATGTAGTGTTTGAGGGTCCTGTTCAGGATTTGATTAATGAGCTAGGCTTGCTGCCGGGCGTTGGCCCAAAGAGCGCGCAGCGCATTGCCTTTTACCTGCTCAACACTGAGGCGGAGGATATTGACCGCCTGATTTCCGCGCTCAATGCGGTCAAGCAGGGCGTGCAGTTCTGCCGCGTGTGCGGCAATATCGCTGAGGGCACGCTGTGCTCCATTTGTTCAGACCATCAGCGAGACCTTGCGACGATCTGCGTGGTTGAGGAACCTAAGGACATCCAGGTTATCGAGCGTACCGGTGAATATCATGGCCGCTACCACGTGCTTGGTGGGGTTCTTGACCCCCTGGCCGGTATTGGTCCCCGAGAGCTTAATATTGCTTCCCTGGTTCAGCGCATCGGTGGCACCCTGCCCGATGAAGAGGGTGGCGATAAGGGTCCTGATATTAAAGAGGTCATTCTGGCCACCGACCCTAATACTGAGGGTGAGGCCACGGCTTCCTATCTGGCTAGGCTCCTTAAGGATTTCCCTGACCTGGTGATTTCCCGTCTTGCCAGTGGCATGCCTCTTGGCGGCGACCTCGAATTCGTGGATGAGCTGACTTTGTCCCGCGCCTTGAGCGGCCGACTTACACTTTAAGCGCCTAAAAAGATCGGAAAAGATCCGGTTTTGGATCTAAGTACCCCTGTTTGAGCGGATTTACACAGAAACTCAAGCAGGGGATTTTTTGTTTCTACCCCCATTTGGGTTAGATTTCAGATTGTTGAACACTTAAAAAGAAAATGTAATGAGGATCACATTTCAGCTTTTCTGAGTGGGATTTCTTTAAGTTTAGGGGCTTTCTTAAGAGGAATTAGTCAACAAAAGTGTTTCCTAAACGGGTTTCCTTAAGAAAAACCCGATCCTTAAGAAA
>JAUMUD010000025.1 GCA_030530875.1 Corynebacterium sp.
CAGCAGCACCTGGAGCACCAGCGGAGCTACCAGCACCGGCACCCGCACCAGCACCAGCGGCACCATTAGCAGCGGCGGCTGGGGCAATATTGGTCAGGTAATACCAAGCGGCACCGGCAACACCCAGACCACCAAGGATGATGATTGGCAGCCAGTTGAAGTTCTTGCCATCCAGAGCTTCCTCAGATTTGCTAAGTTCACCAGCACTTGCCTGCAGGTCAGCGGCGGAAATAGTGTCCACACCATTCACACCATTTGCGGAAGCAATCAGGTTCTCAAGACGGGCAATATTATCCTCAAAGGCCTTCTTCACCTCAGCAGATGCCTTGGTGTAGCGGATGCTCTCATACTCAGCCTTGGCCTGAGCCAGGGCCTGCTTGGCCTGGTCAAGGGCAGTATTGAAGCGGTCCACATTGGTAGAGCCATTGGTGCTGACCACGCTGGTGATAGCAGCAACAGTGGCAGCCGCATCAATCGCATTCTTAGCCTGAGTCTTCTCATCAGCAGTGAGATTCTTCATGGCGTCAATAGCAGCCTTGGCAGCATCCTTGGAGGCCGAAAGGGCCTTCATCACAGTCTTAGCCACATCAGCCTGGGAGGCATCGGTGCCCAGCTCATCAATGAGCTTCTGCTTTGCCGCAGCATCAAGGTTGCTAATGGCATTAATCGCATCGGTAGCAGCATCCACATCAGCCTGAGTCTTGGCAGCCTCAGCAGCAGTGCTCTGCTCCTGAGTTGGGTTACCACCCATGATGGCATCCACATTGGTTGCAGTCTCAACGAGCTTCTTAATCGCCGCACCACCCTTAGCAGCATCAATATCGTCCTTATAGGACTGCTTCTGCTCAGGGGTCAGGTTCTCGAGTGCATCAATAGCAGCCTTGGCAGCATCCTTGGCAGCCTTCATAGCCTCAAGAACGGTCGCTGCAACCTCAGCCTGGGTCTTATTAGGAGTCAGCTGGCCAAGGAACTTATCCTGATCCTCAGTTGGCAGACCAAGGGCCTTGATGGCAGTGGTAGCAGCATCAATGTCATTCTGAGTTGCAGGCTTAGCTGCAGCAGTCTGCTGCTCCTGGGTTGGGTCTGCGCCCATCATTGCATTGACATTGCCAGCGGTCTCAAGGATGCCTGGAATCTCATTTGGCTTAGCGGCCTTAAGCTTCTCGGCATAATCCGCACGCTGCTCATCAGTAAGGTTTGTGAGTGCATCGAGCTTCTTAGCCTCTGCATCGTGGCTTGCCTTGAGAATAATATCGGCAACCTTACCTGCACTGATATTGGTCTCAGGATCACCAGCATTTGCACCAGGAACCTTGGCTACCAAGTCCTTGTAGTACTGATCCTCCGGACCAAAGCCCAGCTTTTCAAGCTCAGCCTTAGCTGCCTTGATGTCATTATCGGTGGCAGTGGTGGTCTCAGTGGTTGGGTCAGCAAGAACCAGCGCTGCATCAACCTTCTTAGCACCATCGAGCAGCGCAACAACAGCGGTACCGCCATTAGCTGCATCAATATCGTCCTTATAGGACTGCTTCTGTGCAGGGGTCAGATTCTCAAGCTTATCAATAGCGTCCTTGGCAGCCTGCTTACCAGCCTGCTCGGCAGACTTCACTGCCTCAGCAACCTGACCAACAAATGGCTTAGCACCTTCAGAAACATAGACATATGGTGTCCCATTAAGATCTACGCCCGCTGCGGTCAGCAGTGGTGCATAGGCATCCACAGCTGCCTTACCAGCAATGGTGTCTTCGGCAGTAGCCTGCGCAGTATTACCAAAGTCATCTGCACCCATGGCGGTATCCACTGCCTTAGCAGCATCAACAATGCCCTGTGCCGCAGCAGCATCGCCATCATCAACGGCCTTCTTATAAGAAGCCTTCTGCTCATCGGTGAGGTTCTTAAGCTCATCGATAGCCTGCTTTGCTGCATCCTTCACCGCATCCTTAGCAGCCTTGACAGCCTCAGCAACCTGACCGACAGTTGGATTAGCATCATCAGCAAGGTAGGTATATGGCGCCTTGGTCATATCCACACCAGCAGCAACAAGCTGATCCTTGAGGGCATCAATAGCCTTCTTGGCAGCGGTCTTATCATCCGCAGTGGCAGGGGTTGTATCCGCATTTTCGGAATCCGCTGCACCCATAGCGGTATTAACCTTGCCTGCGGCAGCAACTACAGCAGCCTTATCGGTATCAGTACCAGCGGCAGCAATTGCATCCTTATAAGACTGCTTCTGTGCCTCAGTGAGGTTGTCCAACGCATCAATCTCATCGTTGAACTTCTTATTCCACGCAGCAATAGCTTCCTTCAGCACATCAGCAACAGTGGCCTGGGAAGTACCCTGCGCATCGGTGCCCTTAGGCAGCTTATTCTTCAGTGCCTCACGGTCGGCCTGTGGGAGCTTGTCCATCGCATCGATAGCAGCCTTCGCGGCAGCAATATCAGTATCGCTAGCAGCCTCAGTTGCGGCATTGTAGGCAGCATCCTCAGTTGCTTCGTGCATACCCGCACCCTCACGGGAAGCGCTAGCGGTACCCATTACACCGTCAATATTCTTGGCGGTGTCAGCAATCGCATCAGCCTCTTCAGGGGTCGCGGTAGCAAGCGAATCCTTGTAGAACTGCTTCTGGGCAGGGGTGAGGTTCTTCAGATCGTCGATCTGCTTCGCAGCAGCAGCCTTCAGCGCATCCTGCTTAGCAGCGACAGCGGCAGCCACATCAGCAACAGTTGGTGCTGGATCAGTGCTATCCAGCTTCGCAATTGCCTCATCCAGAGCCTGCTGCTGCTCAGTGCTCAGATTCTCTGTATCTGGATCAGGAATCTGCGCAAGGGCATCCTTAGCAGCCTTAATATCTGTAGCATTTGCTGGAGTCTTCTTCTGTTCCTCAGTAGCGGTGCCACCCTTAGCAGCATCCACCAACTGCGCATTATTCAGAATCTCATCAGCCTTCTCACCAGGGTGAGCGGCGATGGCATTCTTATATTCGGTCTTCTGCTCAGGGGTCAGATTCTCCAGGGAATCAACCTTAGCCTGCTGTGCAGCAACAACAGCATTAGCCACATCTTCATAGGTTGGCTTCGGATTGGTGCTATCCAGCTTATCGATAAGGTCCTGCTGTTCCTTAGATGGCGTAATGCCGTCAGTCAGCTTCTGAATAGCAGCCTTAGCAGCATCAATATCATCCTGCTTGGCCTCTTCGTCCTTTACTGGAGGCTGAGGATTCGTAGCAGTATCAGCAGCCTTCTGTGCTTCGGCAATAATGGTGTCAGCACCAGCGCCTGCACCGGCACCCTGAGGGGCATCAAGCTTCTGCTTGTAACTTTCCTTCTGTTCCTTGGTCAGACCGTCCAAGGAATCAATCTTGGCCTTTTCGATGGTCTTGAGGGCATTAGCTACCTCAGCGGCAGTAGGAAGGTTAGGGCTAGTCTGATTTAGCTTTTCGACGGCCTCATCATAAGCCTTCTTTTCAGCCTCAGAGAGCTTAGTGGTATCAACAGCAAGGTCAGTCACAGCAGCCTTAGCAGCGGTGATGTCCTTTTCGGTTACTGGCTTGTCATTGCCCTCCGCATTTGGATCAACAGCAACATTGCTGAGCTTCTCAGCCTCGGCAACAAGGTCAGCAGCAGTCTGGCCTTTATTAGCGTCCTCATCGAGCTGCTTCTTGTAGGAATCCTTCTGAGCCTTGGTCAGACCTGGGAGGGAATCAATCTTATCCTTCTGAGCCTGCTTAATGGCGTCCAGCAGAGCCCCATTGGTGGCAGCATTCTTGATAGCGTCAGCAGCAGTGCTCTTTGCAGGACCAGTCAGATTTAGGGCATCGACAGCATCCTGTGCAGCCTTCTTATCAGCCGCAGATGGTGTAGCACTCTTGGCGTCAGTGTCGCCACCAGCAGCCTTGCTTACATTCTTGGCATCCTCGATGATCTTCTCGGCAGCAGGGCCGGTGGTATTGGCATCATCCAGAGCCTTGGTATAGGAAGCAACCTGTGCATCAGTCAAGCCAGGAAGCTGCTGAATAGCAGCCTTCTGTGCAGCCTTCACTGCAGCAGCAACCTGCGCAACAGTAGGCTCACCTTCAGTGGTGCTCTTCAGCTTGTCGACGGCCTTGTTATAAGCCTGCTTCTCAGCATCAGAGAGCTTTTCAGTGTCGACACCAAGTGCCGTAATAGCCGCTTCAGCAGCCTTTACATCATCCTCGGAAGCCTTATCGCCATTACCCTCAGCTGTAGCATCCTTGGTGACATTATTAACCTTCTCAGCCTCAGCAACTACGGCAGATGCATCCTGGCTGGACTTGCCGTCAAGCTGGCCCTTGTAGTAATTCTTCTGAGCCTCGGTCAAGCCATCGAGAGAGTCAATCTTTGCCTCTTGGGCCTGCTTGATAGCAGCAAGAAGTTTCTCATTAGTATCTGCATCCTGGACAGCCTGATCCACAGTGGTCTTAGCAGGGGCCGTCAAACCGAGAGCATCAACCGCTGCCTGTGCAGCTGCCTTGTCCTGGGTCGTAGGCGCCTTTGCTAGTGCTGCGGTACGGCTCGCCTCATCAGTATTACCTGGGTTAGAAGCGCTCACATCAGAGGCACCATCAAGAATCGCCTTGGTATCAGCGGCATTAGCTGGTGCAACAGCAGGGCTAGCAGTGGAATCACCAAGAAGCTGCTTCTTATAGGAAGCCTTCTGATCATCGGTCAGACCTGGAAGGGAATCAATCTTCTGTGCTTCAGCAATACGCAGGATAGCAGCAAGCTCAGCGGTGGTAGGCTGCTCGGCACCTTCAGCACTTGCACCCTTGTACTTCTTAATGAGGTCCTTCTGAGGCTCAGTCAGACCTGCTGCGTTCTCATCAAGAGTGACACCGAGTTCCTCAATGGCCTTGGCGGTTGCCGAAAGGTCATCCTTGGTTGCGGTCTTACCACCAGTGGTGGTGCCGTTCTTCAGAGCGTCATTGACTTCCTGAGCATTGTCCTTAATTGCGGTAATGGCAGAACCGGTGGTTGCAGCCTTAACCTTGGCAATATAGTCTTCCTTCTGCTTAGGAGTCAGGTAATCCATCGCATTGATAGCGTCAATGGCGCTCTGCTTGGTACCAGTGCGGGCAGACTGAATAGCTTCAGCAAGATCCTTGATCGTTGCGTTAGAACCGTTGATCTTATTTACCAGCTCGCCACTCTCGATACCGAGAGCCTTCAGCTCAGCAAGAGCTGCGGCCTTATCGGCATCAGACGCAACAGTAGCGTCCTTTGGCGTGTCCAAAACCTGGTCAGCGCCAAGGGCCTTGGCAGAATCAAAGATCTTCTTGAAATCAGAAACTGGCGCCTTGGTGGTATCAAGAGCGTCAATTGCCTTCTTATATGCCTCCAGCTGTGCAGGAGTCAGATTAGGGAACTTCTTTGGATCCTCGAATGCCTTCTTGAAAGCAGCCTTCAACTTATCGGCGATATCACCAGCGTTAGTAGCGCTCTCAATGTCGTTATTGAAGGTTTTAAGCTCATCACCGGTAAGACCCAGCTCGGTGGCAACAGCCTTTGCTGCAGCCTTATCGTTGTCGGTGATGGCTTCCTGGTTTTGCTCCGTAGTTGGGCTTGCACCCATTGCGGCATCAACCTTGGCAGCCTGGTTTGCAATAGCATAAGCATCCAAAGACTTTGGATCGGTGAGGGCATTAACCTTTTCCTTGTATGCCTTCTTCTGCTCAGGTGTAAGGTTAGTCAGGCTGTCAATAATGCTGTCTGGAGTCTTCGCAGCCTCGGTTTTTGCCTCCTCGAGAATCTTCTTTGCGTCGTCCTTGGTAGGAGCAGCCTGCAGGCGATCAATATAAGCCTGAATCTTATCGTGATCGAGAACATTGCCCTTAAGGGCTACAAGCTCGTTATATTCGTCGCTGTATTTAGACAGGATTGGGAAGTCATCGTCCTTGGTCAGCACCAACTGAGCGGTTGGGCCAACCTGGTCACGGGTCGCAATGCTAGTCGGGGTGACATTACCGTTGGAGTCAAATTCACCGAGCTTGACGGAACGTGCGGACTTAGCAGTGTACTCACCAACCGTGGTGGAAACACGATACTCACCATAAGGTACACCGAGGGCAGTGGAAGACTTACCATCAGCAACAGTCTTTGTGTCATCGCCAACAGTGTAAGTAACTTCCTGACCAATATTATTGGTCACAGAGAAAGTAGCACGTGCGACCTCAAGGAATGGCTGCACGGCAGCTTTCCAACCATCAGCACGGTTTTGGTTCCACGTACCAACATCTTGCGCCGGGAATCCCAATTTAGAAGTGTCCCTACGGTATGCCTCAACAATATCCGAATAGACACTAGCGTTAGTATCAATCTTGACATTACCTGCGGCTACTGCTGTATCGGTATACTCTACCTGACTAGCGGCCTGGCGATTTACGGTGATGCGAATTTTATCGCCTTCAAGCCAACGCTCGGTACCGCGGTAATCCTGCACCTTTACCCAGCCAACTTTACTAAGAAGACCGACCTGCGAAGCACCAGAATCGAGATTAGGCGTACCGTCAGCCTTAAACGGGTTCGCAGTGCTCTCATTTGCATAAGTTGCTTCCGTGACGCTGAACGGCACTGCCGTTTCGGTACCATCAGCCTTGACATAAGTTACCGTAACATCAGAAGCAGTGAGCTGCTGCGGACTAGAAAGTGGCAATGCAAACTGATAAACCGGGAATTTATTATTATCACCCAGCTCATTAGACGTATCAGCATTCACAACATATTCAATTGTCCATTTGACATTGTCACCGGCACTGACCCAGTACTTCTGCTTACCAGTTTTCGAATCAATAATCTCAGCGGTAGCTGTACGGTAGAGAGAATTATAAGTCCACAGGCCCGTATTTACACCAAAAGTGTAGTTACCAAAGCCGAGGTTACCGTCAGCATTGAATTCGCCATAGACCTGACTGCCAGACTGAAAGGCTGCTGGGCCAACCGAGGTGTCATCAGCTGGCAACTTGTCGACCAACTGAGCATATGCAAATTGCGTTGCTGTCGGAATGGTAAGAATACCGGCAGAAAGACTGGCCGCAAGAGCCATGGAGCCAAGCAATTGGCTAATTGAACGTTTACCGTAACTCAAAAGATTCCTTCGTTAAGCTAGTGACAGTAGAACACGGAAAAGGCATTTTTCCACAGATAACGGACTAGCTTAATATAAATCCGAGCGGAAAGATACCTATTACTTACTATTTATTACCGCTTTTCACGTGCCAATATAAGGAAAAATATAGTGTAAATTAAGTATTTTTAAAGCTGAAGCAAGGTGGTATCTTCAAGGAAATTACATCGGTCCAAAGGCGTGTGATTTTGGTCATACCTGTTCCAAAATCCCAAACATCCACGGTAAGTTGTTCGCCAAAATGCGAAAACCCCGGTCTGTTAGGAAAAACAGATCGGGGTTGGTTTCTAAAAGCCAGATTAGCGCTTAGCCCTAGGTACTAGCTCTCCTTGCGGCGGCGGGCAGCAAATACGCCACCAACTGCGAGCAGGGCAAGAGCAAGCAGACCCAGTTCAGAGACATTGGCGCCTGTCATTGCAAGAACACCGCGGGATGCGCTGGCCTGGGCATCCTGACCAGCAGCACCTGTAGTAGCAGTGCCGTTGGCCTGACCGGACTGAGCGCCATTTGCCTGGTTGTTCTGATCACCAGCAATTACGCCATTGGAGCTACCTGCAGCAGTGCTGCCTGCACCATTAGCGGTTGCGCCTGCACCTGCAGCACCGGCACCAGCTGCACCGGCTGCGCCATTAGCTGCTGCGGTTGCTGGGGCAACATTATTGAAGTAGTACCATGCAGCACCGGCAACACCGAGGCCACCAGCCAGAAGGATGATTGGCATCCAGTTGAACTTCTTGGCCTCCACACCGTCGAGGGCTTCCTCGGAAGTGCCAAGGTCAGAGGCGTAGGCATAGAGGTCAGCAGCGGAAACATCCGTAGCACCATCAACAGCCTCAGCAGAAGCAATGAGGTTCTGCAGGCGAGCAATATTATCCTCGAAGGCCTTCTTCACCTCAGCCGAAGCATTGGTGTAGCGGACATTCTCGTACTCAGTCTGCGCCTGGGCCAGGGCCTGCTTGGCCTGGTCAAGGGCCGAATTGAAGCGGTTGGTATTGGTGGTGTCATTGGTGGTTACCACACTGGTGATAGCAGCAATAGTGGCAGCCGCATCAATCGCATCCTTGGCCTGAGTCTTCTCATCATCGGTGAGATTCTTCATGGCATCAATGGCGTTCTTGGCGGCAGTCTTGGATGCGTTCAGGGCATCCATCACAGCCTTGGCCACATCAGCCTGGTTACCAGCATTATCCACACGGTCGAGGAAGCTCTGCTTTTCCTCATCACTGAGGTTGGAAAGGGCATTGATAGCATCCTTGGCCGCAGCCTTATCCTGATCGGATGGGGCAGCGGTATTAGCGGCAGTAGCCTTATCGCCGGCCTCACCACCCATAACTGCATCAATATTGCCTGCGCTGGTCAGGGTATTGGTGACAGTCTCAGGGTTGGTAGCAGCATCAATGGCATTCTTATAGGAGTCCTTCTGCTCTGGGGTGAGGTTCTCCATCGAATCAATAGCTGCCTTGGCGGCATCCTTGGAGGAATTCAGAGCCTTCATCACAGTATTAGCCACATCAGCCTGGGAGGCATCCGTGCCCAGCTCATCGAGATACTGCTGCTTGGCGGCATCATCCAAGTTGGTCATTGCATTAATAGCAGCGGTGGCCGCATCCACATCAGCAGTGATCTTAGCAGCTTCAGCAGCAGTGCTCTGATCAGTGCTTGGGTTGCCGCTCATGACTGCGTCCACATTGGTTGCGGTTTCGACAATCTTATTAATAGCATCGGCGCCATTGGCAGCATCCACTGCATCCTTATAGGACTGCTTCTGCTCAGGAGTCAGATTATCCAGGGCCTCAATGGCGGCCTTGGCAGCATCCTTGGATGCGCTAAGAGCGTGCATGACAGTATCAGCAACCTGCGCCTGGGAGGAATCGGTGCCCAGCTCATCGAGGTAGCGCTGCTTGGTGGCATCATCCAAATTGCTCAATGCGTTGATGGCAGCAGTTGCTGCAGCCACATCAGCATCGGTCTTTGGATTAATAGCCGAAGCGCTCTGCTCAGTGCTTGGGTTGCCACCCATAATGGCATCCACATTGGTTGCGGTTTCGACAATCTTATTAATAGCCTCTGCACCCTTAGCGGCATCAATGCTGTCCTTATAGGACTGCTTCTGCTCAGGGGTGAGGTTGGTGAGGGCGTCGATAGCCTGCTTTGCAGCCTCCTTGGCAGCATCCAGAGCCTTGAGCACAGTGGCGGCCACATCAGCCTGGGTGGTGTCAGTACCCAACTCGTCAATGAACTGCTGCTTGGTGGCATCATCCAGGTTGGTCATTGCATTAATCGCAGCGGTGGCTGCAGTGACATCCTGGGTGGACTTTGGATTAGCAGCAGCGGTGCTCTGATCCTGGCTTGGGTTACCACCCATGACGGCATCAACATTAGTGGCGGTGCCAAGAATGCTATTGGCCGTGTTGCTATCAGCAGACTCAATTTGCTGCTTATAGCTCTCACGCTGCTCATCGGTGAGGTTAGTGAGCTTGTTCAGGGCAGCAACGGAGGCATTGCGGGTGGCCTTGAGGACAATATCAGCAACCTGGCCGGCAGTGAGATTATCAGCATTGAGCTGGGTGTAATAATCATCGCTTTCCGTGAAGCCAAGGTCCTCGAGAGCCTTCTTAGCAGCAGCAATATCATTGCTGGTTGCTGGGGTGGTTACGCTCGTTGGGTCAGTTGCGCCCATGCCGGTATCCACCTGGGTAGCACCATCAACAATGGAGTTGATCTGTGCTGCACCCTTGGCTGCATCAATATCATCCTTATAGGACTGCTTCTGCGCAGGGGTCAGGTTGTTCAATGCATCAATAGCCTGCTTAGCTGCTTCCTTGGATGCATTGAGGGCATCCAGCACGACCTTGGCCAGGGTGGCCGGATCGGTGGCGGAATTTGCTTGAGCCTTGAAGTCATCAATAAGCGATGGAATATTGGTGATTGCATCAAGAGCAGCCTGAGCTGCTGCAGTATCCTGGCTGGTTACCGGCTTACTTGCAATAGCGGAGGTATCAGCCTGTGGATCCATGCCCGTGTTGACATTTGTTGCACCGGTGACAATATCATCTGCGGCGGTCGCATCAGCAGTATCAATCTGATCCTTATAGGACTGCTTCTGCTCCGGGGTGAGATTATCCAGGGCATCAATAGCCTGCTTAGCAGCCTGCTTAGCAGCATCCTTGGCGGCCTTCACTGCCTCGGCGAGCTGACCCACGGTTGGGTTGTCATCATTGACATAGGAATATGGCTGCTGGGTGGTATCCACGCCGGCTGCCTTCAACTGATCAGCAAGGGCGGCAAGGGCCTTCTGGGCACCATCCTTATCAGCATCAGTTGCTGCATTGGTATTAGCCGTTTCAGGATTCTCGCTGGCCATAGCGGTATCCATCGCCTTTGCGGCGTCAACAATAGCCTGCTTGGCCTCATCGCTTGGGGCAGCGGCAATTGCGTCCTTATAGGCCTGCTTCTGCTCCGGGGTGAGGTTGGTCAAGGAATCAACCTGCGTGTCGTAGGTTTCATTCCATGCGGCAATGGCGCGCTTGAGGGAATCAGCAACATTAGCCTGGCTGAGGTTATCGCCTGCCAGTGCGGTGTTGAGGTAGAAGTCCTTCGTGGCCTGTGGGAGTGCAGTCATGCCGTTAATAGCGGCCTTAGCTGCATCAATATCAGCCTGGGTTGCGGCATCGGTGGCTGCATTATAAGCAGCATCCTCGGTGGAAGGATGGCTGCTTGCGGTGGAATCCGTGGCAGTACCCATTACCCCATCGACATTCTTTGCCGTTTTGGCAATGGCGTTAGCTTCAGCTGGGGTGGCCTCACTGACAGCACGAAGATAATCAGCCTTCTGTGCTGGGGTGAGGTTGGTGAGGTTATTAATGGCATTAACGGCACTATCCTTAACCGCATTCTGGGCTGCGGCTACGGCTGCGGCCACATCACCCACGGTTGGGTTATCGCCATTAAGCTTGGCCATTGCCTCATCATAGGCCTGCTTGGCCTCTGGGCTAAGAGTATTCTCATCCACCTGTGGCAGGGCTGCAATAGCGTCCTTGGCACCCTGAATATCCGTGGCATTAGCAGGGGTATTCTTCTGCTCATCGGTGGCAGTATTGCCAGCGGCAGCATCAACCAAAGCAGCATTATCCAAAATAGCCTTGGCCTGCTCACCCGTGGTATTAGCCAGGGCATTAATATAGTCCTGCTTCTGCTCTGGGGTGAGGTTGCTCAGGCTATTAATCTTTGCTTCCTGGGCTGCACGAACAGCATCTGCCAAATCCGCATAGGTGGCATCAGCATTCTGTGCCTTATCAATGCGTGCCTGCAGGGCTGGGTCAATATCACTAATGCCATTGGTCAGGGCATCGGTAGCACTCTTTGCTGCCTCACGGTCCGCTGCAGTGGTGGCATCGGTATTGGTCGTTGCAGTTGGATCAGTCAGGGCTGCTGCAGCCTTGGTGGCTGCATCAATAATAGCCTCGGCTGCACTACCCGTAGCATCCTTCAACTGCTCCTGATAGCTGGCCTTTTGCTCTGCGGTCAAACCATCAAGGGAATCAATCTTTGCCTTCTGAATATCCTTCAGGGCCTGGGCAAGCTCTGCGGTGCTTGGGCGTGGATCGGTCTTGGCAAGAGTTGCCACTGCGGCATCATAGGCTGCCTTTTCCGTATCACTCAACTTGCTGGTATCCACATCAAGCGCGGAGACCTCTGCCTGGGCAGCCGCAATATCATCAGCAGTGGCCTCATCGGCACTGCCTTCAGCGGTAGCATCCTTGGTGACATTATTGACCTTGGTTGCTTCATCTACAAGATTTGCTGCATCCTGGCCATTGGCATTGTCCAGGGCCTTCTTATAGGAATCCTTCTGGGCCTGGGTGAGTCCATCCAGGGAATCAATCTTTGCCTTCTGGGCATCCTTAATGGCATCAAGCAGGGCTTGGTTAGTACCAGCAGCAGCAATATCGCTGGCGGCCTTGGTTGCGGCATCACCAGTAAGACCCAAAGCATCTACTGCGGCCTGGGCTGCAGTCTTCGAGGACTCTTCAGGGCTTGTACTCTGGGAAGCGCTATCCCCACCGGCAGCATTATTTACTGCGGTTGCGGCAGCAATAATGGCGGCGGCATCAGTGGCATTTGGTACGGTGGCCGTACCAGAATCACTCGTACCATTGAGCTGCTTCTTATAGGAATCCTTCTGGGTATCAGAAAGATTTGGCAGCTCATCAATCTTCTTTTCCTGGGCCAGGCGCAAAACCTCAGCAATCTGACCATCGGTCAGACCACTAAGATTATCGGTGGTGGCATTCTGGAATGCACGAATGGCTGCCTGCTCATCCGGAGTATAGGAAGAGTCATTTGGATCCAGGGTTACACCAAGGGCGGTGATGGCGGAATCAGCTGCCGTCTTGGAACCTGCGGTTGCGACCGTGGTATTGCTCAGTGGGTCACTTGCACCCATCGCGGAATTGACACTCTGTGCGGCGCTAAGAATAGTACTTGCACCGGTACCAGCTGCGGCATCAACCTGCTTCTTGTACTCAGTCTTCTGTGCCTCAGTCAGGTATGGCAGGGCATCAATCTGATCCTTGACGCTGCTACGAGTATTGCTTGCGGCATCCTTGACTGCCTGAGCAACCTCACTCACAGTCATGCTGCTATTGGTATCCGCAAGCTTCTGGTAGGTTGGATCTGTTTCGGCGACACCGAGGGCCTTAAGCTCTGCCAAAGCAGCAGCCTTATCCTCTGCACTAGCAGTATTCGTATTCTCTGCTGCATTATCAGCCATGGCATCACTAACAGCCTTGGCGGAGTCGAAGATCTTCTTATAATCGGCCACGGATGCCGTCGAAGGATCAAGGGCATCAATAGCAGCCTTATAGGAATCAAGCTGCGCTGGGGTCAGATTTGGGAAGCGGTTGGCATCTTCAAAAGCATCCTTGAATGCATTCTTCAGTGCGGTGGCAATATCACCATCAGTGCTGGCGCTATCAATCACACCGTCAAAGGCGGTTTCTGCATCGCCGGTAAGACCAAGCTCGCTGGCAACAGCCTTGGCAGCTGCCTTATCGGCATCAGTTGCTGCCACAGCATTTTGCGTAGCGGTTGGGTTCGCTGCCATAGCAGCATCCACACTGGCAGCAGCATTGGCAATGGCAAAGCCATCCGCACCAGTAGCATCCAGCTGGGAAAGATAATCAGCCTTCTGTGCTGGGGTCAGGTTAGTAAGGGAATTAATACGATCGGCTGGAGTCAGCTTGGCATCAGCAACAATGGCATCAGCTTCCTCAACACTCTTGGCTGCCTGAAGCTGCTTAATATAATCAGCCTTGCGGGTGTCATTAACCTGGGTACTTGGGAGATCAAGAATCTCATCCAGCTGGGACTTATAGGTGGACAGCGCTGGGAAGGAAGTCTCAGGGGTCAGGGTCAAAATAGCATTTGGCCCCAGAGCATCACGATCGGAAGTCGTGGAAACCGAATCAACACCATCCTCACCCAGGGTCACCGAGTTATTGGAATCAATGGTGAAACCACGGTAGGTGGTGGAAGCAGTATAGGTACCATAAGGTGCACCGACAGCGGAGGAAGAAGCATTGGATGCAACGGTACGGGTGGTGTCCCCAACCTTATAGGTGACATCGAAGCCAAGGTTATTGACAACACTGACGGAAGCACGTGCTACCTGAAGGAATGGCTGGTTAACACTGAAGAAGCCATTCCAACCGGTGCGGTTCCAGGAAATGAGCTTATTAGAGCCGTCACCAGCAACATTAATATTGGATTCGGCCTGGCGGTAACCCTCATAAATATCAGCGAAGAGTCGGGCGTTCTTGTCGATCTGAACATCACTTGCACTCAGCGCAGTATCAGAGAAGTCCACCGTACCAGTGGCCTTCTGCTGCACAGTAATGGTGATCTTATCGCCGGTCAGCCAACGTACACGGGAGGAATCATTGGATGCGGTAGGCACACTCACCCAATGCACACTGTCCATGGCGCCGAGGTTGTTCATATTATCGGTGTTCTTAGAACCATCCGACTTGAATGGCGAAGCACCAGTCTCATTTGTTGAATTTGGCGTAGTTACTGCAGTATCAACAGGGGTGCTAATACCATCAGCAGTAGTGTAGGTGACACTGGTGACTTCGCTATTATCACCAGTATCGCTGCCAATCACTGGCAGGGCAAAGTAAAAGACCGGCTTATTAGCATCGGTCTCATTTGCCTGGTCAGTGTCCTTGTCAACCACATAGGTCAAAGTCCAGGTGATGGTATCACCGGCACTGGCCCAGTACTTCTTATTGCCCTGGGCATCAGTGATATCTGCAGTAACGGTACGATAGGTTGCGTTATAGAACCAGGTACCATCCTCCAAGTCTGCAGTGTAGTTACCAAAAGCAGCATTACCCGACCTTGGGTCATAATCGCCATAAATCTGGCCGCTGTGGCCAACCGCCGTGGAAAGAACATCCGATGGGTAGGCATTAGCCATTGGCTGGTTGAGAGCTGGCACTGCAAGAGTGCCAACAGAAATACTGGTGGCCACCGCCATAGTGCCCAGCAACTGGTAGATAGAGCGCTTGCCGTATTGCACTTAGTATCCTTTATTGCTCGATATTATTGGAATGGGAAACTGTGAAAAATAGTTGATGTGCTGCACTTTTAATGAACAGCGAGCTCTAAGTTCCACAAAGCAAAGTACAGAATAATCAAAGTTTTCCCAGCAGTCCACCCAAAAACCTGAACATCTTAAGAGTCACCTGTGAGTGCCAAAATTTAAGCTCACATTACCCACAGCGCGTGTTCAGCTTGCATAAAACTATCCCACACGCAATTCTCCACTTTGTTCAACAAAAACTAAGCTGACGTGGACTAATCAACAATTTCATACAAGGAAACAAAATCCTCCCCTCCTTCACATTGTTTTGCCAGCAAGGAGGGAAATTCGGAGGATTTTCCAATTATGATTTAAATCACATACTAAAATCTAGGGCATTTCCACTTATGATCTACTTATTTTCTATTTAGCCAAGTTTTAGCAAAAACTTATATTCCAAATCCGCAATACAACGCGTATTTTCTGATACACAAACCAGCAACCACTTATGCCCTACCCCTCGAATAACTCCATTTGGCAATTCGGGACTTAGATATATTGTGATCGCCCTACCCTCTCAGGCAACGGGAGGCGGATTTGCTACTTCCGTCCTCACCGGGGCGCTTCTTTCTTGCGTTAAACACTTTCGTGCCTAAAGCCTCCAGGTGAAGATTTCCAAGCAAGTTGGCGATCTAACCACAGAGGGCCACAAGAAAATTACTCTTATATCTCATCTCCTCTCGAAATTGGAGATGACCGTGGCTTATGCCATGAACTAGTTCTTACGAGACGTTCCGGACATTAATTCCCTGTAGCAAAGCTGCGCTCCCAAGCCCCCTAATTCCCGCGTGGACAAATCCCTACCCGAAAATGAAAAAGGTATGAGCCCGAAGACCCATACCCAATTCCGCTTTATACCGTGGCCTAGCGCTCCCGGCGGCGACGCAATGTAAATGCGCCACCAAGGGCGATAAGCACCATGGCCAGCACGGCAATGCCGCGAACTTGTGCACCGGTAATTGCAAGCGTGCCCTTCGCAGGAGCCGCAACCGGAGCAGGTGCTGGTGCAGGAGCAGGTTCCCTGCTTGGCTCAGGGGTAGCCGTTGGTGCCGGGGCTGGTGGCACTGTTGGCTCAGGAGTGGCCGGCTGATTATTCAGCACGTACCAGATAGCACCGCCCACACCAAGGGCACCAACACCAAGCAGGATTGGCAGCCAATTGATGCTGTGCTGTTCCACACCATCAAGGGCATCCGAAGCAGCGGTGAGATTATTCGACGCAGTGGTGAGGTCCGCCGCAGTAACATTATCCATACCGTTGGTTTCATCGGCGGAGGCAATGAGTGAGGTGAGCGCAGCGACACGGTCCTCAAAGGCCTTCTTTGCATCAGCCGAGGCATTGGTATAACGCACCTGGTCATACTGTGCCTTAGCCTGAGTCAGAGCATCTTTGGCCTTAGCCAGTGCATCAGTGAAGCGCGAAGTATTAGTGTTCTTCGCAGAAGCAAGTAGGCTATCCAGATTGGTGAGTTCAGCCTCATCAATCTGCTTCTTCACCGTGGCCTTTTCCTCATCACTGAGGTTCTTCAGCGGATCAATCTGATTCTTGGCATTCTGGCGTGTTGCCCCATCAATTGCCGAGGCAACAGTCGTACCAGACTTGGCATTATCAATCTGGTCCTCGTAGCTCTTCTTCTGCTCATCAGTCAGGCTAGAGAGCGTACCCACACTCTCCTTCGCAGCCTTCTTGGCAGCATCCAGCGCCTCAAGAACAGTGGTTGCCACATCAGCCTCAGTACCATTTGTAGCAAGCTTATCGGTAAAACCCTTACGGGTATCCGCATCAAGATTACTCAGCGCATCAATCGCAGCAGTTGCTGCCGCCACATCAGCAGTCGTCTTTAGCGCACCAGTAGCAGCAGTCTTCTGCTCATCACTTGGATTCTCCCCCATCACCGCATCAATGGTGCTAGCGGAAGTAACCACAGCATTAATAGCAGCAGCGCCAATAGCCGAATCCACCGAGTCCTTATAGGAGCTCTTCTGGTCCAGGGTCAGGTTTGTGAGTGCATCAATACTCTTCTTTGCTGCACTCTTAGCAGCATCCAACGCCTCAAGAACAGTAGCTGCCACATCAGCCTCAGTACTATTCGTAGCAAGCTTATCGGTAAAACCCTTACGGGTATTCGCATCAAGATTACTCAGCGCATCAATCGCAGCAGTTGCTGCCGCCACATCAGCAGTCGTCTTTAGCGCACCAGTAGCAGCAGTCTTCTGCTCATCACTTGGATTCTCCCCCATCACAGCATCAATGGTGCTGGCGGAGCTAAGGAGCGTCTTAATCGCCTCGCCACCATTGGCAGCATCAACAGCGGACTTATAGGAAGTCTTCTGCTCAGGGGTGAGTTTTGTGAGTTCATCAATGCTGTTCTTGGCAGCAGTCTTATCATCCTTCACGGCATTGAGGACAGTATTTACCACATCGGCCTGGGAGGTATTCGTACCCAGGGCAGTGATATAGTTCTGCCTTGCGGTGTCATCAAGACTGCTCAGCGCATTAATAGCAGCAGTTGCTGCAGTCACATCAGCATCGGTCTTAGCCGTAGCAGCGCTTAGGTTGCCACCCATCACGGAATCCACATTGGTCGCACTCTCAAGAATCTTGGGTGCAGTGAGTGCATCAACGTCCTTCACCTGGGACTTATAGCTTTCGCGCTGTTCATCAGTGAGGTTCTTCAGCTGATTGAATTTCGCAATAGTCGTATTGCGGGTTGCATCAATAAGTGCCTGAGCGACATCGCCCGCGGTGACATTAGGAGCCGAAACCTGCTGATAATAGTCATCCGTGGTGGTGAAACCAAGCTTCTTCAGTGCCGCCTGGGCGGCAGCAATATCGGCATCAGTTGCGAGATCAGTTCCACTGCTCTTTGGATCAGAAGCACCCATCGCGGTGTCGACCGCAGTTGCACCACTAACAATCGTGACGATCGTGCCGGCACCAGGGGTTGCGCCGATGGCCGCCAAATACGAACTCTTCTGATCCTCAGTCAGATTCTTCAACCCATTAATGGAATTGGTCGCAATGGACTTGGATTGCGCAATTGCCCGCACAAGAAATGGGAACATTTCGCCGTATGGAATATGACTATCCAGACCGTTATTGTAATCCGCTAGGTCCGTAGAAGGAAGATTAGTGAGCTTAGCCAGAGCGGCCTTTGCTGCATCATAATCCTCTAGTTCTGTATCTTCCGTGGCAAAACCGGATGTATCACCATTCGGGTTCATAGAAATATTGGAATTTTTCGCGCCTTGGAAGATTTTATCGCGGGTACGCCCTGAATCGGGGTTATCGATCTTTTCCTTGTAGTAGGTCTTTTGTTCTTCCGTAAGGTACTGAAAACCATCAATCTGCTTCTTCAGATCATCAACCTGGGCATTTTCAGCACTTTTAACGGCAGCAGCAAGCTGACCAATGGTTGGGGAGGCATCATTAATATAGCTGTACGGTGTGGCGCTTAGATCCACGCCCATACTTTGCAGCTGTGCTGCAAGTCCGGCGATAGCTGCCTGGGCTGCGGCTTTATCGGTATCTGTAGCCGGCGTCGTGTCTGCGGTCTCTGGGTTTTCTTCACCCATGGCGGTATTAACCTTGGTGGCTCCACTGACAGCAGCCGCCTTGGAGGTATCGTCAAGGGCCGAGGAAATTGCGCTCGTATAGGTATTCTTCTGTGAACCGAGCAGATTTCCTAGAAGTCCGATCTTATTCTGATAGTACGTATCCCAGGTGACAGTGGCGACATTCGTAATATTTGCAATACTAGATAGCGGATCCCCTAAACTCGGAGTATTCGATGTCACCCATGAACGTTGTGGTCCATAATAAGCGGCCAAATCAGAATCCTGCGCACCCAGTTGTTCATTACCCGCTTTAAGGGCATCGAGGTCAATCTGAGTAATGGACAGTGCAGCTGCGGCCGATTTTTGTGCCTCTGTCGGTGACGGAACCGCAGCATCGTTCACGGCAGTTGCATGTTCGAGAATTTCCTGAGCATTCGCATCAGTAGCGGCAGCCTCAACTTGCTGCTTGTAGTAATCACGCTGGGCTGGCAAGAGATTGCCCATATTGTCAATACTGGAGGAGTCGACAGCATTAGCCGCGCTCGCTGTCGCAGGACTCACAATGGTCGGTACCGCAATGGCACCTACTGAGAGACTGCCGGTGACCAGCATGGCACCGATGAGCTGTTGGATTGAATGCTTACCGTAGGGCATCGTAAATCTCATTTCCTGCACTGAACGTGCTCTTTTTAGCAATCTATTACAGTATAAAACTTTTTAGATAAATTGAATAAAATCCCTAGGATTTACCGTAGGAATTGGTAAATGCGCAATGAGAAAGTGTGCAGCCTCACTCATTGCCCAGCCCAGCGCAAAAATAATGATCGCCACCGGGATGAGGCGCTTATAGCTGTACTGGTCATCATAGAGAGCATCGCCATTATCACGAACACGCGCAGCAGCATCACGCAGTTGCGCAGCGGAAATGACATTAATGGCCCCATCCTTGGTGGCCGCCTCAATTACTTTGGTGAGTTCATCCAGGGATTCCTCAAAGACCTGCTGGTGGCGGGCGGAAATGAAGCGATACGTGGAGGCATTGCGCGCGGCATTAGCAGCATCGCGCACGCTGGTTGCATGGTTAAAGGCCTTGCTGAAAGCATCGCTATTTTCCTTCGCGGCTTCATCAAGGAGTTCCTGAATCTTGGCATTGGCCTCATTAGGCATGGAGTTCTTTTCAGCTTCGGTAATATGGTCTTTTAATTCCATCTTGCGCTTGGCATCAAGATTCAGGAAAGCATCAATCTGGTTTTGCTGTGTGGTGCGCAGAGCCACATCATAAACATCCTGAATGCCCTTGGCATCGCGGGCCGCATCGAGATAATACTGCAGGGATTGGAGGGCATCCTCATCGAGGCCGAATTCAGAAATTTTATCGGCCACGGTGGCCTTGGATTCCGCCAAAAGTTCATGCACGGCCACGCCAATTTCGCCCTGCGTGGTGGCCTTCTTCACGCTCTCCTGGTATTCGGCATCGCGACTATCACTGATAAATGGCAGGTCCACACTGGTGAGATAGGCGCCTTCGCGTTCAGCACTGCTTGGGGCTTCGGTCGCAGCCGCAGCATCGCCACCAGCTAACACAGCATCCATGGAGGCAATGCGTGCGCTGATGTGTGAAAGAGTTTCCGCATCCGCAGTGTTGATCTCACTGCCATAGCTATGCGCCAAAGCGGTGCTTAAATGCGTGGCCTGGGCGAGTTTTTCATTGGCTTCCAGGCGAAGGCTCCGAAGAACCTCTGCCGTGGCACCATCAAGAATTTTCTCCAATTCCTCGCTGGTGGTGGCCGCATCAATATCAGCCAGGGCTTTGTGCGCACTGCCCACACTCAGCCGCGCCATGGCATTAATGGCTGCCCGCGCCTTATCCTTGCTAAGAGTCTCACCCGAGGCAGTCCCGCTGCCGGCGGAATTTTCAGAATTTACCGAATCCGCAAAAGCAGCCGGATGAATATGGCTAAAGATTAGGGAAGCACTCAGCAATCCTGCACCGATGCCCCGAGTCAGTGTGCGCATAATGTACTCCCCTTTTTTTCTAAATTTCCCTACGTCGATACGCAGTGGTCAAGCCACCGATAGCAATCAAAGCCAGTGCCAGCAGTGCAGTCAGTCCCGCATTACTACCAGTGCTTGCCAGTTGACCACGGGCTGGGGCACTCACAGGAGCAGGGGCGGGTTGGGGCGCTACTGGCGTGGAAGTAACAGCCGTGCCCGGCGCGGCATTCGTACCAGCATCAGCAGTGCCCGGCGCAGGGGCGGAATTCTGCTGATTCGCATACCAGGCGGCCGCACCCACACCGGCAATACCAAGGGCAATGGCCCCGATGACTGGCAGGCTGATGTGCAGGAAATTCTGACCATCAAGG
This sequence comes from Corynebacterium sp., assembly GCA_030530875.1. Lineage (GTDB taxonomy): Bacteria > Actinomycetota > Actinomycetes > Mycobacteriales > Mycobacteriaceae > Corynebacterium. The sequence goes on from JAUMUD010000025.1 coordinate 20,711, forward strand.
GCAGTTTGGGCGGCGGTCACATCATTGGCAGCGGCAGTGAGCTGCCCGGCACTGATAGCCTCAAGGCCTTCATCATCAGCACGGGTAATGAGATTTTCCAAAGCCGCGAGTTTTTCATCAAAAGTCTTCTTCGCATTATCGCTGGCATTTAGATAGCGCAGGCCACTCTTGGCATTATTGGCCGCGGCCACAGCATCCTTGGCCTCAATCAGGGAATCGCCAAAGCGGGTGGTATTGCGCGAAATCTGTGTGGTGCAAATGGAGGAGACGCGACCTGGGTCCGGGGCCTCATCAATCTGCCTCTTGGCTGCGGTCTTTTCTTCATCGCTTAGGTTGAGCAGGGCATCAATGTGATTCTTGGCATTTTTGCGCGCGGCCTCGTCCATTACTTCATTGATGGTCGATGGGCCCGTGGCACCGTCCACCGATGCGGTATAGGTGGCCTGCTGTTCCTCACCGAGGTAGTTCAGGTCCTTGAGTGCCGCGGTGGCATTCTCCTTGGCGGTCTTCAAGGCCTCGGGCATAACGCCGGCAAGTTCACTGAGCGTGCCGGCCACATCAGCCTGCGTGGCGTATTTTTCCGAATCCGCGGTGCTCAAATTTTTAAAGGCGGCAATCGCCGCCTTGGCTGCAATACGATCAGCGCCCGCTGGCGCATTATCCTTGCCGGCATTGTCCATATCGCCACCCTGCACGGCATCCATAATGCCCGCATTTTCCACCAGGTGCGTAATATCTGACGCCTCCACCGTGGTCTTTAGACTCTCCTGGTAGGAGGCTTTTTGTTCCGCCATCAGCTTGGTGTATTTTCCAATGGCATCAGCCGCCGCCTGCTGGGCGGCTTCACGCGCCGCAATAATGGCCGCTGCCACATCAGCAACACTCGTGGCGGAATCAACGGCTGCCACATAGCTGGTCACATCCACATTTTTATATGCCTCAATGGCTGCCCGTGCTGCTTCCACATCGGCGGAACTCTTGGCACCCTGTGCATCAGCATTGGCCGCGCCGCCCAAAAGCGAATCCATGGCAAGCGCATTTTTCAGAATTGCTTCCACCGGTGCCGTATCGCAGGGCCCGGCATTGGTACTCATATTGAGGCAATCTGCCCCATTAAGGCGCTCCTTATAGGTCCTCTTCTGTTCCGCTAGAAGATTCTGGGCCGCATCAATCTTTGCCATCGCCTCGGCAACATAGTCCGAGTTATCCGCCGCCAAAGCGGTCGGTGCCATGGTGGGCGTTAGGACGCCACCCACCGCCAGGCCCACACTTGCCATGGTCGCAGCAATCAGCTGATTAATTGTGCGCTTGCCGTGGGACATTGGGGAACCAACTTTCACCATCATCAGGACTATCACTGCGATTCGTGGCCAACTCACAGCCTTTTGTACTTCTTTTATAATAACCCATGAAAAAAGGACTGCTCCAAAGAGCAGTCCTGAAGGGTTAACCAGTTTTCAAAATTCAGAATTCTCAAAAGAAAATTCTGAAAACACAGCTTTCGCCCCAATCCTAACGCGGCCCAAAGCGGTTCATCATATCAGCGATGAATGCCTGGGTGGCGCGGCTGGCGTCATTGAGCCACCAGCCAAGGAGGAGGCCAAGCACGGCCGAGGCACCAACGAGAACCTTGATGAAGTTCTCAATACCACCGAAGAACTTGATGGCTAGCTGGACCTTGGTCCATTCCTCAGGCTTTTCAGCAAGGTTATCAACCTCACTATTGCCACCACCATTATTGCTGTTATTCTCTGCTGGTGGGGTTGGCTGAAGGTCAGGGTCATCAGCTGGGTTGCCGGTATTGCCGCCGTTACCAGTGCTGCCGCTGTTACCGGTGTTACCACCATTGCCGGAACCACCCTGATTTGGATCAGTGGAACTGGAATCAGTGGCCTTCTTAGGGAAGCTATCCGGGGTGCGGACAGAAACATTGATGAGATTCTGGCCAAGGGCCGCAGTGGTGCCTGCGCAGTTCATCTTCAAATCAGCAGTGCCGATGATGGACTTTGCACGAAGGGCGAAGGTGAGGAAGTTCTTGTCATTATTGAACTTTGTGGAGTCCTCATCCTTCTGACGAACAGTCGCCTTGAGGGAAACGCGCTTGGCATTATCCGGCAGGGTGTCCTTGGCCTTAAAGTGAAGGGTAAAGGCAGGGATGGTGAAGTAGGTGTCCGTGCTATTAATAGGAACCGTCAAACCACCCGGTGCAGTACCGACCTTATCGGCAGGGCCATTGGCCACGACAAGATTATCCATGGACAGACGCAGCAGATCACCGTTATCCGATGGGTTACCCTCACGGTCCACACGAATAATGCTTGGAGTACCGGTGACATTCTTGGCCGTGCTCAGATCAAAATCAGCACCAAGGTATTCAGCCACATTTGGGTCAGGCATTTCAAAATCGACCTTGAAGCGGCTGGCCGTAATAAAATCAGCCGAACCGGTAGCGCTCTTACCAGGGAAGCGCATGGAATCCGGCGTGACCTTCACGTCGAAGTTATCGCCGGTCAAAACAAAGCTGTTATTGCTCACCTTGAAGTACATGGTGGTGGTCTGGCGGTCATCCTGACCAGCTGGTGCACCATTACTCTGGCAGACATTAGCCAGGGTCAGTGCGCGGTTCCACTGTGGCGCAGCAGGAATCACATAATCATCGCGATTAATGGTCGTTGAACCACCATCGCCACCACCTGGCTTCTGTTCATCAGTTGGCGTTGCTGGATCACCAGGCTGCTGACCATCACTTGGAGTAGCAGGATCACTTGGCTGCGATGGTTCAGATGGTTGGGAAGGCTGGGATGGCTGCGAAGGCTGCTCCGGTGCTGGTGGCTCATTGCGAGCTGGCAGCTCAGGCTTATCACCCTGGACTTCAACATAGCCATTGGCCATGAGATTCAGCTGAGCGTTCTTACCACTATTGGCAGAACCAACAGCGATATAGGTTGGGTAAATGCCAGGCTTGAGGGTGGAATCATCAGCGACGCTGCCCGTCATGGTCATGGAGATGACACCATCACGGCTAAGACCCTGGTCAGGATTTGCAGAGAACCAGCCAGCCTTATTGCGCATCACCGTGCGGAAGCCCTGAGGCAGATTAGGGTAAATATCCGCCCAATTCAGGAGATTCCAACTGGAGGAAGCCCAGCCACTGCAGTTATTGATGCTGCCACGGTCGCAGAGGTAAGTGCGAGCCATTGGGACATCAGAACCACCCCAGGTCCAGGTAATACCAGTAGCACTAGGGTCATAACCACTGCCATTTTCATCGGCAGCAACCATTGGGGCAGGCATAATGCCGAAGTATGGGTAGGTGCCGGCCTTGAGGTTGCCATTGGCGGTGATACTGAGCTTGGAGCCAGCCTTGATGACCCAAGGCTTTTCCATGGAGCCGTCACGATTAGCATTCACGTCCGTAAGGGAGTCATCGTTGACGGTGATGCTGCCATCGGTGGTGCCACCATTGAGGGCATCAGTGCCGATAAGGGCAGGGGCCTGAACACTGAAGGTATGAGTCAGGTCAGGCAGGGAGTTATAGCCCTCAATATTTGTAAAACGGATAGTGAGGGTGTGCGCGCCCAGGCCACTGAAAGGAATAGAGAAGTCGTAGGTCTGAGCTTCTTCGGATTCGTCGACGGTGATATTGGCAGTTTCCTGCTTCACATTGTCGAGGTAAAAGTCGATAAGACCTTCATTATGGGCAGGGATAGCGACCTTACCCGCCAATGGGTCCGCATTGGACTGCGGGTCGGTATAGGTAGCGGAGAAAGTATTAGAGCTTTCTTGCGTCGATGCTGCTTCATCAGCAAAAGAAGGCGCAGAAACCACAATGTGTCCTGCGCCCAGCATCAACGCGGCGCTCATGAGCAGAGCGACGCGTTTTTTCAGCATATTCTTCACCAATCTACAGGGGTTTACAAATGACTTGTCTGTAGATTATACGCATTCATTCCAGCAGCACCTAAGAGACCTGCGATAAGAGCGATGATTGATCCAAGAATAATGAAACCCTTGGTGGTACCACCGAGCTTCCGGAGGATCGTGCCCAGAAGGGAATTATCATAATTGCCACCACCATTGGATGGCAGTGGTTCCTTATCCTTCGAATTATCATCATCGCCGGAATCAGAATCCAGACCATTCGAGAAGGCATTGACGTTGCCGGTAGCACCGCTGCCATTGCCATTGCCGGTCGTGCCCGTGGACACGCCAATGGTGCCAGTACCGGTGGTCACAGTGCCATCGGCATGGGTGGTGGTGGCAGTGCCATCAGCATTGACCGTGGTGGTGGAACCATCCGCATTGGTGGTGGTCTCAGAGACGACATTGCCGTCCTTATCCTTCTTCACGGCGACCTTGACGGTCTGCTTGAAGTTCTCACGGCTGGCGATCTGCATATTCACCAGGGCACGGTTGGCATCATTATCGCCGGCCTTTGGCTGGCAGCGAATCACAAGATCACGATCACCAATGGCGGTATTAATGGCCATACCGAAGGTGACAAAGTTCTTGTCATTGTTATATTCCATGGCAGCCGCATCATTACGAATGGTCGTGCCAAAGGTCGCCTTCAGGGCATTATTTGGCAGTTCCTTGGCCGCATGGAAGGTCAGGGTGAAAGATGGCAGCTGATATGGGCTCTGCTTGCCACCGATATTCACGGAAAGACCAGTGTGGCTCATGCCGGCATTCGGACCATTGCCGATGGTCAGGTTGGAATCACTCACACGAAGAATCGTGCCAGTATCCGATGGGTTACCTTCCTCATCCACACGAGTAATACTTGGGGTGCCCGAATAGCCAGTGCCATCATTATGCACTTCCACATTGGTCAAGGTGGCCAGGGATGGGTCAGGCAAATTGAAATCCACCTTCATGCGGAAAGCCTGCATAAAGTCCGCACCATCGGTCTTACCATCCATGACCTGGGTCTGTGGATAAATATTGACCTTAAAGTCGGTATCCGCCACCGCATAAGCTGGATAAACAGTCTTGAGGGTCACGCGGGAATCCTGCGCAGTATCACGACCCAGCGGCGCACCATTGGATTGGCACTTGGCATCAATGGCGCTGGTGCGGGTCACCTGGCGAATCGAGCTTGCATCCGGAATATTATAAACCGTGCGCTCCTCGTAGGTCACCTCATCGCCGCTGGTACCACTTGGGCTTGTCGACGCCCCCGAACCAGTGGCCCCACCCGTACCAGGATTGGTGGTACCGCCACCAGTGCTACCACCGGTTACACCAGTTCCATCATCACTACCCCCGCTGACTCCGGGGAACCCGGAGTCAGCGCCATTATCGACTACGCGAGCTGGAAGCTCCTTGGCAGGGATGGCGATATAGCCACCCTCCATTGGTTGGATGGAGGTAATGGCATTGCGGTCATACTTGGACATGGCCACATAGGTTGGGTAAATGCCAGGGGCCAGTTCAGTATTTAGAGTTGCAGATTCAGAAATTGTGATCTGCGCGCCGACCTTACGCATGAAGGTGCGCTGGGTGGTCTGAATGCCAAGGTAGTTGGAAGGAACAGGGTTAATGGCCCACTTCCAGTCAGGCTTTACATAGCCGCCAACGGCCCCAGGAATACCAGGGCCACCGCAGGCAGTGGAATCAAAGGTGCCGCCGATAGTACAAATGCGGTTGCCCACAGCGGAGCCATTGACTGTGAAGCCCACGGAGTTACGGTCAACAAGGAAGCCCTCAGGGAGCATAAAGCCCTGCTCACCAATGAACTTCAGACCGGTGTCCTTACCGTGCGCACCCACAGTAATGGTGGTGGAATAGTCAATATTGTCACCACGGCCGACAATATAAGGGTCCGCATAAGTACCGGAACCAGAAACTGCGCCACCATTGAACTTCTTAATACGAAGGCTCGTCTGGTAGGTCTCATAATCCGTGCCGGAACCAAGCTTGGTTGGGGCGGCCGTATTAATAGTGGTGCTGTAATCCGCCAGTGGGTTATAGCCCATATCATCCGTAAAGCGGATGGTAAGAGTATGCGGACCATAACTTGGGATAGTGAAGCTTACCGGATAAGTAGCAGCATTCTGACCATTAACGTCCACTGCTTGACCAACAGGCACGCCATCAAGGTAGGACTCAAGGGTACCGGTATAACCCGCAGGCACAATCACATTGAGGGTATTAGCGGCACCATAATTGCTATCAACACTGCCGGAAACAACGAGACCGGCTGTAGCAGCATCCGCCGCAACGGAGCTTGGCAGCATTTGTGGCGCCGCCACAATGGGGCCGAGAAGGCTAAGGCTGGCCAAGGCGGCATACACACCGCGCTTAAGAGACGTAACAGCCATGGCAACTCCTTTACGTTTTCTAAGCATTTTCTTATCTAAATTTACCTGAGCTGTACGTAAAAACAAAACAAGCTCACACTCGATTTTTTGAAAAACTGCGTTTTCAAAATATTTCTGGCATAGTATTTTCATGGGAATTGAAAAGAAGCCCACGGCGGACACCACCCCGCCGGGTGATATTGCGGGGCACATGGATGCCCTTTTTGATGTGCCAGCGGAACAGACCGCGGACCGCGCGGCCATTATTGGCCGTGATGGTAAGTGGTTGGCCGCCTGGGCGGCGCGATTCATTATTATCGCCATTGCTGCTTATATTCTGTGGCTTGCTATTAATAAGGTAAGTTCCGGCGCCCTGCCAATTGCGCTGGCACTGCTTTTGGCCACGGTGCTGTGGCCGCCGGTGCGTTGGCTGCGCAATCACGGTGTGCCAGCAAGTCTTTCCGTGGTTGTGGTGCTCCTTGCCGGCATTGGCATTATTGTGGGCCTTATTGCCGCAATGGCGCCGAGCGTATCCAATCAGTCGGGTGATTTGATTAACCGCTCAGTGGCCGGTGCGCATACCCTGATGAACTGGGTCCAGGGCCCACCACTCAACCTTCAGGCGGAGAGCATTAATAAGGGTGTGAATGAGATTCTCACCAAGATTCAAAGCCAGGCCACGGATATTGCCTCCGGTGTGGTTAGTGGTGTGTCCACTGCCTCCGAGGTCATTATTTCCTTCTTCATTATGATCATCCTGACCTTCTTCTTCCTTAAGGATGGTCCGCGCTTCCTCCCATGGATGCGCAAAATGACAGGCCCAACGGTGGGCTGGCACCTCTCTGAGGTTCTGCTCCGTATTTGGAATTCGCTCTCCGGCTATATCCGCGCCCAGGCTGCGGTCTCGCTGATTGACTCCATCTGTATTGGCATTGGTCTTTTCATTATGAAGGTGCCTCTGGCCATGGTGCTCATTGTCCTTACTTTCTTCGCGGGCTTTATCCCAATTGTGGGTGCTATTTCGGCCGGCGCGGTGGCTGTGCTGATTGCGCTGGTTTCCAATGGTTGGGCCACCGCTATTGGTGTGCTCATCTTGATTGTTGCTGTTCAGCAGCTTGAGGGCCATATTCTCTCCCCGCTCTTCCAGTCCAAGGCCATGGACCTGCACCCAGCCATTGTGCTGCTTTCGGTTACGGTGGGTGGCACGCTCTATGGCATTCCGGGCGCTTTCTTGGCTGTGCCGGTGGCTGCCACTATTGCGGTTGTTCTCCGCTATCACAGCGAGCTGGTTTCGCTACGTTCCGGGGAGCTTGAGGTCAAGGATCTGGTCATTGCCACTGGTGAGGACCGCAAGCATCCGGATGAAAAAACCAACTCGCAGGATCCAAATAATCCCGTGGTGAGCCTGCTAAACTCTATTGGAAAAGTAACCCGAAAGAACAAGTAACTCACCCACATTATGCACATCACCCTTCTTAGCACCACCATCGGGTTGCTGGGAGTTATCCTCTCACTGCCCGCATGGTGGTTTTTCCTTTCCGGTGCCCTGAGGCTCACCCGCTTCGTGCGCGCCGGCTCCCCTGACGCAGTTTCCCGCACAAACCGCCCTCTTCTTCGCTTATCGACGCTCATCTTCGAAGTAGCTTCGCATAACGAGCTAATGCGCCGACCCACGACAGCGGTGGCGCATTGGCTTGTTATGGTGGGCTTTCTTATTGGTTCCCTCTTCTGGTTTGAGGCCTATATTCAGACCTTCAACCCCCATGGTGGTTGGCCCTGGGTAAGCCATTGGGAAATCTACCACCTCGCCGATGAGATTCTTGGCCTCGGCACCGTCATCGGCATTCTTGTCCTCATCGTCATCCGTAGGCTTCCGAAAAATCGCAATAGGTTTTTCGGAAGCAACAATAAAGCGGCCACCTTCGTCGAAGCCGTCGTGCTTCTCGAGGGCATCGGCATGCTCCTGGTCAAGGCCGGCAAATACGCCACCTTCCCCGACCTTCACTCCTCGCCCTATATTGACTTTTTCACATACCACCTTGCCCATGTGCTGCCAGCAAGCCCAGCCATGGTCTCCATCTTTGCCCTGATTAAGCTGCTCACCGGCATGGTCTGGCTCTTTATTGTTGGCCAGCAGCTTCGTTGGGGTGTGGCCTGGCACCGCTTCCTCGCCTTCTTCACCATTTACTTCCAAAAGAACCCAGATGGTAAGAATGCCCTCGGTAAGCTAAATACTCCGGGCCGCCTGCTCGGCGACCCGGACAACCAAGACGAAGAACCTACGGTTCCAGATTTTTCGAAGCCTTCCTGGAAGATGCTGCTCGATTCGGCCACCTGTACCGAGTGCGGCCGCTGCCAGGATGTCTGCCCTGCCTGGAATACCGGCAAGCCACTCTCACCAAAGCTTCTGATGAATGGCATTCGCGATACTGCCATTGAGGCTCATGATGCGGGCAAAACCCCAACCATTAGCCTCTTCCGCAATGAGACGAATTTGAGCGCCGATGCCCTGTGGTCCTGCACCAACTGTGGCGCCTGCGTGGAGCAGTGCCCGGTCGATATTGAGCACATTGACCATGTGAATGCCTTGCGCCGACACTCCGTACTCGATGACTCCGAGTTCCCTGAAGAGCTCAATGATCTCTTCCGTGCCCTGGATGCCAAGGGCAACCCTTGGGGCTACCCTGCCAAGGAGCGCCTCACCTGGATTGAGGAAGCCCGCCGCGATGGCCTCGAAGTCCCCACCATTGACACCACCGACCCTGAGAAGGCCGTGGCCCAAATGGCCGATGTGGAATATCTTTTCTGGGTTGGCTGCGCTGGCACCTTTGATGATGCCGGCCGCGCCACCACCCGCGCCATTGTGGAACTGCTGCACGTGGCCGGTGTGAAATTCGGCGTGCTCGGCAAAAATGAGACCTGCACCGGTGACCCTGCCCGCCGTGCCGGCAATGAGTTCCTCTTCCAGATGCTCGCGGAACAGAATGTGGAAACCCTCAACACGGCCTTTGCTGGTACCCCCAAGGGTCAGCGCAAAATCATCACCTCCTGCGCGCACTGCTTCAATACCCTGCGCAATGAGTATCCCGATTTTGATGGCCACTATGATGTTTTCCACCACACACAGCTGCTCAACCGCCTCGTCCGTGAAAAGCGCCTGACCCCAATCCCACGCCCGGCCTCGGCCCGTGAACCAATCACCTACCACGACCCATGCTTCCTTGGTCGCCATAATAAGGTCTTTGACCCGCCACGTGAACTGCTGGCCACTGTGGGTGATCTCAAGGAAATGCCGCGTAATAAGGACAATGGCTTCTGCTGTGGTGCTGGCGGTGCCCGCATGTTTATGGAAGAAAAACTGGGCACCCGTATTGCCAATAACCGCTCGGAAGAAGCCCTGGCTACCAATGCGACCACTATTGCGGTCGGCTGCCCATTCTGTAACACCATGCTCACCGGTGGTATCAAAGCCACCGCCCATGGCGACCCGGAGCAAACCCCGCGTGTGCGTGATATTGCCCAAATGCTCAATGAGGCCATTCGTATCAATGACGAACTGCCCGCACCAAGGCCGAAGGAATTCCTCGATGCGCCCGTGCGCATGGGCCTTCCCACCACCGGCCTTGGCATCGGCATTGGCCCCGGTGCCGACCTCGGCCTCACGCCAAAGCGGAAGAAGCCTGCGGATTCCGAAAATTCGAAAACCTCCGGCGAGAGTGAAACGCAAGCGCCAAAGCCAGCAGCCGCCCCTACCCCATCGGTCCCTGCTGCGGGTGCGCCGAAGGCACCAGGCGTCCCAGCACCAGGCGCAGTTGCCACTCCAAAGCCAGCGACCCCAGCAGCTCCTGCTGCACCAGGTGCACCTAAGGCTCCTGGCACTCCAGCTGCTCCGGGCGCACCAGCTCCTGGTTCGGCTTCTGTTCCAAAGCCAGCAGCTCCAGCAGCACCAGGTGTTCCAAAGGCTCCTGGCACTCCAGCTGCACCGGGCACTCCTAAGGCACCGGGAGCACCAAAGCCAGCTGTGCCTGGGGCCCCGGGTGTCCCAGCTCCTGGTTCGGCTTCTGTTCCAAAGCCAGCAGCCCCAGCAGCACCAGGTACTCCAAAGGCGCCTGGCGCTCCAGCTGCTCCGGGCGCACCAAAGGCACCGGGTGTAGCAGCACCAGGCGCAGCCGCCGTTCCAAAACCAGGCACGGTACCACCGGCTCCGGGTGCCCCAGCAGCACCAGGCTCGGCTACTGCTCCAAAGCCAGCGGTGCCAAAGCCAGAGGCACCGAAGGCCCCTGCTGCTCCAGGGATTTCAAAGCCTGGAGCGCCAAAGGCACCGGGTGTTCCTAAGGCGCCGGGTCTGACGGCACCAGTTGTACCGGCTGCACCAGGCTCAGCTGCTGTTCCAAAACCGGCAACGCCTAAGCCGGGAGCACCGGCAGCGCCAGGGGGCCCTGTGCCACCGGCTCCTGGCACTGCACAGCCCGCTCCGGATTCTGAATCTGAGGGCAAGGACTAGCATTCACTGGCTATCCCCGGTCGCTGAGATTATTCACAGTCTCAGCGACCGGGGATCTGTATATACACAGTCGATCGACCCCACTCTCCAGCCCGGTGCAGTAGGTCTAATGGCATTAGGTGCGAACGCGTTGCGGGGACTTGGCAGCGAAGTCACTACCGGGCTATACAACCGACGTAACCTATGTACTTTTGCTTATTATTCGTTTAGAATTCCAGACTCGAACCCTAAAAAGTGTCCACAAACTTTAAACAATTGCAGGTCAGGACATATATTGATGCCCCGATTTGACAACTTCAATTGAGTATGGAAATATAATACGTGTCCTTTTAATTTAAAAGGAAACCCAGCCCTAGGGCTGAGTAAAGCCCCTCGTTCGTAGGTTCCGAGGGGCTTTGCTAATTCTTGGATAATTTCATGGTCGGGGGGCCAGATATAAAAAGAAGGCATCCGCTTCGCTAAGAGGTGGATGCCTTCACTGGGTAATAGGACAGAATGTGTTGGTGTTTTTGCGCGTTCTGACTGGTAGTGGTG
>JAUMUD010000026.1 GCA_030530875.1 Corynebacterium sp.
GTGATGCGGGTTGGGCCCACACCGGCACCCACGCAGGCGCCACCAGCAGTTGGGTTGGAGGAGGTCACGAATGGGTAGGTGCCATGGTCCACATCGAGCATGGTTGCCTGACCACCCTCAAAGAGCAGGTGCTTGCCCTCATCCAGAGCCTTATTGAGCTCAAGCTCAGTTTCAATGACCATTGGGCGAAGTCGCTCAGCATAGGAGAGGAAGTACTGCACAATTTCCTCAGCCACAATGGCCTTGCGGTTATAGAGCTTGACCAGAATCTGGTTCTTTACATCCAGAGCGGATTCAATCTTCTGGCGCAGAATGGACTCATCGAAGATGTCCTGGACACGCAGACCCACACGGCTGACCTTATCGGCATAGGTTGGACCAATACCGCGGCCGGTGGTGCCAATGGCACGCTTGCCCAGGAAGCGCTCCTGAACACGGTCGAGCACCTGGTGGTATGGCGCTACCAGGTGTGCATTGGCGGAGATGCGCAGACGGGAGGCATTGCAGCCGCGAGCCTCGAGGCCGTCAATTTCGGCAAAAAGTGCTTCAAGATTAATCACTACGCCATTGCCAAGAACCGGGGTTGCATTTTCATGCAGCACGCCAGCTGGCAGAAGCTTCAGTTCATATTTTTCGCCACCGACCACAACGGTGTGACCGGCATTATTGCCGCCATTGGGTTTAACAACATAATCGACAACACCACCGAGAATATCGGTGGCCTTGCCTTTACCCTCATCGCCCCACTGGGCGCCGACAATAACAATCGCAGCCATAACTGCCTTTCCTTCGGGGTATCTATACACCCATAGTTTACACTAGAGACATGCGCTTCCTTCGCCTGTGGTGTGAGAGCACCCCTGCCCCTGATAGTTCCTGGATTTCCCTTGGCGACGAGCCCTCCCGATCCCAGCTTCGTGAGCTCAAAAATATCGCCCTGGACTGCCTCGGTGAGGATGATACTCCCTCGTTAGCCGACATGGCTGCGAACCCTAATCTTCCACATTTGGGCATGCCAAAGCCAGCCCCGCAGAATCCTGCGACGCCTCTGCGCATTATCCTCTCCGGTTCAAATCTGGGCATCAATAATGTGATGAGCTATCTCATGCGCCAAGATATTCTCTGGCCGGAATTCGGCATTATTCCTAATGAGCCTGGGTTTATTGTCACCTACCTAGTCCAGCTTGGGGTGAAGGCTCGCGAGCCCGAGGCCTTCGAAAATCCTGAGCTCACTGCAACCCCGAAGGTCTGTCTTCGTGATGATTCGGGCCGCATTATTCTCGGCGGCCTTAAAATCACCGACTGGGACGGGGCACCTATGACGGGTGAAGTCATCGTAGACAGTGAGTCTCTCTTCTTCCAGGATGGTTCCAAGCGTCACTTCTGGCAGCGTGGCGCTCAGTACATGGGCGCTGTCTGCTGCCCCTCGACCGATCATCCCGAGGGTCTTAGTGCCGTGGCCATTACTGATAAGCCACAGGTACCAGAGCCACGCATTTATACCGGCCGCGCCTTGCAAACAGGCGGCCGTAACCTGCGTATCGAGGTGGACAATATTTCGCGCCCACGCCCAGTAGAAAAGGCAACTATTTATCGCCATCTCCGCGACCTCCAATTGCTCATCGTCTAGGCTGCGACTTGTCGATTCGCAATTAGCTTTCGAGTTTCAGCAATCAGGATTCTCCGCAGCTCGGCGTATTCCTCCGGCACGAGCGGGTCGTAGCCATACTTCTTCCCCACCGCTTGGAGCATGGTGCCGGTTGGGTGGGCGGCCACATCGATAATGGTGTGGCCGTTTTCGATCCACATGGCTGTCTGGAATTCATCAAAGAGTTCCAGGGTTGCGCGACCATTAGTGAGCATGCGGTGGCAGCGGCGACAGACTGGACGCACATCATAAAGGTCCGTGCGCGGCAGCTTCACATAGTCCTCAAGGTGGTGGAATTCCAGGCAGGCTTGGTTCTTGCAGTGTGGCACCACGCAGCGGTTCGTGGTGGCCGCCCACATAATGCGGATACCCTCAGGGGCAAAGCGTGCGGTGGACTTACTAATCACACGACCATTGAGGTCAGTTACAAGCAGGGACTCATCGGCACCCCACTTGGTCACCAGTTCATAGATTTCAGTGGAGTCCATGGCCACACCATTGAAAGTAATGGCCCACTCCGGGTGAGTGGCAAGGGTATCAATATTGCAAATCATATTGAGGCGAATCTTCGCAGTCGCATCCCCACGACGAGTCTGCTCAAGGAAGAGTACATAGGCCGCATGACCCGCGCGTTGCTCAGGACTGAGTTTCTGAATCTCCTCATCCAGCCCGCCAGAGATTCGGCGCAGGCACTCCTGTAAGACCAGCGCATCAGCATCGGCAATGCCCTTGAGCGTAAAAGTGTTATAGCCTGGGCGATCCTTGGTGATTGAGGCACTTAGTTCCGATTTATCCCAGAAGCCTTTCTTCTCCGGAAACTCAATGACAGGCGCTTCCTCGTGCGGCGCAGCGTCCACGCTCGGAGGACCAATATCTTCCAGGCTGACGACCGGATGCTGAACCTCCACACCTTGGGCTTTGCGCTGCTCATACTCCGCCCGCTTGGCTGCCGCTACTTGCTGTTCATAGTCCTCATTATGCTTGGCTGCACGAGATCGTAGCAGCGTAAAGGCACGGTTCAAATCCCCAAAGTCCAATCCCTGGACCAGCTCAGCCATCACACCCAGCTGCTTGCGGTTCACCTTACCCACGCCCGGCTTCTTCCACGGCCCCTTAAGCCCACGGGCAATAAGCGCGAATTCTTGGACCGTGGCCGGGCGCAGCGAAAGGGCACTGACCAACGCGCCAAGAATTACGTGCGCATAGATAGCACCGGCATAGATTAACATTAGGGCTTCCTTACGTGAGGCATTATGCTCCCGCGCGGCTGTTTTGATATAGTCCGCGTTCAACCCAGACCCATAGGTCTTGTACATGTGGAGGGCAAAATCTTTACCCACAATAGCACTCATGACGTACTCCTTTACTAGAATTGATCGAAAGAACAGGTGTTTGAGTATTATTATGGCATCCGATCCGGAAAAGAATTCTGGAGTATCAAAACTTCTGTAAAAATTCTCGAAAAAAGTTGCACAATAGGATTCACAAAAGCCGAATTTTCTACTAAAATGTCGATATGGAAAAACTTAGTATGAAACCTGGCCGCAAGGCTCTGAAAATTATTGCTACGCTTGGCGCCGCTGGCCTCGCAGTAGCAGGCCTGGCAGCTTGCTCCTCTAGCTCCAGCTCTAGCTCCTCCGCCTCCGGCCTCTTTACCGTTTATGGTTGCGAGCCAGAACGCACCCTGGTTCCAGCAGATACCAACCAGGTTTGCTCCAACCGCATTATTCAGAATATTTACGCCGGTCTGGTTTATATCGACCAGCAGGGTCAGCCACAGATGGACCTGGCCAAGAGCATTGAGCTCCAGGGCGACCGCACTTACCACGTGACCCTGAAGGATGACCTCAAGTTCTCCGATGGTCAGGCCATTACTAGCCATAGCTTTGTCGACGCATGGAACTACGCCGTTGCCAATAACCAGATGGCTGCAGACTCCTTCAAGGTTATCCAGGGCTATGCTGAGGGTGCTCAGTCGATGAGCGGCCTCCAGGTGATTGATGATAAGAACTTCACCATTACCCTCAACGAGCCACAGACTGACTTCCTGCTTGAGCTCGCTTATCACTCCTTCTTCCCACTCCCAGCGTCCGCATTTAGCGATATGACCGCCTACGTCGCCAACCCAATTGGCTCGGGCCCATATAAGATTCAGAGCTGGAACCACGAGCAGGAAATGACCGTGGTGCCAAATGAGAATTACACCGGCCCACAGAAGCCAAAGAATAATGGCTTTACCTTCAAGATGTACTCCAAGCTCGACGCGGCCTACACCGACCTCATCGCCGGTAACCTCGACGTCCTCGAGCAGGTTCCAAGCTCCGCCTATGCCACCCTCAAGCAGGACCTTGGTGACCGCGCTGTTACCAAGTCCGCCGGTATCTCCCAGTTCATTGGTGTGAAGGAAGACCAGGCCCACTTCGGCAATGATGAGGAAGGTCGTCTGCGCCGCCAGGCTATCTCCATGGCCTTCGACCGCGACCAGATCTCCCAGCAGATCTTCAACGGCGTCCGTCAGGCTGCTACCGAGTTCACCGCCCCAGTGGTTTCCGGTTATGACTCCAACCTGGATACCGACGGCGTGCTCAAGTACAACCCTGAAAAGGCCAAGCAGCTCTGGGAGCAGGCTAATGCCATTAGCCCATGGTCCGGCCAGCTCAAGCTCAACTACAATGCTGATGCTGACCACCAGGCGTGGACCACTGCTATTGCCAACCAGGTTGGTTCCACCCTCGGCGTGGACGTAGTGGCAAATTCCTACCCAGACTTCAAGTCCATGATTTCCGACGTCCGCAGCTCCGGCCTCAATGGCTTCTACCGCACCGGTTGGACCGGCGACTATCCATCCATGGGCAACTTCCTGACCCCAATGTTCACCACCAATGGCTCCGGTAACAACGCCAAGTACAGCAATGCACAGTTCGACGCATTGATGAACCAGGCTGCTACCGCTGGTGATGTGAATAAGGCCAATGAGCTCTACAACCAGGCCCAGCGCATTCTCTACACCGACATGCCGCTGATTCCTACCTGGTATGGTGCTGTTGCTGGTGGTTACTCCACTAATGTGAAGAATGTGGACTTCGCATGGAACAGCTACCCAATCTATACCGAGATTCAGAAGGCCTAGGAATTCATCCTTGCGGATAAATTCCTAGAACATACAAGGGACTGGTCGGAGATTATTCTCTGACCAGTCCTTTTGCGTTTATTCTATTTTCTGCCTGCTTACTCGATTACTCGCCTACTCGATTACTCGTTTCCTCACCTACTCGCTGCCACCCTCGGGTGGCAGCGGCTCGGAGTCAAGGGCCCTACGCATATTGTGCGAGCTACCCTCGTAGAGGTCGGGCTGTACATGGGAGTGGCCGGTGACTGGTTCGAGGTGGCTCTGGGCCTCGAGGCGGCTCATGCCCACAATGCACATGAGGTCCACGGTGAGGGAGCGGGTCATGGCAAGTATGGCCTGGGAACTAAGCCCACCGCTGGATACCTCGAGACCAAGGTGAGCACCAAGAATCTTCAAGCGGGAGGCCAATACCGGGATTTCCTGCATTTCTTCAATATCACCATCGGTCTGATACATATGCTCAAGGCGTTCGGCGATAATGGCGAGCTCATCAATGATGGCAAGCTGCTGGGCGGTGACTTTCTCCTCATCCTCTACAACGATCTGTGCGCGACGGGCAAGTACACGCGCATTACGCATGGCATTGTCCACCGGATTAAGAATGCGCACCAGGCTGTTCACGCGACGGCGCTGACGCCACAGAAGCGGGGAAACAATCATGGACTCCTGGCCCTCCTGGGCCTTGGCCAGCATCATATTGATCGAGGCCTGGCTACCACGGGCCTTCTTCAAGGCCGCATCAATGACCTCCGGGTCATTATTGCTAAGACCACGGTGAACATCCATTAGTGTCGAGTGAATCAGGCCAAAGACGCGGGAAACCTCCAGGCGCGCGCCCTTCAAGGGACTGGTTGGAATCAGCGCAATGACCGCCACACCACACAGACCACCAATAAAGGCATCAAACATGCGCTCCGGACCGCCACCGGAACCCGGCGGCAAAATGGTCGCAATCAGCACCGCACCGAGCGCGGCCTGCGAGAAGACAATGACGGATTTATCAATAAAGAGCGCGATAGTGAGCGCGATCATCACCATCACCGGCATCTGCCACAGACCAGTACCCACGTGGTTGACAAAGAAGGAGCCAAAACCCACACCAATGGCCACGCCAATGTCGAGTTCAAGGGCGCGACGCAGACGGCCATCGCCAGTAATGCCAAGCACAATGACCGCCGCCATTGGGGCAAAGAAGGGCTGTTCATGGCCAAGAACCGTGTGCGCAATAAAATATGCCAGGCCGGCAGCCACACCACCCTGCACCACAGACAGCCAGGACGCGCGCACACGCGTCACACGGGATTGAATCAGCTCTTGACCGCGCACAATAACCTCCAAAGAATAAAAAAATACCCCCTCACCTTAGTAGGTGAGAGGGTGAATAGCAACAGATTACTTGGAAAGGCTGTTGCCGATGGAGTGGAGGTCACGGCAGGACTCGATAACACGGTCAGCCATGCCGCGCTCAGCCTTCTTGAGGTAGGAGCGTGGGTCGTAGACCTTCTTGTTACCAACTTCGCCATCAACCTTGAGAACGCCCTCGTAGCCCTCGAACATGTGGCCAGCGATTGGACGGGTGTAAGCGTACTGGGTGTCGGTGTCGACGTTCATCTTAACAACACCGTAGGTCAGAGCCTCTTCGATCTTTTCCTTCTCGGAGCCGGAGCCACCGTGGAAGACGAAGGAGAATGGGTGGGAGCCCTCTGGGAGGCCAGCCTTCTTAGCGGCAACCTTCTGGCCCTCGAGGAGAACCTCTGGCTTCAGAACGACGTTACCTGGCTTGTAAACACCGTGGACGTTACCGAAGGTAGCTGCGAGGATGTAACGGCCATTCTCGCCGAGACCCAGAGCGTCAACGGTCTTCTCGAAGTCCTCAGGGGAGGTGTAGAGCTGTGCGTCGTGCTTAGCCTCAACGCCGTCCTCTTCACCACCGACAACACCAATCTCGCACTCGAGGATGATGTTAGCCTTGTGAGCCTTAGCAAGAAGCTCCTGAGCAATCTCGAGGTTCTCATCGAGAGGAATAGCGGAACCATCCCACATGTGGGACTGGAAGAGAGGAGCCTCGCCGCGGTCAACGCGCTCCTGGGAGATAGCCATCAGAGGACGAACGTAGGTGTCCAGACGCTCCTTCTGGCAGTGGTCGGTGTGCAGAGCAACGTTGATGCCATAGTTCTTAGCTGCCTCATAAGCGAATGCAGCAAGAGCCTGAGCACCCTTCACCATGCTCTTCACGGCCAGGCCGGAACCGAACTCTGCACCACCAGTGGAGAACTGGATGATACCGTCAGACTCGGCTTCTGCCAGGCCCTGGAGGACGGCGTTAATGGTAGAAGAAGAGGTGCAGTTGATGGCTGGGAGGGCGTAGCCGCCTGCCTTGGCCTTGTCGAGCATCTCTGCATAAACTTCAGGGGTTGCGATAGGCATGTTTAATCCTCACAAATAGTTCTGAAATGATCCACATCCCATTATGCCCCGTTTTGCTAACTGATGCCGGCCAAAACAGAAAAAGTGACATATCCCACTAAATAGCCTCTTTTTCTTTGTTGCCCTTTAGCCAAGTATTATTGTCCCTATGGATATTTTAGCCATGGGCCCACAGTTCCTTGACCCAATGTATCTTTTGAGCGCGAATTCACCATTTGGTGACTTCATTCTCCCTGGTATTTGGCTCATTGTCTTCATTGAGTCAGGTCTTCTCTTCCCTCTGCTTCCGGGTGATTCCCTGCTCTTTACCGCAGGTCTGCTCTCCCGCCAGCACGACGCCTTCGCACCAATTTGGCTGATTCTCATCGCACTGCCACTCGCCTCCTTCTGCGGCGACCAGTGTGGTTATTGGATTGGCCGCAAGTTCGGTAAGCGCCTTCAGGATCGTCCCGACGGCAAAATTATCAAAAAGGCCTATATCGAAGAGGCCCACGAATTTTTCGAAAAGCACGGTCCTGTGACTGTGATTCTGTGCCGCTTCGTCCCAGTGGTCCGCACCTATGCCCCACTGGTGGCCGGTATTTCCCGCATGAATTACCGCATCTTCCTGCCATTCTCCATCTGCGGCGCCATCCTCTGGGGTTGCGGCGTGACCCTTCTGGGCATGTGGCTCGGCCAATACTCCTTTATCGCCAATAACATTGAGATCATCTTCATCCTCATTGTTTTGGTCTCTGTCCTGCCTGGCATTATTACTTTCATCAAGAAGGCCCTGGCCGCCCGAAAGGCTGATTCTTAAAACCACAGATGAGCACGAGCTCGAAGACCGGTTCCGCACCTGGAACCGGTCTATTTCTATTTTCAGAATTTCTAGCTTTTATCAATCCGCGCTGCTGCCTCAAGCAGGGTCCAGGCGGAAAGCTGCACGCTTAAATCACGCTCAGCAATATGCGCAGCTAGTGAGCCATTAAAAGAGGAACCAACCACGGTGGAGTTATAAGGCACGCGGGCATCGCGGGTCCACTCCACAGGGAACATTGGTAGCCCGTCTACTTCCAGGCGGTGGTCCCAGAGGGATTCCGCGCTGGCCATGACCATCTTTTTAGCTAGTCGACGCGTCGTCGAATTGTGCTGAGAATCATCCGGCAACCGGCATGCGACCTCGGCAAGATAGCGCACGAGAATCCCCTTAGAGAGGCCACCATCGCCACCGCCCGTATCCCAGGCAATAACCCCATTTGGGCTTGCCATATGGCGGGCAACGGCGCGGACAATATTGCGCAGGCGCGCAATATAACGGATACCAATTTCCGCCTTCTCGGCATCCTGTACGGACTCGATGGAGTGGTCCAGCCCCGAGTATTCATAGTGGCGCAAGGCAATTTCCAGGCAGAGGCCAATGACTATTCCCTGGCAGTAGGGGTGAATATCCGGCACGAGTTCCGGGCCATGCATCCGCATGCGGACACCATCCATAATCAGCCCCTGATCGGAGACCAAATTATCGAAAATTTCATCCGTGATGCGCATGGCCTCAGTCAAGAGAGTCATGTCCACCTTGGATGGGTCGGTGGGGTCTGTGGAGGCTGCCGCACGCGCAAGGTAGAGTGCTACTGGCGCATTGGTGGAAATGGTGAAAAAGACCTCGTTATTACGCCATGGAATGAGGCCAAGTTTTTCATCGGTAGCGGCAATGACAGTTTCCATGAGCGCCTGCGCCTCGGCCTTTTCCCCGCCCGGCAAGCTAGCAGCGCGCTGCAAGGCCAGGGCCATCCAGGCCCGGTCATCGAGTCCCTTGTGGTGTTGCAGGCCACGGATGGATCGCACGCGAAGACCCCGCAGGGTCTTTTTCAGAATTTTCGCGCGCTCTGGATTTGCTTCCCGGCTCAGAGCATCAGAAAGACATTCCACATACTGGCTTTGCCACCAGTACTGCCAGCGGACAAAAGCCTCGTCCTTGGACACTGGTGGCCAACTGATGACAGCAAGATTTGTGCCCGGTACACCCCAAACTGAGTGACCATGGCGTTCATTAATCGCAATTTCAGCGCGTTCAGCTCGGCGCTGCCATCTACTCACAATGAATATGATAGCACCTGTGGCTACACAGATTTGGAGAGATCTGCATGCTGCCTAATCCAGGTGTGCATGGCAATACCGGCGGCCACGCCAGCATTAATGGATCGTGTGGAACCAAACTGTGCAATGGAGCAGGTCATGCGGGCTTCCTGTTGGGCTTCAGGGCTCACACCTGGACCCTCTTGGCCAAAGAGCAAAAGGCAGCGCTCCGGCAGTTCCGTGCGCTCCAATGGCACACAGCCTGGCGTGTTATCAATGGCTACCACAGTAAGCCCATGCTCCTTAGCCCAGGCCACAACCTCTGCGACTGTATCGTGGTGCATCAAATGCTGATAGCGGTCAGTGACCATGGCACCGCGGCGATTCCAGCGGCGACGCCCAACAATATGGACGGTGTCTACCGCAAAGGCATTGGCCGTGCGCACCACGGTGCCGATATTGGAATCATTGGTGAAATTCTCAATGGCAATGTGCAGGCTATGGCGGCGCGTATCAATATCGGCCACAATGGCCTCGCGGGTCCAATAGCGGTAGCGGTCAATGACATTACGAGTATCGCCATTTTCCAAAAGCTCCAGGTCCCACTGCTCCCCTTCGGGTAGGGGCTCACCCGGATGTTCCTCGGCCCAAGGCCCCACACCAATAGGGTGCGGGAACCACTCCGTCGGCCCAGGTTTGTCTGGCGACAAACCGGCATCGGCCCCGAGGCCGACAAAGTTCTGCTTATTCGAATTAAGCAAGGCCGAGGTCCTCAAGGCCGAGCACATAGCGGTACTCAAGGCCCTCGGCAGCAATCACATCAGCAGCACCGGTGGCACGGTCAACCACGGTGGCTACGCCAACAACCTCGGCACCGGCCTCACGGCAGGCAGCCACAGCGGTCAGTGGGGAGTTACCGGTAGTGGTGGTGTCCTCCACAACGAGCACGCGCTTGCCGGTGATGTCTGGACCCTCGATACGGCGCTGCATGCCGTGCTTCTTAGCTTCCTTGCGCACAACGAAGGCGTCAATTGGACGACCCTCAGCATGCATGATGGAATCGGCCACTGGGTCAGCGCCCAGGGTGAGGCCACCAACGGAGACATAGTCCCAGTCAGCGGTGAGTTCACGCAGCAGCTTGCCAATCAGACGGCTGGCCTCATGGTGCAGGGTGGCACGACGAAGGTCCACATAGTAATCAGCTTCCTTACCGGAGCTCAGAATCACCTTGCCGTGAACAACGGCCAGTTCCTTAACCAGTTCTGCAAGACGCTCGCGATCGCTCGCCATTTTTCCTCCATTTTTTAGGCTTTTGAATGAGACATCATAATTTTAGTCTGTTTCGGAATTTTTCCGAATTTCATTCAGGTCGACCACACCGGGCTGTGGTGCCGGGGCCTTCAAAGGCTGTGGCTCCACATCGTCGAAGATCGTGGACTCTTCATTCTTTGGGCGAAGAATGCGTGTGCCTTCGGCGTCATCACCACGGCTTTGGTCAAGATCCTCGGCGATGGAATCAACCATATCCCCACCGAGGTCATTATTGAGCAGGTCTTCGGTATTTTCACCAAGGTTGATGCCCTGGGCGCGGGTTGGGAATTCGACATTGCCACGGATGATTGGTGGGTGGCTGGTGTCAGTTTCAAAACTTGGTGGGGCCTCGGTTTCCGGCACGCGCATTGGTTCCGGCATTGGGCGGGTTTCCAGCGGCTGCTCCACGCGGCGCGGGGCGCGTGCGGGCAGGATATGCGCAATATCGGCGAAAATAGCCAGTGGCTGCCAGGTTGCTTCCCAGGCCTCCGGGCCGCTCTTTGGCTCAAAGGCGGCGAGCACCCAGCCACCCTCGGCCCAAAATTCAGTAACAGTTTCCGGCATAAGCTCCAGGACATGGGCAAGACGCTCATCGCTACGCACCAGTTCCATGGCGGCAAAGGAGTCAGTACTGCTGTAAATATATGGGCCCACGGTGCCATTGGTAATTAGTGGCAGGCCAAATTCGGACTCCAGCTTGCTTAGTCGCACAACCTCGCCGGATGGGGTGGCGCGGCGCATGGCCATCAGCGTGGTGTTATTGACATCGGCGATGAACATTTCATAGTCCTCGGCCGTGCCGGCAACCACATTTTGAATTGGTGCGCCGCTGGCAGCTGGGCCAAAGAGCCACTCGTCCATGAGGTCGGGGTCTTCTTTGGAATATTCGAATCCTTCAGATTCTGCCCAGGCCTTGCGGCGCCTCTTGGCCATACCCGGCAGTGCGTTCAGCGCACTAGGAGCACGGTGCTTTTTTGAAAAATCCGGTGCGGGTTCTGGCTCTGGCTCAGGCTCGGGCTCAGGTTCCTGCGCCGGCTCAGGTGCCGGTTGTGGCTCGGGCTCTGGCTCAGGTTCTGGTTCTGGTTCCGGCTCGAAATTTTCGAAATTTTCAACCTCTGGAATGGCGGCGAAGTCTTCTTCGACGTCGACATCCACCTGCACCGGAACAGGATCGCAGGTGTGCGAGGGCTGAATGACGATCGTGTCCTCGTGGCTCTCCTGCTGTACCTCAGGCTCCACTGGGGCCTGGGCGCGGCGAGCCGTATCCAATCGCAGAAGGAAAACTGCGATCACAAGGCACAGAATAGCAAGGACTGAAGCTAGAATAATCATCACTGTTGAGCGTACCCGCCAGGGCGCAGAATTATGGGGATAACACTCCGCCGGAGCGCACTAGCTGGTGAAGACGCGGCTGATCTGGGCGGATGCGCGCCTAAGAACCAGAAATTGAGAATAAATATCAGGCGATAGAAAATTCCGAGTTCGTATTCAGAAAACCAAAAACTGTGCGCGCTATCGACTCAATGCCATATCCGAAACTGCCACAGATAACTCCAGCGCAGAAATATTAAGAATGACCTATAAAATCAAAGGCAAAATGCCAGGTCACAAGCACGCATGCGTCACGAAGCGTCCTGGAGCATAAAATAAATTTCCATTCTAGTTGTTTTTCGGAGCATTGTACGTTCTTTTAGACTTTCCGTCGCATGTTTCTAAACAGACAAATTGAGAGCAGGGGTCGCACGCTACCGAAAGAAATTAATGCAACGGATTTACGCAACACGCAGCACGCAACAGACTAGCAACTGTGCAGGTCATAAGGTTTGGAAGCTGATGCACCTAGTGTCAGTACATCATTAACATCAAAAAAGGCCCGACTACAGCGAGATTTCCCCGTTCCGAGCCCTTCTTTGCAGGTCAGGGGGTTAATAGAGCGATGTAAGTGGAAAAAATTTGCAGATTTTCCTGGATTGAAAATTAATTAACCTCAATATTTTTCTACGCCAAACAGTCTATGCAACAAAAATAATTTTTTAGAGATTTTTAACGGAAGGGTTAACCTATCAATCTAGGTCACATACCCTTTTAGGCGAACCTCATTCCTTAAGGTTTCTATGCAAAGGGCTTTTCCTTGCGTTTTTAAGGTTGCTATCTCTTTGGAGCTTCACATAGACTTCGAATTAAGCCAACCGGCTAAACCGATCAATAGCCCCGAAAGGAGGTGAACAACCATGAAGTACAACAACGAAGCGCTCCAGGCCCTCGCGGAACTCAACGAGGACGAGATGAAAACTGTCATCGGCGCCAGGGGTGTATTCCTCACCCTCTCCCATGAGTGCCACATGAACACTGCTCAGTGGTTCCTCACCTGCTGCAAGTAATCCGTAAAGGTGATTGAAATGATTAATGTTTACCAAGATTCGACGACGGTTATCCCGTTCGCCAATGTCCTTGACCAGCTGCTCACTCCTCTCAACGCGGCTAGTCGTGACTTGGTGCCGGAAGCAATTGTCATGTCGAAGGCTTTGGACATAATCAGCAGTCCCATGGTGTATCTACTTAACGAGGGACGCATCGAAGGCTACCTCCGCGGCGATACACCAGTGGACCGCTTCAATTACTTTAACCACAGCAGCACCGAAATCGCAAATAGCATCAACATGCTTAAGTCGCGGTTTCCATTCAGTGTAGCTCGCTTGGAAAAGTATCTTGCCGGTCTCAATCAGATGGTAGCTGATATAACCAGCCACCTTGAAAGCGACCGTCGAGAGCTGATCCAGGCGGGCTTGCTGGATGCCCAGGATGCGCTAGTCAGCATTCGACCAACTGGTGACCTGCACAACCGCCGTACCAGTAGTCAGCTTGAATTTACTTCCGGTCGTCTGCTGCATATCAAATGGCGCAGCGCGGCCACCGATAGCCTCCTTGAAACTTTCTTCCAAGCCGCAACCTGCGGAAGCGGCACTACTCTTCCCAGCATTACCCCACGGGTGCTCGATAAGAAAACTTATTCCTGGGTAGAGCATGTCACACGACAGCCACTAAGCCACAACCTTAGCGCGAATGAAGCATACCACAATATTGGTACGCTCCTCGCTATTGCGTATGTTCTTGGCCTTTCGGATGCCCATCACGAAAATATTATGCCCACGGCCTACGGCCTCAAAGTCATTGATACTGAAACCCTCTTGGGCATTCATCCTCACTTCATGACCGGGGTTCCACAAGCAACCATCCTCGTCAACGACATTATCCAGCATTCAGTCCTCTCCACTGCCCTCTTGCCAGTGAATGTCGGTAGTGATATTTACGGCGGTGATATTTCAGGGTTGGGTCGAGGATTCTATGTTTCAGAACACCGTGTCCCGGTCAATATCGGGTACGACACCATGCATTATGCACGGCAGATAGTCGAAAGGACTGACACTGCACATCTCCTCTTCCAAGTTAACGAGGAAGGCGAAGAGGAAGTATTCCACGCGGAGAACTACATTTCAGAAATACAGCAGGGTTTCATCGACACCTATGACACCGCACATAAACTTGTTGGGGACTTTCTCGAGGCGCTGCCAAGCGACCTTCGCTTGAGGACACTGTACCGAAAGACTGCGGATTATGCTGCAATTCGGGACTACGCCTCGTCCATCAGATTTAGCTCAAACTATAAAGAAGTAATTGCACAACTCCTCGAAGAATCGAGCGACAGTCCTCCAAGGGTCATGAAGGCTGAGCTTGAGGCCCTTTTGGAAGGCGAGATTCCCCTCTTTGAGGTGGAGTACCACACCGGTCGGGTCTTTGATACTGCAGGCAATCTCGTCGATACGCTCAACCAAAGCCCGCAACAATATTATCAACAGCGAATCACACAATTTGGTGAGGATGACTGCGACCGGCAATGTGCGCTCATCAGATTCGCTTTTGAGTCAGATGGCACCAGTCTGCAAAGCGAACAAACTCATCGTACCGTGACGGTAAAAGAGATAATCGCTTCTCTTGATGAAAAGCAGTATTTTGTGCCGAGTGATAACAGTGTCAACTGGCTGAGTCTGATGGTCAATGACCGTGATCAGCTACAGCTTTCGCCGCTGGATGAGTCTCTCTACGGTGGGCTGGCTGGCATGGGTCTCGCATTGATTGATTGCCAGGAATACGCAGGAGTCGAAGCACTGCTTTCACGGCTATTTTCCTCCGGCCTGCAGTACTACGACAAGTATCAGCTCCGAGAGGAAACAGAGTTTTCTTATTACAGCGGAGCCTTAGGCCTCCTGAGTTTTCTGAAATCGGCCGGCCTTGTCCTTGAGAAGGAAAAGTTGATCGCTCCACGTATTGAGAATTTTTTCGATGCACTGGCCAAGCAATCCGCATCCTTCCGTGGCTTGGACGTCATGGCTGGCGCGGCGGGTGTGCTACTTGCCCTTGGCGATCCACGTAACCAGGTTGCCGATGCACCAATTATCACGAGGCTTGGCGATTCTATTCTCGCTGCTCACATGGAAAAATGGCGGGCTAAAAAGGTCATGGCTGGCGATAATGCAAGTTTTGCCCACGGGCCGTCGGGTCATGCAAGTGCATTGCTCAATGCCTATGTGATTACGCGGGAGCCTCGCTTTTTCGAGGGCTGGCTGGCTGCATGGAATTTTGAAAAACTCTTCATCAACAATGGCTTATGGGTGGATACCCGCACAGAGGCTTTAAGCCCAAGTGCCCATTGGTGTCATGGATTGACCGGCATCATGCTCGCTCGTGCTCATTGGGTCGAGCTCGATGAAAGGTATGGGCTTTTCGATGCTCACACCGCCGGTGAAATTATCAGGGAACGTGACATAGCTGCGAATGGCATCATCGAGATTGGCAGAATACCAACCAGCGATTCTCTCTGCCATGGCTCCATGGGTAACCTCCTTGCATTGAAGCAGGTATATCCAGCTCGCAGTTTTAGAAATTTTGAAAAAGAAGTATTCAAGCATGCACAGGCCCAAGGGTGGAATTGTGGTCTCGGCACAGGTATCCCCTCCCTTAGTCCAATGGCAGGACTTAGTGGAATCCTCCATGCTGCGGTGCTTCTTGAGGCCTCTCCCCCAGTTCGTTCTCCATTCTTATGGCCGAGGTGGTGAAAATGAAGCTCATAATGCAAAATTCAGAGCAGGACTGTTTGCTCGCTTGCCTCGCGATGATCATGTCTGAGCAGGGTGTGAACTTATCACCGACGAGGCTACTCAATGAGGTAACGCCGCAGGCAGATGGGCTATCGCTGAGTGATATTCAAGCCTTGGGGCAGAACTATGGTTTCAGAGTTCGTGGTTTTGCGGACCATGAGAATACCTTTCTTGCAGCCCCACGTACCTTTTCTGAGCCACTAATCGCATTTTGGCAAAACCAGCACTTCGTGGTGGTGGGCAAGATGAGCGGCAGGTCTGTGTCGGTTTATGATCCCGCACTGGGCAAGCTGAAGCTCGGTCACGAAGAATTTCGAAATGGGTTCAGCGGTGTATGGATTCAGATTGAGAACACTGGTACCTATCAGAGTCCCAAGAAGATTCAGCTCCCGGATGGTCTTCGGGCCTTCTCCCGCAGGCATACTGGCTTGCTCATCTTTTCGCTGCTGATAGGCCAGGGCGCATCTCTGCTCCTGGCCTGGTACCTGCAGAATCTACAGGTATTAAGCGAAGCACCAACCATACTGCTTGCCGCAGTTTTCTTCCTGTTATTTCTCCACGTTCTTACTCTGTTTAGCAGTTCAAAGGCGCAGGCTGGACTGGCGCGCAGTTTTGAGAAAAATTTTTCCCACCGTCTCTTTAGTTCTCTGCTGCACAAGAATCTGCCCTTCTTCCGCGGGTTTACAGTAGGTGGGCTCCTTGAGCTGATAAATATTCGCAGCGGTCTGCGCGATATCTATCTGAGTTCGGCATTGCCTGCGCTCATTGGTTCGGCAACGGCACTTGTGCTCAGCATTTATATCTTCTTTGTAAGCCCATTGCTCGCACTTTCCTTGCTTGGAATTTCTGTCATTTATATCCTTGTGAGTTCCTACACCATACGCAAGGAGCAGCTGGCGACCGCAAGCTACATGCACTACTACGTTGACTTCAGTGGTATTGCCCAGAGTGACCTTAGCAATATTTCCGAAACCAAGGTTCTGCGTGAAGAACAGAAGATTGAGCAGCGCTGGAAGGAAGAAAGCGCGCAACTGTGTACGAGCTTTATTGGTACACTCCATGCCCAAAATATTTCCACACTCGTGCGCAATATTTACTATATGGCGATAGTCCTTGCTACAGCGATCTTCGCTTTTAAAAATTTCACTGCGGATAAAGCTAGCATTGCCGATGTCGTATTTTTCCAGGCTATTGGCGCAATGCTGGCAAATTCAATAAACTCCTTCCAGGGCCTGCTTACGGCAATTTCCAAAGCCCGCGTATATGAGACCCGCTTGGAGGGTCTTAGCGAAGAAAACCGCCAGCAGCCGGAAGATCGGCATGATGATAGCTTGGCTCCACAAGTGCTGATACAGGCACAAAATCTGGAATTCGGCTATCCCGGTCTGCCTCCGGTGTTTAGCCTCGAGGAGCTCAAAATCCGACAGGGCGAAAAAATTGCCGTGGTGGGCGCCTCTGGATCTGGCAAGACAACTCTGCTGTATACCGTGCTCAACACCTATGCTCATCAAGGTGAGCTCCTCTATTCGCCGCGATTCCAACGCTCGGATATTGGTGTAGTTCTTCCGGAAATGACATTACGTCAGGGAAGTATCTTTGAAAATCTCACAGTTGATGAGCACACAACCGAGGCAGAAATTTGGCAAGCACTCCATGCAGTAGATATGGACACGGTGATTGCTGCTCTCCCAAAGGGGTTAAACTCGACCGTTCTGGAGCGGGGTACGAATTTTTCCTCTGGCCAAGCACAGCGATTACTTATCGCCCGTTCCCTATTGCGTGGAAAAACGCTCATGTGCTGGGACGAGGCACTTAATCGCCTTGATGACCGCACGCGAAATACCCTTTATAGACGTATTTTTGGCTCTTCGGTCTATTCCGACCGAACCATTGTGGCCGTCAGCCATAATCTCGACATCCTCACTTGGGCCGACCGGATGATTTTTCTTGAATCTGGTTCCCCAACTATCGCTATTGGCACCCACAAGGAGCTACTAAATTTGCCAAACTACAGAAATTTTATCGACCCCGAAGAGAAAGAGTTATAAAAATGTTATCAAGAAGCCACCAAAACCCCAGGTCAACGGAGTCGAAAGGTTGCAAGAAAAGTTTTGCATTTTGAGAAAACGTAAAGTATACTGTAAATACGTTTTACTCTCGACTTTCCCAAAAACCTAAACCCTAGTCTTTATTCTTCTTCCACTATCCCGAATCGAGGTAATCATGGCCACCGTAGTTAAGACCAAAGATCTGACTAAATCTTATGGCGAATTCAATGTTGTCGACACGCTGGACCTTGCTGTCCCTGAGGGCAGTGTCTACGGCTTTCTTGGCCGCAATGGTGCGGGCAAAACCACGACCATGCGCATGCTTTTGGGTCTCACACAACCAACAGCGGGCGATATGGAGATTTTTGGCCAGCCCTTTAACCGTAAAACAGCGCTGCCACATATTGGCTCCCTGATTGAGCAACCATCCTATTACGGTCACTTGAGCGGACGGGCGAATTTGGATCTCGTCGCAAGGATTAAGAAAACCAACCGTGCCGATGTGGACAATATCATCAATGTGGTGGGCCTGAAGGAATCCCAGGACCGCAAGGCCAAGGCCTATTCGCTGGGTATGCGGCAGCGTCTTGGTTTGGCGATGGCCCTGGTTGGGCGCCCGCGTCTGCTGATTCTCGATGAGCCGACCAATGGTCTGGACCCGGCCGGTATGCATGAGATGCGTGACCTGATTTGTTCGCTGCCCTCCATGTTTAATACGACAGTGATGGTCTCTAGCCATATCCTCTCTGAGGTTGAGCAAATGGCCGATACGGTTGGCATTATTAACCAGGGCAAGCTGGTCTATCAGGGCAGCCTCGCAGGACTTAATGCGGAGGCGCATCTTGGTCTGCGCGTTAATAACTGCGCTTTGGCTCAGCAGGTTCTTGCCAATGAGTACGGACTGCGCACCCGTGTCGATGATCAGGGCCGCATTCTTCTTCCAGTACTGGAAGATGAGCAAGTAGCGGTGCTGATTCGTCGACTAGTTAATGAACCAGGCATTGAACTATGCCGCGCGGAGCTACTCCAGGAATCCCTTGAGGCGGTCTTCCTGCGGCTCACGACTGATGGAATCCGGTGAGAATCATGGGCACCTTGCTATTTTTTGAAATTCGGAAGGCGCTGCGGCTGCGAATGCTGCTGACCCTTGTGGTTCTGCTCGGTCTGGAGAGTCTGTGGATTGCCGCACTCTCTATTCGCTATTGGGAGATGGACCATCTTCAGGCCTATCACTCCATGGGCCTACTCATGACCAATATTCCGCAGGTCCACAGTCTCTTGATGCCAATCTTCCTGACTGTTTTTGCCTCGCGGCTGGCCAGCATGGAACATGATGCGAATACCTTTAAGCTCTTCTTTTCCACGCGGATTAGCCCGGCGCAGATGTTCTGGGCGAAGATGATCCCGCTGAGCATTATCAATCTGATTCTCTCGGCGGGCCCGGTGTGCATCATTGTGCTTCTGGCAAAGGCCCTGGTGGTTGAGCTGGATACGAAGGTTCTGCTTTTGCAATTTGTGGGCAGTGTGCTGGCTGGTTTTGCGGTTACGGCGATTCAGCTATTCCTGGCGCTGGCTTTTGAAAAACAGCAGATTGCGTTGCTGGTTGGTGGTGCCGGTGGCATTCTTGGCGCCATTGCCGGTGTTATTCCGAATTGGATTTGTTGGTTCATTCCGTGGCAGTACTTTACGCTGCTTGCTCCGGTGCTGCCGGCCTTTAGTGGTGGCAGTTTTGCGGGGTTGAATTACCAAGCCCATATGGAGGTTCGTCTCCTCTTTGTCCTTGTGGTCGGCGTTGTTGCTGCCGGCGTATGTTCCCGACTGTTTGAAAAAATCGCTCTGAAGTAGGTGAATATTGTGACTACCATGCTTACTGTTGAAAACCGTAAGATTCTTCGCAGCCGGCTCTTTCATGGGATTGTGCCTGTATTTGTGGCGCTTGGTCTCTTTAATGGGGTTGCGAACTTCCTTCAGCATGCGGATGAGCTGCGTGCTGCGGGCACGACCTGGACTGTGGTCTGGTCGCAGTCTTCCATGACCTGGTCGACGCTCTTTTTCCCTTTTATTCTGGTGCTCTATTGTGGCATGCTCACCACCTTGGATAATCAGAACCGCAACTGGATGCGGCTGGCCACCTATGATGCCACCAAGCAGACTCTTGTGGCCAAGCTGGTCAAAGCCCTGCAGTTCTGCCTGTACTGCCAGTTCACTTTCCTCATTGGCAATATTGTGGCGGCTGCGGTGCTGCGCTTCCCGTTGGATTTCCATATGATTCCGACCATGACTCTGTGGTGCCTGGCCGGGGTGGTGGGGGCCATGGGAATTGCTGCCCTGCAACTCTATCTTGGGCTGCTGCTCCCCTCCTATCCGACTCAGGTCGGCATTGGTATTGGCCTGGTGTTTATGGGCTTTGCTTTTAGCCTGATGAGTGAACCACTGGCGCGCATTTTCCCTTATGCGCAGGCCGCTGTGGGTAATCATCTACTTGACCCGGCTGGTATGAGTTTTGCTGCCACCCTCTTCTTTGTCCTTTTGAACTTGACCGTTATTCTGCTCGGCACTGTTGCCGCTTTCCCACGATTGGAGAAGATCACATCATGACTGCTCGTACTCCTGCCGTTAACTCGGCAAAGAATGCTATTTCCCTTGCTGTCCTCGGCGCCTTTGCCGTGCTTCCGTGGACCCTGATCCTGCTGCGAATGTTCACTGATTTCGCCATGGGTGAGGCTGCCGCAAATCTCATTTTCGGCTACGCGGCTGCAATGGCCTTTGGCGGCGTGGTGAGCCTCGTCATTCTCATCCTGAACAAGCAAAAGAAAATCGCCCATATTCTGCTTGGCATTCTCAATTGCCTCTATGCAGTCTTCGGCCTTGCGCTTTTCGCGATGCACTTGGCCGGCAACTAGGATTCCCCATAAATTAGATCCAGGCGAATCATAAAATAAAAAATTCCGGAGGGTATTTCTACCTTCCGGAATTTTTTTGAAAAACTGCTTCTGTCGATTACCCCTGACGATTATTTCTTAATAATCGTCAGGGCTTCGGACTCTGGGCTGTCCAGGGTCACGCTGACAGTGTCGCCATCGCGGATGTCGCCGGCCAGGAGCTTCTTGGCGAGCTGGTCGCCAATGGCCTGCTGGATGAGGCGACGCAATGGGCGGGCGCCATAGGCTGGGTCGTAGCCGCGCTCGG
The DNA here is from genome assembly GCA_030530875.1 of Corynebacterium sp. Lineage (GTDB taxonomy): Bacteria > Actinomycetota > Actinomycetes > Mycobacteriales > Mycobacteriaceae > Corynebacterium. The sequence continues at coordinate 20,968 of JAUMUD010000026.1, forward strand.
CAAGCCAGGACTTGGCCTCATCGGAAACCTCGAGAACAAGGCGCCTGGAGGCAAGACGGTCAGAAAGACCACGCAGCTGAATATCGACAATGCCGGTGAGCTGCTCAGCAGAGAGTGGCTCGAAGATGATGACATCATCAAGTCGGTTGACGAACTCAGGCTTGAAGGCATGCTTGACAGCATCCATCATCTGCTCGCGGGTACCGCCCGCACCCAGGTTAGAGGTGAGGATCAGAATCGTATTGCGGAAGTCCACGGTACGACCCTGGCCATCGGTCAGGCGACCCTCGTCAAGGACCTGGAGGAGAATGTCGAAGACATCAGGGTGGGCCTTTTCGACCTCGTCGAAAAGCACAACAGTATATGGGCGACGGCGGACAGCCTCTGTGAGCTGACCACCCTGATCGTAGCCAACATATCCTGGAGGGGCACCGACGAGGCGGGCAACGGCGTGCTTCTCACCGTACTCGGACATGTCGATGCGGACCATGGCGCGCTCATCATCGAAGAGGAACTCGGCCAAGCCCTTAGCAAGCTCGGTCTTACCCACACCAGTTGGGCCAAGGAAGAGGAAGCTGCCGGTTGGGCGATTCGGATCAGCCACACCAGCACGCGCACGACGCACCGCATCGGAGACAGCCACCACAGCATCCTTCTGACCAACCACGCGATTAGCCAGGATGTTCTCCATATCCAGGAGCTTCTCGGTCTCACCCTGCATCATCTTGCCAGCTGGAATACCAGTCCAGGCAGAAACAACCTCGGCGATGGTGTCTGGGGTGACTTCCTCCTCGAGCAGAGCATTGGAGGAAGACTCCTTATCGGCAGCTGCCTCAATCTCCTTTTCCAACTCAGGGATACGGCCATAGCGCAGCTCGGCTACGCGGCCATAATCACCCTCGCGCTCGGCCTTATCGGACTCAATGCGCAGCTCATCCAACTCCGCCTTCAAATCACGAAGGTGGTCGATGCTCTGCTTCTCATTCTGCCAGCGGGCGGTGAGCTCATTGAGCGTTTCGCGGGCATCGGCTAGCTCTTCACGCAGGTGTGCGAGACGATCCTTAGACGCAGCATCGGTCTCCTTCTCCAAGGCCATTTCCTCAATTTCAAGGCGGCGGACCTGGCGGGAAAGTGCATCAATTTCCTGTGGGCTGGAGTCAATCTCCATGCGCAGGCGCGATGCGGCCTCATCGACCAAGTCAATGGCCTTATCTGGCAGGAAGCGGCTGGTGATATAGCGATCGGACAAGGTCGCTGCTGCTACCAGCGCGGAGTCCTGAATGCGCACACCATGGTGGACCTCATAGCGTTCCTTGAGACCTCGAAGAATACCAATGGCATCCTCTACACTTGGCTCACCAACATAGACCTGCTGGAAGCGGCGCTCAAGGGCAGCATCCTTCTCAATATACTTACGGTATTCCTCCAAAGTGGTGGCACCGACCAAGCGCAGCTCACCACGGGCAAGCAGTGGCTTAATCATATTGCCCGCATCCATGGCGGACTCACCTGTGGCACCGGCACCGACAATGGTGTGAATCTCATCAATGAAGGTGATGATCTGGCCATCGGCCTCCTTGATTTCATCAAGAACAGCCTTCAAGCGCTCTTCGAACTCACCACGGTACTTGGCACCAGCCACCATGGAACCAAGATCCAGGCTAATCAGGGTCTTACCCTTCAAGGACTCTGGCACATCCCCGGCAACAATACGGCGGGCGAGACCCTCCACAATAGCGGTCTTACCAACACCAGGCTCACCAATAAGCACTGGGTTATTCTTGGTGCGGCGGCTAAGAACCTGAACCACGCGGCGAATCTCTTCATCGCGGCCAATCACGGGGTCAATCTTGCCCTCGCGGGCGCGCTTAGTCAGATCCGTGGAGTACTTCTCCAAGGCCTGGAATTGGGCCTCAGGATCCTCGGTGGTCACTGTGCGGCTACCACGCACGCTCTTAAAGGCGTCCTTGAGGGCACTATTGGTGGCACCGGCATTGCGCAGCAGCTCACCGGCTTTCTCCTGACACTCGGCCAGGGAAGCAAGCAAAACCTCGGTGGATACATAAGTATCACCAAGCTCGCCGGCCAATTCGGTGGCGCGGGTAATGGCATTGAGTGCCTCACGGTTAAAGTTTGGATTGCTCAGATTGCCGCTTGCCTTTGGGTAACCCTCCACAATCTCCGTGGCTTTTTTCAAAATTTCTGCCGGGTTAATGCCCAGTGCCTCAAGCACTGGCTTGGCAATACTATCCTCCTGGGCTAGCAAAGCCTCAAGAATGTGGCCCGGCGCAATCTCCGGGTTACCAAGGGCCGATGCCCTTTGCAGTGCGCTCTGCACCACCTCATTGGTCTTCGTTGTTGGATTAAAGTTCGTCATAATTAATCAATTCCTTTCCTAGTTGAGTCATCCCGACTCAAGCTCTATCCTATACAACGCATCAAAGTTGAGTCTATTCCACTCAACTTCAAATTTTTTTAAAAAATTTTCGCAATTTTTGCGCCCCTGGGTTTTCTAATATAATTATGAGAGATTATTCTGTCTTCTCTTAAGGGAATGACACGCATTGGGAAGTGAGGATCTGTAATGCGCGCTCAAGGAAGGGCCCAGTCCGGTCGCCCTGGCCGGCACCGCGTCCAGCGCCGCCATGGCCGTTTTGCCGTATCGACGCTCGCCGCTATCACCACCGCTAGCCCGCTTATTGCCCCCACTGCCCTGCATGCTAGCCCGTTCACCGCTGCGGCTTTTGCCGCTACGACCACGACGAGCACCGATCCACAACTAGCCAAGGACACCGCTAGCTGGTCGAAGAACGAGTATCTATATCCTGACTACAGTGCCGGCACCAACTATGGCGCGGATGAGAATGACATTAATGCTACGAATGTCAGCACCTCTAATATTGGCATTCAGCTGAACTGGGATACGTCCACGGGCTTCTCGGTTCTGTATACCCTGACCGATCCCACAGCTTTTGTCGACCCAAGCGACCACACTAAGACCGTGGATTTGCAGGGTATCCATTTCCATACAACAGCCTCAGCACCAACTATTCGCTACCAGCTGCCCGGCGGCACTAGCACTGATTATTATGCTGGCATCCACGATATGACCGGCAACCCCTCCTTTGACTTTAATCTACCTGGTGCCATTACCCGTCTGGCCAATGCGGATGGCACCTGTGATGATGGTTCCTCGGATACCTCCGATGATTCCTCTAATATTTTCTGCTTCAACCATGTCTCTGGTTTTTCGCTGACCTTCTACGATAGCTCCTTCAAGAAGGGCGATACGCTGTCGATCACCACAAATAAGTCCAATGGTTCTGGTGGCACCACTGCCCGCACCTTGTCCCTTTCTGGTGAGCGTGCTATCAATGCTCTTCGCACCAGCTTCGATCACTATCTGGGCGATAATATCAGCTCCCTCAACCCAAAACCTGCGAATGATGTCACCGCTAAGCAACTCGTTGACGCAATCACCAGCGGTTTTGATGCTTATACCGATAAGGTTCTAAACGGTACTGAGCAAACCAATACCACTGAACTCACCAAGGCCATGGCTGACTTCTACCGCGCCGCTAATGTACGCGATGGCAGTGCCTCTACCACGGGCCTCACTGCACCAGATACAGTCAAGAAGATTCTGCAGGATTCCATCCCGGATTCTGTCGATCCCCAAACTAAGACTGTACTCGAGCTGAACATTAACAATATCAACAGCTCAAGCAAGGTTTCCGATCTAACCTCTACCGCCAGCTCCGTGGCCGAGGCCATTACCAAGGCCGAGAATACCTCTGGTGGAGGCCAGAACCCTGGCGGAGGTACGAATCCTGGCGGAGAAGATATAAAGTCGGTTCGCGACCGGGCTCTGGCATATCTGGGCCGTATGAGCTTCCTTAACTTGGGCGGTAGCAACAACTACCAAACCTACAAGGATAAAATCGACGCGGACACAACCACCGCTGCCATTACCAAGGACCTCGCTGAAGCTATGGCTCTGAATGTCCAGACTGGCAATGAAAATGGACAGATCAAAGAGTCGAAGCGTGTATTCACAGCCTATGACACCATTCGAGCCTTCACGTCGATCGATCAGGTAGCAAGCTACTCCTATAATTATGAGGGCCCAAATAACTCGACCAGGACAACAACTCTGGCCGAACAATACATGGATGTGAATAAGAATAGTCTGAGTGGGAGCGTTAAATCCTACACAGAGTATATGACCGAGTCGGCATTCACTGGTCGGTATTTCACGCTTCCTACTGAGACAACCACCAACTTCAGCCAAGCTGTTGAAGCCGCAAAGACTGCGCTAAACAAGGATGGGGCGACCGAAACTGACTATCGCCTTGCTAATAATGCGCTGTCCATCGCGTGGTTCACATATTATCAGGCCTTCAGGACCACCCTTAATAGCACGGCCACTGAAATCATCCGGGGCATGAGCTTTGTTGATGCCAAGGACCGCGCCGAGGCTTACGAGGAATTCACCAATCAATTCACTGCCGGTACAGATGCCACTGACCTGCTCAATATCGTGCGTGACCTTGAGGTAAAGAATCTCACTGCGGGTAACCAGAGCACGGACCCAGAGGTCAGCCCGAAGGTATCCCAGGAGGATATCGACAAGCTGGCAGCTACTGCTTCCCCATCGCTCAATACTTATCTGACTGCGCCATATAGCGGTTATCAGGGTGTCTGGAAGAATACCGGCACGACCCTTGTGCAGAATTCGGATACCTATAAGCAGAACTATCCATATACGCTGAATCCACTGGCCAATCAGCAAGCCTATGACAACGCAATTGAGAAGCTGCGCACCTTGCTCAATGACAAGGACGCTATGGCTGCCGTGAATGCTGAGGACCAGCTCAAGGAGGCAGTTCAGGGAGTTCAGGTCGCGCAAAAGGCTCTTAGTGCTTTTACCGATAGCCTTTACAGCAACATAGAAAAGGCCACCGACGAGCAGAAGGATGCTGCCAAGGCTTTGCTCGCACGCATGACCTACCTGACCCCAACCTTGCGTGATACGGCAAGCACATTGATTGGCAATACTGTCTATACCGACGAACTTTTGGCTGTGGTGGCTGAAATTAGTCGCCTGAATATTGCACAGGGCAATCTTGGTTTGGGTGATTATGCTGCCGTCGAAAAGGCAGAGCAGCTTAGTGGTGCGGAGAGTATTACCAGTCTTGATCTGGCAAGCCCGGAGAATAATCCCAAGCTCAAGCCATATTTTGACTATTACACCTACCAGAAAGAATATGCCACCAATAATGGCGAAAGCTTCAAGCAAAGCCCTGCTTATACCGGCGCTGATGAGGATCAGCAAAAGGCCTATGATACGGCCCTGAGTGCCCTGGTTAGTTCCACGGCCACGGATGATGCTACCCTGAAGCCATTGATTGATGCCTATACCGAGGCCAAGAAGACAATTGAGGATAATGCCCTCAATGAAAAGCGCTCGCAGACTAATTCCCTGCTGCGCCGAATGAGCTTCCTGACAACCTCGCAGCGCTCGCTCTATCGTGGCCAGGTGGATTCGGCCCTCACTGAGTCGGATTTGCTTACTATCCTTCAGACTGCCCTGAATGCTGATATTACTGCTGGTAATTCTGCCGTGCCTGCGGATAAGCAGCTCACCAATACTGAGACTGTGAGCTCTTTGGATTCTGTAATCACCGCTGCCCGCCAGCCGTATTTTGATTATTATCATGCGGCGCTCTCAACTGAGCTTGGCACCTATGATCGTGTGAAGAATAGCAACGCATATAAGAATGCAAGCTTGACTGCACGTTCGGCCTATGATTCGGCCTATACACGCCTGACGGATGCGGTGAACGCTACCCTCGGTCGCTATGAGGAGACCGACTACAAGTATTACATCACGACTTTCCGTAATCTGCGTGCGGCTTTGTCCACCAGCGCCCTGAGCTCACTGTCCATCACCACCCCGCAGATCCTCGCATCCTATATCAACCGCATGAGCTTCCTCAGTGATTCTCAGCGTGCTAGCTATCAGGATCAGGCTTTGCGTATTAGCACTGATTCGGATGCTTTGGCTGTGGCTAAGAGCGCGCTGCGTGATGATATTGCCAATGGCAATGCGGATAATAGCCCTCTGCCGGCTGATTCCCGCAAGGGTAATGCTGATTCAGTCACCTCCCTTAACGGTCTGATTAGTGGCGTGAATGCGCCATATTTCGACTACTACCGCGGGCAGGGCCGCCTGGCACTCAACCATGCTGGCGATGTGATGATTGCCCCTGCCTACTACAATGGCACTGCTGAGGATAAGTCGGCCTTTGATTCGGCCGTCACCGCCCTGCGTACCGTGGTCAATGATATGGACTCCAATGAGTCCTCCATTGCCTCCGCATGGAAGGCACTGACCAGCACCAAGCTCTGGGATGCCGATACCAGCAAGGATAATCGCACGCAGAACCGCGATACCGGCGCCACTGGAAATTCCGGCAATTCTGGTAATTCCGGCACCGACAATAGCGGTAGCGACGCCTCCGGTACCGGTAACTCCGGCAATAACGGTTCTGGCAATAGCGGTAATGGCACCGGCAGTGGCGGTAATGGTGGCACCGGCAATGGCGGATTCAATATTAATAACATTCCGCTCTGGGCCCTGGGCCTGCCAGGCGTCCTGCTTCCAGTTATCGCAGTGCTCATGAGCATGGGCATTATCCGCAACTAATCTATGGTCCCGTGTGAGATTGCCTCACACGGGATTTTTCGGATTTTCGCGCATAATATGATTCAATAATGTATAGCCGATTCATGTCACCCGTGGTCAAGGGCTATTTTTCTTCCTGAAAATCCGTTAGACCAGACATTCCGGCACGAAAAAAGCTGGTAGGACAGAATCCTACCAGCCGGGACGGTCTCCACTGCGGATTAGCGACTAAAGAGTTCCACGAAACTCAGCTTCGTCTTAGCCCGCAGTGCTAGCAGATACACACCATATATCACAGCGATGAGCACGGTATATGGGAGCAAATCTGCCAGGAATAGCCGACCGAAGCTTGGGCTATCACTCACCATGAAGAACTTGACGAGGTGATAGGCCATAAATGCAAGCCACACGGCTATCGCACCGGTCATAACCCGGTACGGGTCCCTTATCTTTTCTGAATAGTTCATAGCAGTTCCTTTCAATAGAACGTCGAACATGAAACAATCGGGTGCAATTACTTTGATCCTATTGCTCTTTGGAAACGCATGTCAAAATGCTGCACGAGCAGATGAGTTTGAGTAACCCGAGGTCATAAGCTGTTTTCTGTAAAATTCCCTACTTTGTTGTGGCTATTATCACCATAATAAGATGACTGAGAAATTTTTGCATGAACGAGAAATAAATGGGCGGCGGCGTTGACTGATTAGTAATTCGTCGCAAGGACTTCCACAATTGCGTGGCGGTTATTTTCCTTGGCGCCAAGGTGGTAGAAGTGGCTCTGCTCATGCCAGTGGAAATCAGCCCAGTGGTCGAATAGGTGCTCATTGCGGCGGAACTTATTCTCTTTCCAGTGAGAGAGGCACACGCGGGCGGAGGTTTGGTGGGCTGCATCGGCCAGCGCGATAGCCTCCTCCTCGGGCCATTCGCCGACATAGGAGGTATCGCGGCCAATATAGGGCGGGTCAAGATAGATATGGTCTTGCGAGTTGGCCATAGCCATTGTCGCCTGCCAGTCCTGGTGGAGGAAGGTCCAGTCCTTGCCCTCCATGACCGCTGCTACGGCGCCAACCTGATTGCAGATCTTAGTTACGTAGGCCTTGGCGAAACGCTCAGGCTTATGGCAAAAAGGCACGTTAAATTTGCCGGATTTATTAAAGCGAATCACGCCATTGAAATCCGAGCGGTTGAGGAAAAGAAAGTGCATCGGGTCATGGTTCTCATTGAAGACCTCACGCATGTGGAGATAGTAATCCTGCCCACTCTTGGCGAGCTTCGCACCATGAAATTCCAAAAATTCCCGTACGGTTACTGGAGTGATGGTCTTATTCTGAATGCCCTGATAGAAGTTGATAAGGTGCTGATTCTTATCGGCAAGAATCGCGCGCGATGGAGCGATATTGAAGGCCACTACACCGGAACCGAGAAAGGGCTCAATCCAACGGCCTTCAGCGCTGAAGTCACCATCAGCGCTGAAGTCAACGGTCGATTGAATAAAGGGAATGAGCTTGGTCTTAATCCCTTGGATCTTAATGGGAGGCACGATCACCTTAGTCGGGCTGTGCATCCCTGACCTCCTATCCTTCCTTTTTTGGGACTCTGTCTTAGCTCATGTGCTCTTAGATTCATTCTACCCAAGGGGCGCATCGGGCTTTGAGGAGGCAGTAAATTACACCCACATGGCTGATGCCGAACTTTCGAAAAACACCAACCGCAGGCTGTGGCGATTGTTAAGATTACCTGTTGACCGACCGACTAAAAAAGTCTATTGTATTATCTATTACCTGTTAGCCTATTGAATTGAAGGAGGTTTTGATGCCCATTCCAAACTCCGCTTATGGTCGTGATACCTACAACCTTGACCGCGCCCACGTCTTCCACTCCTGGTCAGCACAGGGCTCCTTGGACCCACTGGTCATTGATCATTCCGAGGGTTCCTTCCTCTTTGATGCAGATGGCAAGCGCTATATCGACTTTTCCTCCCAGCTGGTGTACACCAATATCGGCCACCAGCACCCGAAGGTCGTTGCCGCCATCCAGGAGCAGGCAGCAAAACTCTGCACCATCGCCCCGGCCCACGCCAATGATAAGCGCAGCCAGGCTGCGGCGAAGATTACCTCCCATCTCCCAGAGGGAATTAATAAGGTCCTGTTCACCAATGGTGGCGCTGACGCAGTGGAGCACGCCATTCGCTGCACCTGACCCCATTTTTTGGGGGTTAATTGTTAAGCTGCGATTTCTTGTAGT
>JAUMUD010000027.1 GCA_030530875.1 Corynebacterium sp.
ACTACAAGAAATCGCAGCTTAACAATTAACCCCCAAAAAATGGGGTCAGGTGCAGAGTGATAGTGCAAAAAAGGACCGGCGGTAGCCGGTCCTTAATCGTCGAAAAGCTAAGAATTAGTGGTGTGAATATTTCACCATATCTTCCCACTCAACAATCTTCTTACGCTCACGACCTTCATTTTCACCGAGGCGCTTCTCCTCAGCGTCGAGCTTGTACCAACCCTCCCAGGTGGTGTAATTAATGCCCTGAGCCTCAAGCAAAGTGGTCACATCCTCACCATTTGCTGGGCTGAGCTTGCCTGCATCATAGTCGGCGAGCAGCATCTCGATGGTCTCCTTGGCATCACTCTTGGTATTACCAATCAGGCCAACCGGGCCGCGCTTAATCCAACCAGTGGTGTACAGACCTGGGACAATCTCACCATTAGGCTCGGTGAGCACATGGCCACCATCATTAGGAATGACATTCTTGGCTGGGTCGAACGGCACGCCATTGACCGGATCAGACTTATAGCCAACCGCGCGGTAGATGGCCTGGACTGGCCAATCAGTGAACTTACCGGTGCCCTCAACATTGCCATCACCAGTCAGGCGGGTGCGCTCGGTGCGAAGACCAACGACCTTGCCATCCTCGCCCAGGACCTCCACCGGGCTCTCGAAGAGGTGGATATAGAGCTTATGTGGGGCGCCCTTTGGCTCGCGGATAGCGTACTGCTCGAGGGTCTGGCAGACCAGGTCCTGGCTCTTTGATGCGCGGCGGGCCTCTTCGGAAGCCGCATCATAGTCAATATCCTCAGGGTTGACCACAACCTCGATGGTTGGGGAGTGGTCGAGCTCCTTGAGCTCAAGCGGGGTGAACTTGACCTGGGCAGGGCCACGACGACCGAAAACATGGACTTCCTTGGCCTTATTGGTCTTGAGGACCTCATAGACATTATCTGGAATCTCAGTGACGTGGAGCTCCTCGCCGGTCTTGGCCAGCACGCGGGCCACGTCCAGGCCCACATTGCCCACGCCAATCACGGCTACCTGCTCGGCGGAAAGATCCCACTCGCGCTTGAAATCCGGATTACCATCGTAGAAACCCACGAACTCTGCCGCGCCATGGGAACCCTCAAGGTCAATACCAGGAATCTGCAAATCACGGTCTGCGGTGGCACCCGTGGAAAAAATAATGGCGTCATAATATGGGCGCAGCTCCTCCACGGAGACCTTCTGGCCCACACCTGCATTACCAAGGAAGCGGACCTCCTCGTGGTCAAGCACGCGGTGAAGGGAACTCACAATACCCTTAATGCGTGGGTGATCCGGGGCCACACCGTAGCGGATAAGACCGAATGGGGTTGGCATGCGGTCAAAGAGGTCAATCTGCACGTCATGGTCGGACTTCATCAGAATATCCGACGCGTAAATACCAGCGGGGCCTGCACCGACCACAGCAATGCGCAAAGTCATATTTTCCTTTTTCTGGTGAATGAACTATCCCTACTATTTTAATCAATAATCAGCGCTAACAAAAGAGCCAAAAAAGACCCCCTCCGAAGAGGGGGCCGAAAGGGTACTAGGCGCTAGCCTTAGCGGATGATACCCAGTGCGCGCTGGACATTGGCGATAGCACCATCGACAACTGCACGGAAGTCAGCGTCGTGGACATAGCCCCAACCGAGCACGCCACCAACGAGACCAAGCAGGCCGAGAATCCAGACAATCAGTGCAGGACCGGAAGAGAGGGAAGAACCGCTGTTACCGGCTGCTGGGGTGAGCGCATCGCGTGCGGCCTCAACCTTGTCGGAGTATGCGGTGAGGTCAGCGGCACTGACGTCGCCGTCCTTGCCATTCTTCACTGCGCTGTCATACTTCTCCTGAAGTGCAGAGATGGCATCATCATAAGCCTTCTTCAGGGAGTCACTTGCCTTGGTGTAGTTCTCACCGGCACGAACAGTAGCAGCCTCATCAAGCAGCTTCTTTGCACGAGCGATAGCTGCATCAAGGTCGGTATACTGGCTGACCACATTCTGGATGTCCTCAGGGGAAGAACCGTTGTTGATCTTGTCCCTAGCGTCCTGCTTCTGAGAATCAGTGAGGGAGGAGTTGTTGATGGCATCAACAGCTGCTTCCTTCACAATCTGCAGAAGCTTGGATGGGTCAGTCTCACCAGCAATCTTGTCCTTATAAGACTGCTTCTGAGCATCGGTAAGACCGGTCAGGGCATCGATGACCTTATCAGCAGCCTTCTGGCTATCGTTCAGGGAACCAGTTTCTGGCTTCTTGCCATTCTCCTCGGACTTACCCTTGGCCTCGTCGAGGACCTTCTTGACATCATCGCCATTGGTTGCCTTGTCGATCTGGTCCTGGTAGTCCTTCTTCTCCTTGTCGGAGAGGTTAGGCAGGGCCTCGACAGTTGCCTTACCAACAGCCTTGGCTACGTCAATGGCCTTAGCATCCTTGCCAGCGTACTCGTCCTTGAACTCCTTAGCCTTGTCGGTTGGGAGACCAAGAGCGTCGATGGCCTTATCGCCAGCGGTCTTGTCGCTGTCCTTGGCTGGATCCTGAGGCTTAGCATTGGAGTCCTTAGGATCACCGTTGACGTTCTTAGCGCCCTGGACGATGTCCTCAATCTTCTGGAGGTTGCCTTCCTTAGCGGCATCACCAATCTGATCCTTGTAGGACTTCTTCTGAGCATCAGTCAGGTTGTCGAGCTTATCAATGGCGCGCTCAGCGTCGGTCTTGACCTTATCAACGACGATTTGAGCGACCTGGCCGGTGGTCTTGGTCTCGTCCTTCTTGATATCGGCGATGGCGTCTTCCTTCTCCTTAGGAGTCAGGTTGTCAAGACCCTGGATGGCGTCCTCAGCAGCCTTCTTGTCGACGTCGCTGGCATCCTTCTTGCCACCATCGCTGTTAGGATCCTTGGCGCCATCGCTGACACCCTGTGCACCTTCCTTGATGGTAGTGACGTCATCCTTGGAACCAGCACCATTGATGGCATCCTCATAGCTCTTCTTCTGGTCGCCGGTCAGACCTGGGAGCTTGCTGATCTCGCTGATTGCATCCTTCTTGGCATCTTCGAGAGCCTTGGTGACCTTATCGGCAGCGCCGGCTACATCCTCAGGGGTCTTACCACCATTGATGGCGTCGATAATGTCGCTCTTGGAGTCGAATGGAATGTTCTTGTCTCCAAGAACCTGGGTGATGGCAATTGCCTTGGCAATGTCAAGGGCGGTGCCGTCGGCAGCCTGGTACTTAGCCTGAGCATCCACAAGCTTCTTCATCAGGTCGCTAATCTTGGTTGCATCCGTGCTCTGGCCTTCGAGGACGGCCTTGATTTCCTGCTTCTTGTTGTCAGTCAGGTAAGCATCGGCTGCAGTCTTGTCAGAATCCTTCCTCACGGCATTGTAGTCGGAAGTATCGGCTGGCTTTGGTGCGCCCATGGCATAACCGACATTCTCAGCACCCGCGACGATAGCAGCACGGCCGTCGGCATCAGCGTCAACGAGCTGGCTCTTATAGGAGTCAAGCTGCTCATCGGTCAGATAACCCTTGAGCTTATCAAGGCTGGCGTTGAGGCCCTTGAGAGCATCAGCGTCATCGGTGATCTTCTTGATGTCAGCACCGGTCTTGGTGTCATCGCTAGCAATCTTGTCAGCAAGATCACCCTTCTGGGCTGGGGAGAGATCATCACGGTTCATGAGCTTAGCAATTGCAATTGCCTTAGCAACGTCAATAGCCTCGCTGTCCTTGGCGTTGTACTTGCCCTGTGCAGCGGTGATCTTGCCGATGAGCGTATCGATCAGTGTCTGGTCCTTAGTCTGGTCGGCAAGAACCTTCTTGGCGGATTCAATGGCTGGGTTGACATATGCATCAGCAGCACTGCGGTCATCGTTGTCGATCTTTTCATTGGCACCCTTGGTGCTGCCACCCATGGTGTCGTTGATGGCAATAGCGGAAACGGTAGCCTTAGTGTCCGCGCCCTTGTTGTCGGTGTAGTAGTTTCGCTGTACTGGCTCGAGATTGGTGAGCTCACCGTATGTCGTGGTGGAATTCACCTGGGTAAGTGTGTCAGTGAAGGTGGTGTCGCCAGCGGCGGTATTGCCTGGCGAGCTCACTGTGCCACCAAGACCAAGTCCGCCGTCGGCCTTGCTCTTTGTTACATAATTAATCGAGTTGATATAACTGTTTTTAACCTCCTCGACTTTCAGTGCATTGTATTTTCCGCCGATGCCAAAATCCTCAGGGGAATAACCGTACACAGCGAAAATATTGTTATTTCCACCATTGTATCGATCCACGAAGAACTGGCGGTAGCTTTCCGGCGTCGAGGTTGCAGCGTTGTTCGTTACGGCGTCTGGGACGTCACGGAAGGTGCCGGTTACCCACAGAGCTGCTGTACTTGGGTCGCTAATGACGGCATCCACGAGCTTGACCGTCAGGCTCCTGCCCGCCGCGATTACTTGACGTTGGCCGGCGCCACCTTCGGGGTGTGTGTTTGGGTTGGCTAGATTCAACAGGGCGCTCGCATTAGCCTTCGAAAAGTCCTCAGTAGTGTCGACGTTACCCCACTGACGGAAGTCCTGGTACGTTACCGACGATGCAGCCATTGCTGCAGAGTCGAGAGTGATTCCGCTGGTATGAATTGCGAGGTCAACCATTGGGATCTGGTGACCGGTACCGTTAGTTGGGTTGTTATAAGTGAGGGTAATGGTGTACTTACCATTGTCCTGCTTTGTAACGGTGAATGGGCCCTTAGTTGCAGTTACAGTCTCAGCCTGTGCAACAGCCGCCATCTGCGGCGCAACCACTACGCCGGCAGCGGTGCTGAGGGCGAGGGCGGAGGCGATTGCCATGCGGCCAAAGCTCGTAGAAATACGTGCTTTCTTGTTCATCGTCTTAGATCCTTTCTATGAGACGAGACGAGATGAATCCTAATGTGTATGACAAAAGTTTAGGATATTTTAAGGGTTCTGTCAAGAAAAACTGCGGGCGGGGGCAGGGAGGTGTGATGAATATTGCGGTTATTTTGGTGGCGGGGGTTGGCGGGGTGTGCTATTGGGGCTTAGGTAGTGTGAACTGCAGGAGTTGAGGGCGGTTTTTGTTTTGGAGTTCTGGAGTTTTGAATTTTTTGGTGTGAAGTGGGCGACGCGGAAGTGAAAATGAAGTCTGAAGAGAAGATGAGAAAAAGCCTTGGTGAATTTTAGTTTTTGTTAAGTGGTGGTTAAGGGAAATTTAAGGCGGTGGGGCGTGTAAAATTGGAGTGTATTGTTTTACCGCGCAGAAAGTTGAGGGCAATGGTGGCCGAACATCAGGGTTCTTTTGTTCTTTGTTCAATTGGTCGTAATTCAAGTGGCGTCGATGTGCCAAAACTGGCAGCTGACCTTGGGTTAAGGCAGCGGCATTTGGTGGAGGGGGAGGCCACCGTCAGGGCAGTAGTAAATTCTGATCCTTTTGCCGGTGGGCCTGTTTTGTTGCGCGGAACGGGGTCCGTGGACTTTGATTTTAAGTCGGCAGCGGCCCTGGGAATTCCGGTGATTTTGCTCGTTGGTGAGGCGGGTTTGCGCGTGCATTTGGCGCGTGAGCGTGCGGCCGAGTTGGGCACGGTGATTGCTGGTGAAGTAACGGCCGATGATTTGGCCGCCCATGATGCGGGCGCGCGCGTGGGCAAGATGGTGGCCGCACATTCGGATGTGGAGCGCGTGATGTCCCCAGCGACCTTCGAGTATTGGTTGCTGCAGAAGGCTAAGGAGAATAAGCGCCGCATTGTGCTGCCAGAGGGAAATGATGATCGCGTGTTGCGTGCGGCAGATATTTTGCTCCACGACGGGGTTTGTGAGCTTACTATTCTTGGTGATGTCGAGGCGATTCAGGCACGCGCCGAGGAGCTGAATCTTGATTTGACCGCAGCCACGCTGCTGGACCCATCCACGGATCCGCGCCGTGCCGAGTTCGCCGCCGTTTTCTATGAGCTGCGCAAGGCCAAGGGTATGACCCCGGAGAAGGCAGCCGAGGCCATGCAGGATGTTTCATACTATGCAACCATGCTGACCTATATGGGTGCGGTGGATGGCATGGTGTCCGGCGCCTGTCACACCACGGCCGAGACCATTCGTCCGGCCCTGCAGATTATTAAGACCGCGCCGAATTCCTCCGTGGTGAGCTCGGTGTTCTTGATGGTTCTGCGCGGCAAGCTCTGGGCCTTCGGTGACTGCGCCGTGAATCCAAATCCGAGCGTCGAGCAGCTCGCCGAGATTGCCATTTCCTCGGCTGAGACCGCTGCCAAGTTCGGTATTGATCCACGCGTCGCTATGCTTAGCTATTCGACGGGCGCTTCCGGTTCCGGACCTGATGTCGAGGCCTGCGTGGCCGCAACTAACTTGGTCCGTGAACGTGCTGCTGATTTGAAGGTGGATGGCCCCTTGCAGTTCGACGCCGCCGTCGATCCCGGTGTGGCGGCATCCAAGGCCCCAGGATCTGAGGTTGCCGGCAAGGCCAATGTTTTTATTTTCCCAGACCTAAATTCTGGTAATATCTGTTATAAAACCGCCCAGCGCACGGGTGGCGCTTTGGCGGTGGGGCCAATCCTGCAGGGCTTGAATAAGCCCGTAAATGACCTTTCCCGTGGCGCAACTGTGGCTGATATTGTCAATACTGTTGCTATTACCGCCATTCAGGCAGGTGTATAGGAAGGAAAATTAATGGCTGGTTATGTTCTTGTGCTTAATTCGGGTTCTTCCTCGATTAAGTTCCAGCTCGTTGATCCCACTGCTGATAGCGAAGTAGCCCCACTGGTTTCCGGTCTCGTGGAGCAGATCGGTGAACCATCCGGCACTATTACCATGAAATTTGGTGAGCCGGTTCGTGGTGAGTCCAAGGTTTCTTTGACTGATTCCATTCCTGACCATGCGGCAGGTTTGGATAAGGCTTTGGAATTTATGCATGAGTGGGGCTGCGGTCCTTCTGATGTGCCGATTGTTGCGGTGGGGCACCGCGTGGTGCACGGCGGCATGCTCTTTAGCGAGCCGGAGGTTATTACCCCGGAGATTATTGAGCTCATTCGTCAGTTGATTCCGCTCGCCCCGCTGCACAATCCTGCCAATCTGGTGGGTATTGAGGTCGCCCGCGAGATTCTTCCCGATGTGACCCATGTGGCGGTATTTGATACTGGTTTCTTCCACCACATGCCACCGGCAGCAGCCCTCTATGCCATTAATGCTGAGGTGGCGGCGGAGTATGATATTCGCCGCTATGGCTTCCACGGTACTTCCCACCAGTTTGTTTCCTCCCAGGTGCCGGGCTTGCTCGGCATGGACCCGTTGGATGTCAATCAGATTACTCTGCACCTGGGTAATGGTGCTTCTGCTGCGGCCATTAAGGGTGGTCGCGCCCTGGACACTTCCATGGGTATGACCCCGCTTGCTGGTCTTGCCATGGGTACCCGTTCGGGCGATATTGATCCGGGCATTGTTTTCCACCTGGCCCGCAATGGCATGAGCATCGATGAGATTGACACCATGCTCAATAAGCAGTCCGGTGTGAAGGGCATTTGTGGTGTGAATGACTTCCGCGATATTCGCCGCATGACTGCGGAGGAAAATCAGGATGCCTGGCTGGCCTACAATATTTATATTCACCAGCTGCGCCGCTATATTGGCTCCTATATGATTGCCCTGGGTGAGGTTCATGCCATTACCTTCACCGCTGGTGTGGGTGAGAATGCTTTCTGCGTTCGCGCGGATGCCCTGGCCAATTTGGAAATGTATGGCATTGAAATTGACCCTGAGCGTAATGAGGCTCCCGGTCATGGGCCGCGTGAAATTTCCACGGATTCTTCCAAGGTGAAGGTCTTTGTGGTTCCTACCAATGAGGAACTCGCCATTGCCCGCTATGCCTATGAGCTCGCGGTTTAGCGTGGATATAGTCATTTTCGGTGCCGGGGCTTCCAGTCCCGGCATTCCTGTATTTGCCCCGGTTCTTGACCGTGGGGCGCTTTTCGACGCCGCCTATGACGCCGCCGCTTCCTCCTATACTCACGCTGACTGTGCCTGCGGGGATGATGAGGGCGAGGGCGCCTCGCTTTTGCAAAACACGCTCGCCACTATGACGGAGCGTGCCGAAAAAGAAATTTCTAGCAAAATTTCTTTTTCGAGGAATTATGTCCCGTCAGCATCGGATATTTTGAAATACCAAAACTACCTTGAGGTGCTGCCCGCCGATGCGATTCTCTTTACCTTGAACTACGACCGGATTCTTCAGGCGGCGACTAGCAGACCAGTTTTTGAAATTTCAAAAAATGGCGAGCTGGACTTTAGTGAACTTCGGCCCGCTTTAGAAAAATGTACCGCCCTCTACCTTGTGGGCTATGAGGGCGGTATTGCGGAGCTGGACGCACTGCTTGGTTCAATTAGCGGGTTGCCAGAACCCAACTATTTGTAAAGCGGTAGGTGCGAATACTCGTACCATTTTGCAGGATGTCGAGCTCATTGCGGTTAATGGAGAAAGTCACTGGTGAGGCATCCACCGTCCAGGAACCGTTCGCGCCGCTGACATTGGCATTCTCATAGGACTGGTTCTGCCACAGGCCACGGTAATATGGGCCGCTCGCACTTTGGCAAATGACCATGCGTCCCTCATCGGCCACACCGGCGAAGACTGCACTATCACCAGAATTACAACTTGGGCCCGCACCGGCCCAACCACCGGTGGTCAGTGCCGGTACCGCATTTGAACCATTACCGTATGGGGCCGAAATAGTCGATGGTGCGGTACTGCTCGCCGTGGTTGTCGGTGTTGTGGAACTTGTCGATGGCGCAGTGCTCGTTGGGCGTGCGCTACTACTTGGGGTGGCAGTGACTGTCACCACCGTTGGTTCAGCCTGCTGCGAATTTCCCGCAAAGTGACGAAATAGCAGGTAGGACCCGCCCAGGACAATAATAATCAGCAAAAGCACAATGATCGTGTACAAAGCCGCCGTGACCATTTGGCCCGCGGGCTTCCGATTCATATTGCCACTGCCATAACCACCCACATACTCATCCCCCTGCGGGGCATAGTACTGCACTTGCGGTGGACTTTGGCGCGGCGGACTTTGCCTTGGTGGGCTCTGTCTTGGCGGTTGTTGCTGATACTGCTTCTGTTGGTATTGCTGTTGCTGCTGCCGTAGCTGCTCCGTATTAAAGATCTGCGTTGGCGGATCTTCCTGACGTGGCTGCTGCTGTCCAAAGTAGCGGGTCTCAGCATTCTCATTATTCTGGTTGTTGCTATTGTTCCTATTGTTATTCATGTGACTAGTTTACTAGATGTGTTCAATTTTTTCTTTTTTTTGATTCATGATACATTCAGGCGTCTATTGTTTTATTTTAATGATGTGATATAGTTACATTTTATGAAATATATATTATCTATGGGAATGAAGTTAAGTAAGATGTTGTTCGCTCAGCGAGTTGGAAACTCTCACGAAATGCTCACAAGAATTCAAAAGCGTCTTGGCGAACAATGTGGTCGAATTGACTGCTCTGAACCGCAGGTTGAAGGGCGGGCGTATATGGAGGAGTTAGACGCGATAATTGAAGACGAACGCGAAAAATTTTCTACTCGAAATGGACACCGATTTAGATGCTTCATGGCTGTATTTGGCATCATTGCATCTTTATTGATTTTTGGTTATGAAAACTACCATTGTATTAACGCTTTTGAAATTCAAAGCTCAAATTACGCGGCCAGAATCCGGATCCTCATGTCTTTACACAAGGATATGTACGCCGGAATGTTTTTTGCTTTATTGGTGTCATCATTGTGTACATTTGTCCCCTGGATGCTGTTTTTGGATGAGCAGCCCATTATTCGGTTAGTTCCAGTTGCCGTATTTGCAGGGCTAAGCGGTTATGGGTTGGACAAAATCGGGGGATTTTTAGCGCAGGGTGATTCTCCTCAGCAAATGTTCCTGCTTTTGTGTATCGACGTTGGTGCTTTCACTTTTTTGAGCGCGCTCGCATGGGGGATTTGTAGGTACTATTTGACTCAACCTCTTCGAGAATTTGACGAGTGCATTTGCAAGATTTATAGCGCGCTCATACTTTGCCACAGCGAAAAATACCAGTACCTTGCGGTTCACTAGCCGCTATCGTGGTGTCAGTTTTCGAATTATCCAAATAAGCGGGGCTGTCCAGGACAACCCCACTGAATTTTCTAAAACCACGTGCGTGGCCGAATGGCATTGGCCATGTCCACGAGTACATAGCGCTGGCGGGCAAAGGGGGAGAGGCGGGCGGCGCGGCGCAGGTGGCCGGCCAGGCCCAGGCGCAGGCCGCGTTCGGTGAATGGGTAGGTGAAGAGATCACCGGGGGCATCGGCGTGGTCGCGTTTTGTGCGGCGCAGCCATTTGAGTGCAGCACCGAGGATGGCAATGCGGATTTGCAGAACGCGGGAGTCGGAGGTGGGGACCTGCGAGAGGCGCTGGGCGGCATTGCGGATTTGTTCCTCAGTCAGCGTTGCCGGGTCACCGGAGATTAGTTGCAGCACCGTGGTGAGCTGCGCCATGCGCTGATAACGGGAGGCCTGCGGGACGCGGTCAAGGGTGGCCACGGCCAGCTCCTTCAGGTTTTCGGCCATGAGTTGGCGGGCAAGACCGAAGGCACTGGAGACCGTGGTGGGGTTCGTCGCCCAGACAAGACCATAGAGGCGCATGCAGTGGAATCGTAGGGCCACAGCATCATCGGTCACATGGCCCCAGGTGTCATCCATATAGTAGAGAGAATCATGGTCGAGCTTTTCCAAATCAATATTGAGCGTGGCAGTCGCACGCGCAATATCCTCACCGAGAAGCGGAGAGTTTTGGCGACCAAGTTGCTGAAGGATGAGCTCATCAGTGGCAGCCAGGGCGAACTTCGGGGCGGACTCACCAGGAAGAATAGTGAGCACATTATTAAAGTGCGCCTGCGCGGCGTGGTAGTCTTCCAAAAGAAGATCGGTGAGGCCCGAATACCACTGGAAGCGCCAGGCAGACTGGAGTTTATTTTCCAAGGAGTCCAGCCAGGAACGCGCCTCACTGATTAGGCCCATATCCAAAAGCAGGCGCACAATACCGAGTGGAATTTCCACCGAATCGGCATTTTCCTCCGCGTACATTGCTTGGCGCAGAGCCTCAAGGGCTTCGCCGGGTTCAGCATAGGAGGTACCAGAGAGCAGGGTCGCGCCGGGGTCACTGGAATCAATCAGCGGCACCGGCAGCGCCGAGACAATTTCCGGACTATTAATGCGCACATTACGTTCCACACCATCAATAATCTGATCGGTGCGGAAAACCTGGTGCTTAGTGCCAAAAGTACGACGCTGCGGGGAGAACAAAGAATGCAAAGCCGGGAACTGCTTTTGGTCCCGCACCGCCAGAATTTCACGGAGCACACCATAGAGCTGAGTAACCAGCTCATAGACAGATTCAAAACGCTGCTTGGGGTCCTCATGGGTGCAGCGCAAAAGCAGGCGATAAAAAGCCAGGTGGTTGCGGAAAAGCGGCTCCTGGGTCGGATTCGGAATGCCCGGCAAATACGCGCCATTTTCCACCGGGAGCTTCACCGTCATAGCAGCGAGCGTACGGCCCACCGTATAAATATCCGAGGCCACCGATGGGCCTTCGGTCGGAACCTCAGGGGCCTGAAAACCCTTGGTGCCATAGATAAAACCAAAAGCGCCGATACTGGTCACAGCGCCGAGGTCAATCAGCTTCACCTGTTCCTCAGTAATGACAATATTTTCCGGTTTCAGGTCGTTATAGACCACCCCGCGCGAATGCAGATATTCCAAGGCGGGAAGAATTTCCAAAATATAGCCAATGGCAATATCAATGGGATAGACACCATCAGGTTGCAGCCGCTTGCGTTCCTTCAAATTCGGACCGCCAATATATTCCATGACAATAAAGCCACCGGCCACACGCGGGTCATCCACGAAATTATAAATTTTCACAATATTCGGGTGATTAATATCAGCCAAGAATTCACGCTCAGCGGCACTAATGGCCGTATTATGTTCGTGTTCAAGGTCGATCATGCCCTTCAAAATCACCCAACGGCCGGACACATTATTATCCTTGGCCAGGTAAATCCAACCCATACCACCGTGGGCAATCACACCGGCAATTTCATATTGATTGGCCACAATATCGCCCGCAGCCAAAATCGGCGGCGCAATATTCTTTTCCTTCAGCTTTTCAGAAATCTGCGCCTCAGAGAGAATATTCTTTTCCGGGTCCTCCAATTGAACGAAGGGCAGCTCCACCATACCATCGGCGGTCACACGACCACGGCGCGCAGCAGTACGATTCTGTTTAAAAATATTGAGTGATTCCTGCCGCGCCTGCTCACCAAGCCGCGACTGATCGCGCAGCTTACCCAGGTCATTGAGCAGCGCCTGCATGCCACCAGCGAGCGTCGAATCGCCCTGCGGCAGCGCAATTTCATCATATTCATCATCATCGGCAAAAGGATCAAAAAGGACCGCTGCGGTGCCCTCTTCGGTATCCCGATACTGCTCATCCGTGGCCATTAGGATCTCTCCTGTCGATAACTAATAGGTGGAAGGGTTGGATCTTCCCCTAAATATTTGGCGAACCATTTATCATAGAGCGTTTTCCATTGCCCGTTGCGACGAATTCTCTCAATCGTACTATTTACCTGCCGGATTAGCCCCATGGTGTCATGGCGTGAACTAGGACTTGCAATTCCAATTCCATAATTCTCTTGGGAGACTGCGCCAGGAACCATGCGTGTGGTTGGGTCCTGGCTAATCATGCCGGCAAGAATAGTATTGTCCGAAATAATCGCATCGGTCTGATTCTGCTGAAGGGCAATCAGGCAATCCGCCCATGTGCGAACTTTCAAAATATCGGAATGCGGGGCATAGGCGCGGGCACGCTGAAGACCGGTGGAATCCATCACCGCACAGACAGTCTTGCCATCCAAATCCGAAAAACTCTGAATACTCGAATTATTAAGAGTAAGCAGCTGGGTTTGGGCCACAAAATATGGGGTGGAGAAGGCCAGCTGGTCCCGGCGGGCGCGCGTAATGGAGAGCGCGTTCAAAATAATATCCACCGAACCATTTTCCAAAGCGGTCACCTGCGAGGTCGCATCAATGAATCGGAAGTCCACCTTGGTGGGGTCGCCAAAAATATCCCTGGCCACCTCACGGGCCAGATCCACCTCAAAGCCATTCATTTCACCGGTGGAGAAATCCTGGAAGCTCAAAAGATTCTGGCTCTGCGCAATGCCCACAATCAGATATCCACGTTCAAGAATTTTCGGAACACGGGTCTGTGGGGTTCCACCGGGGTCCGGGGCATAGGAGCCCAAGGAGGCCGGGTCATTATTTGGTTCCGGTGCGATGGAACCAGCACGTTCCACTGTGGCCCCTTGTGGCAGGGCATTCATTGCCGAGTGTGGCTGATTTGCCCAGGGGTTATTATTACTCACCGGCGCGGGCGTACACGCTGTTAAGGTCGTCAAAATGACCCCTGATGAAAAAATTATTTTGAATTTTTTCATCAGCGGTACTCCTGGATTCGCGGACGCATACCCAACCAGAGGCAAATTATAGAAATGACCGTCAGAATAATCACCGTGGCGGACATCTGCCTGGTGGCGCCGGCGGCGGTCACAATATAATCGCGCATATTCTGGCGCGAGGTGCTAATAAAACTATCCAAATAATTATCCAAAGCGGCAAAAGAGCTTGCGGATTCACCAGAGATTACCTGGTCCAGGGCCTGCTTGAAATTACCATCGGTGGAAAAGGCGAGTGTCTGCTGGTGGGCCTGCGCCCAATCCTGCATTTGCTCCCGCGCATCCGCCTTAGCCTCAGCGCTAATTCCGGAGGTTTCCCCATCCAGAGCCTTGGCAATACTGGTCATGGCCGGGTCAAAAACATTGCTCTGACTGCTAGAACGCATCACCAAATCCAGGGTCTCTTCGGTCCTGGCACGCTGGGCGGCAATTCGCGCCGTGGTGAGCTGCGACAAAGGCTCCGCCGCCTCCTGATAGCCGCGCATGCCCGCCTCATAGGTCTTCCAATTTGAAAAACCGACCACACTGCAGGCCACAGCCATCAAAATAATCGCCAGCCCAAGACCCACATTAATACGGCGTCTCGTTCTTGCCGCCAACCAAAAATGGCCAAAAATCAGAAAAACAACCGCAGCAATCAAACCCGAAAGCGGAAAAATCTGCGGGGCACTCAAAACCGCCTGCTGGCTAGTCACACGGGTGGAACTCAAATCCATCAATTTCGAGGCCGCCGGCAAAATATCATTGTGCATCAACCCGGAGGCCTCAGCCAAATAGGCCACACCAACAGGATTGCCCATCCGGTCATTGGTCCGCGCGGTTTCAATCAAACCCGTATAGGTGCTGAGCTTTTGCTCAATAGCCAGCAGCAAGGCCGCCGCCTCATTATCCGTGGAGTTCACCGCCGAGGCGGTTTCCAAACTCGACTGCTCCGCGCTCGCCAGAGCCTCCAAGTACTGGTCGCGCAGCAGCGCCGAATTACCATGGTCGGTAATAAAGCTCGTCGTTGCCGCCGTATCCGCCATCGAAAGCGCCGTATACAAATTACGCGCCGAATTCGCCATCGGCTCCGTCACATTAATCAGCTGCGCAAATCCATCACGGCGCTGTTCCATTGACCGCCCCATGGCAATACCGGCAGCGGCAATAAATACCAGCAGAATCACCATCACGGTGGCCAAAAGCCCCGGCGAAGTCCCCAAAAACCGATAAAAATTCCGAATGCGACGCCGCGGTTCAACCAAGGCATCATGAACCCAGGCACGCAGCGGATGCGTGGAGCGCTGCGTGTCATAATCGAGTTCATCAACCCAGTTATCCTCGCTGGCTGGGCTCGCACTCATAGTCATAAAACTATGCTACTAAAAATGCAGTTGGAAAAGCAGTCGCAGCCGCGTGTCGCCAATGGCCGCGCGCAACCGCCCCTGACTTTCCCGAACGCTTTGCTTAATTTCGCTTATCGACGCCCCCTCCACAAGCCCAATTTTAATCTCAGCCTGGGGCTCCGGCTTGGAACTACAGCGCGTACGTACTTCTGAAATTCCTGGGTGCTGTTCCAAATACTTGGCTTCGGCCTCGGCAATCTTGGCTACATTAATACGAATATTGCCGCCAATTTCATTGTCACCGACGAATGCACTTGGCATTCGTGCTTCGACCTCGCCGATCGAATAAGGACGAAGATTCGCAATAATTAGAATCAGGCCAAGAATCACACCCAAAACTTCCACGGCCACCGCAATTGCAGCCGCTACCGGCGATTGGGCAAAATTCAGAAATTCCGCCCTGGTTGGCAGGTACAGGCGGGCTTCTGGCCATGCCAAAAGCACAATCATCCAGGCGCCCAGTGCCAGAAGCACAAGGCCCAGGATTCCACTTGCCAGGCGGCTAGTCATTGCCCACCTCCTTGACAGAAATTTCAAAACCTTCACCAAAGCCCTGTGCGAGGGCCTCTTTCACTTTTTCAGAAATTCCACTAACCCCCGGCATTGGGTGCACCTTTACACGAATTTTCCTAAAACTCGCCACAGTATGGGCATCCTGCACCCCAAAGACCTGCTTTGCCATTGTGGTCGACAGATGCGCCACATCCACCGGGCGCAACCACATGCCTTCCCAGGCCACGTGGGTTACTGGCCTAGGGCGCACTGCTGCCACCACACACCACAGTCCCACCACAATACAGATAATAATGGCCACGATAACCAGGGCGATTAGACCGCCGGTCGGATTTTCAAAAAACTCTAAGACCGCATGAATCCAGCTAAGCCCAGAATCCCGGTCCCCTTCAAAAACCCAAATCTCATGGGCCGCCACCATGGCAGCGCACAAGAGCACGAGGCCGCAGAGCAGTCCACCCCACCGGGCCGTGGCCCTTCCACGAAGCTCCCTACTCATTGCCATACCCCTTAATCGGCAGTGGCCTAATCACAATTTCTGAAAGCTCCAAGGGGGCCGGCTTGGGCACCTTTTTCACAACTGGCCCCTGAATCATCCGGTCCAGTTCCTCAAAATTCGAAATTCCAGCATAGGCCGATCCATCGCCCTGCACCTCAACGGAATCCACCGTGACGGACACTTCGCCTGGGCGCTCGCCTGCAATGCCGGCACAGTACTTGGCCACCGCAATCTTGCCAGCCAAGGCCACCAGTGCCACCGGGCTTGGATAGGTCACCGCAATAACCCCGTCCACCCGCAAGCTTTCAGAATCACGACTCACCGATACATGCGGATAATCACGGGCAAAATTAATCGCCTTGCTCACCACGCAGGGCGTATCCAAAAGCGCCCGCCTAGCAATTTTTTCAAAAACTTTATCGGCAATCACAAGGTTCGCCGTCATTAGCCCCGCCCTTTACGGCCACCAGTGAAAATATTACGAAGGTCAATAGTGCCATCCAGGTGGGCACCCACAATAGCACCAAGAGCGGTGAGCACGACCGCAATAATAATTCCCAGTACACCGCCGAGAATCCAAATCAAAGCCAGCACCAGCCCACAGACCGCACCAATAATCGTATAGTTGCTCATCAGGAACCTCCTATGGTTCAACCACATCCACAAAGCGCACGTCGATCAGCGATACCGCATCCGCCGCGGATGCCCCACGCACCAGTGTCCGAATATCCTCAGCCAAATCACCCAAGGACTTTTCCGAAACCAAAGGCCACGCGCCATCAACCAAAATCTCAATGCGCGCCCGCATACTGCCATCAGCCTGCGGGAGCAAAATCACCCCATCGGGCAATTCCGTCTCATTTTTTGAAAAACCGCCAACCCCATCCAGGGCTGCGATTTTATCCAAAATTTCTGACCATTTCACTATTTCGAATTTTCTTCCTCAAGTTCAATCAGCAAATCATGAATGGTCACATTCACCGCAGTAACAGCCAAACCCGTGAGCTTTTCCGTCACCCCAATGACATTTTCACGAATCACCCCAGCTAATTCCTGCAGGCTCACCCCATAATTGGCCACAATACCAATATCAATGCTTGCCTTATCCTCAGAAATTTGAACAGAAATACCACTGGCCAAACTCGAATTAGAACTAATACTGTCACGCAGCGCGCCCACCACACGGTTCGTCGAACTGCCCATAGAGGCAACCCCCGAAACCTCACGCGTGGCCAAACCGGCAATCTTTGCCACAACAATATCTTCAATAATGGTGCGACCGCGCTCAGCGGCAGCCACAGCCTCGGATTGTTCAATTTGCTTGTTCTGTTCGTCCATGTCACTAGTCTAATGGGTTGCTCGGTATTTTTCTCCCAACCGTACTGTAGACTCTTAGGGGTGAATTCAGTAATGCCTATTCTTAAGTGGGTCGGTGGCAAACGCCAGTTGCTACCGGCACTCCGCACGCGCATTCCTGAATCCTTCAATACGTATTTCGAACCCTTCGTCGGCGGCGGGGCACTCTTGCTCGACCTCGCACCCGCGCACGCAGTCATCAATGATGTCAATGAGGAACTCATCAGCCTCTATTCCCTCGTGCGTACCGACGTCCCCTCGCTCATCTCGCGCCTGTCCCAGTTCTCCAATACTGCGGAGGAATATTACAGTGTGCGCGAATGGGACCGTGACCCCGAATTTTGGGCAACACTTACCCCAGTCGACCGTGCCGCGCGCCTCATTTTTCTGAATAAAACCTGCTATAACGGGCTCTTTCGTGTGAATTCCTCCGGGCAATTCAATGTGCCCTATGGCCACTATAAAAAGCCAAAGATTGTGAATAAAGAGGGACTCATGGCCCTGCACGAATATTTTTCAAAAAATGATGTGCAGATGCATTCCCGCGATTATGCCCGCGTTCTCAATGAGGCCACAGCCGGGGATTTTGTTTACCTTGACCCGCCCTATGATCCGATTTCGGATACCTCGAGTTTTACGGGCTATGCCAAGAATGGTTTTGATAAGGCCGAGCAGCGCCGCCTCAAAGAATGTTGTGATGACCTCAATGACCGCGGTGTGAAGTTTATGCTCTCCAATTCCGCCACGCCTTTTATCCAGGATTTGTACAAGGACTATGTGGTGGAAATTATCCCTGCCCGCCGCTCCGTGAATTCCCGCGCCACTGGCCGCGGTGCTGTCGATGAGGTTGTGGTGCGCAACTATGGAGGATAATTTCGAACTCGAACTGCCCCTGCAGATTCCTGAATTCGACCTTCCCAAGGATGCCACTGGCACCAGGCGTAAAAATGAGCTCGCCTGGGAGCAGATTTTCAAAGACTTCAATGTGATTTCGAAAATCAATACCGAGGGCCGCTTCCTTATTAATTCCACCACCATCCGCCAGTACCGTGAGCCCCGGCTGATGGCCAAATTTGATTCCTCCGAGAACCTCCCGGAGATTTTCAAAAAACACCGCCTTGCCATTTTGCCCCTCTCACGGGGCACCTATGTCATTTCCCATTACAATGCCTACCGCGAAATGACCCCCTATGATGGGCATATTCGCTGCATGAATATCCCAATCCATCTAAGCTCCATTAGCCCGGATTCCATTAGTTCCGAGGCAGCCGCCATTAATGCCGCCTATGTGTCTGGCATTATGGAGGACTTCCTTGAGGAGCCCGTGGTCCCCACTGTTTCTGGTCGCATGAGTTCGGGCCAGTTCAGTTTCACCATTTATAATTCCGCCACCAAGCACATGGACGAACTCTTTGTGGACAATGCCCAAATCGAGATTGATGCCGGCTACGAGTCCGCCAATTCGCTAGCCCTAATCGAGGCAAAACTCCACCTTGAAGAGGACTTCATTACCCGCCAGCTCTACTACCCAATGCGCACCTGGTCTTCGCGCATGGGTTCCAAGCGCATCCGCCCGGTCTTCATGGTCTACTCCAATGGCATTTTTGAACTCACTGAGTACGCCTTCGATGATCCGAACTCCTATGATTCCTGTGCTATCCGACGCCAACAGCGCTACTCGCTCGAACCAACCCAAATCACCTTCCAGGCAATCATGGATGTCTTTCGCGACACTGAGCCAGTAGAAGAGCCCACCATTCCCTTCCCCCAGGCGGATTCCTTCGAGCGCGTCATTAACTTTTGTGAGCTCTTACTCATTCGTCCTTTTGACCGCGATGAGATGACAGCCGAGTTTGGCTTCTCCGATCGCCAAATGCGCTACTATGCCAATGCGGCGGCCTACCTTGGCCTGCTTGACCACGAGGGGCCGGAGGGTTTTGTCCTCTCCGATCAGGGCCGCTCCATTATGCGCCAAAGCTATGTCAACCGCCAGCTATCCCTGGTGCGCTGCATGTTCATGCATGAGCCATTTCGAAAAATCTTTGAGGTCTACACCTCAATGATCAGTCCCCCAAGTACACAATTGGGTGGCAAGATCCTGGAGGAATGTGGAATCCACAATGTCCAGTCTCCTGCCACCCTTCAGCGCCGCGCCCGCACAGTCATTAGCTGGCTGCGCTGGGTCATGGGCCTGTGTGAATCAGAAACTCTCTTTTAGAGCGAACCAAGCAAAGAGCTACCCGAGGCCTTTCGCACTTCCTGCTTATCCTGCGGAGTAGCAGGGGTAGTCGTGGTCTGCTTCGTACCAGTATCAGTCTTTGGAGTCTCCGGTGCCGCTGGGGTAGAGGCCTCACCGCTAGTAGCATAGGCCAGGGAGATAGGTAGTGGCTTCTTGCCCTTATCAGCCTCGCCACCAGAGGAATAATAATAAGAGGAAAGACCAGTCTGGTTTTGGAATTCCACAAAGTCCGTTGGCCAGGAACCCCAGTCACCGGTCTGAGCCTGTGCAGCATTGCCATTGGCCACTGGAGCAACCACACCGGACCAGTTTGGGG
Organism: Corynebacterium sp.; assembly: GCA_030530875.1. GTDB lineage: Bacteria > Actinomycetota > Actinomycetes > Mycobacteriales > Mycobacteriaceae > Corynebacterium. Next base: position 19,859 of record JAUMUD010000027.1, read on the forward strand.
TGAGGCTTAGAGTCTGGCTGCCGGCCAGGAACTCATTCAGATTCGAGAAAGTGGCCACAACCTTATTGGACTGGGTTTCCATTGCCACACGGGCAGTTGCATCACCCCTTACACCCTGATAGCCACCCAGGTCCGCACGCAACTCACCGCTACCATCGGCATTGACGTGCAGATGCGGATTGGTAATCCAGAATGGCACCATGCCGCCATAGGAGGCAATGGTCAGGCTGCCAGTCCACTTAATATCCACGGACTTATCGGCATTGATAGTGCCGGTACCCTTGGTGAATTTCGCAAACTGACCCTTGCTCTTCGTGCGGTCAGTATTATCAGTGCGGGTTTCCCAGGTCGGGGCATAAGGCTGATTATTCAGGTCATAGAGCACCACGGAGACATTGCCATCAGTGGCCTTGTACTTGCTCTGCAGGGAGTCCCCCTGCTGCAGGCCCTCAACGGTGCCGGCAATCATATAATTCGAATTGCCAGCCGGTGGCTTACCGGAAGAAATGTTCTGGTTAAGACCCCACAGGAAGGTCGCATCGGTAATGGCCGTCGTCGTATCGGCATGAACTACCGCGCTACCACCAAGAATCAAAGCTACGCTGCCGCAAAAAGCCGCCGCTGTTTTCCACAATTTCATTTTCTAGTCCTTTCCAAAAAGTCCAATAATCTGCTTAACCAGCCACACTGGGAATCCGAAAATCCCCTTGAGGATTTTCCATAAACCATTCTCCGCCTTTACCGGCTCACTGGCCTTCGTAGCCCCCGCCTCATATTTCACCGTAATCGGCAGCGGCACTTTATTTTCATCATGACTCCCCGAGCTGTAGTAGAAGGAGGACAGGTTCGTCATATTCTGAAAACCAACAAAGTCCGCAGGCCAGGAGCCCCAGTTATCAGTCTGAACCTGCTCAGCCTGGCCCTTGCGCACCGGGGCCACAACCCCGGACCATGTCGGATTCAGTTCCAGAGTCTGCGCACCGGTCGCAGACGGCAAAGTCACATTTTCAAAATCCGCCACAGTCTGCTCAGGAATAGCTGGAATATAGGCACGCTGGGACAAATCCAGACGGTTCACCGACCAGCCAGCCAGCGTCGCGGACAAACGCCCCGTACCATCCGCATTCACATGCAGCTTCGGGTCCGAAAGCGAATAGGACAGCACCCCGCCAATTTCATTGACCACAACGGTGCCCGTCCACGAAATATCCACGGATTTATCCGAATTCACCTGGCCCGTGCCATTCGAAAATTCAAAATACTGCGAGCCACCATTGGTCACATAATCCGCACGGGTGGCATAGGTGGGGCTCACCACGGTGCCGTCGGCGCGTTTTTGAAAAATCTCAACATTTCCGCTTTTCGACGCATACACCGATTCGCCCAACTGCTGACCAGGGTCACCAGCGGATAAATATCGAGAATAGCCAGCGGGGGACCTAATGGAGGAAATATTCGGATTCATGCCCCAGCTAAAAGTAGCGCCACTAATGCTAATTGGTTCATCAGCTTTAGCAGCCACGCTCTGTGAGAACAGAAGAGCTGCGGCCAGTGTAGCCGCCACAGCAGGTCTTTTCATAAAATACCCAGAACCTTTCAGGATTGCTTGAGGTAAACCTAACCTAAATCCTAACAAGTTCCGGGTAGAAAGCGCAATAGTTTTTAACGCCAGAAGGCCGTGGCATTCGCCTTTTCCGCAATATTGGTGTCAATAATTTCGCCAATGAGCCCAAAATCCGGCTCCGTACCAAATGGAATACGGAAGAATTTCTTGCCCGGATTATAGCCAGCAGCCTTGAGCTTTTCCCCAAAACGCTCAATAATTTGCCCCTCAGGGGCAAGGGACACATGTTTGGAAGCAACCGAAAGGCCAAGGATGAAGACACCGTGGTCCAAAAACATTGGCTGCTTCCACTTAATTACACATTCCAGCTGCGGATAAGTCTCCGTTACCCAGCTAAGAATGTGGTCGACAAATTCATAACGCTCATCATCAGGCCCGATATTTTCATCGAGCCACTGCTTATGGATGGGATTCATGCCACAATCATATAGCGCCTTTTTCAAAATTCAGAAGCCATTGCTTCGTGTCCGCGCCACCAACATAATCCCCAAAACTCCCATCACTTTTAATCACCCGGTGGCAGGGGATAAAAATCGGCCACGGATTCTTCTTGCATGCGGTGCCCACGGCCCGCATGGCACCACTCGATCCCACAGCCGCCGCAACTTCAGCGTAGGAGTAGGTTTCGCCCGGTTTGGCATTTTCTAAAAACCGCCACACCTGGTACCGAAAGCTGTGCTCCTCAAAATCTTTCTGCACCACACTCCAGTCCAATACTGCACGTGGCTGGTATTTTGGATTTTCAAAAAACTTCCCAAGTTCCCGCACCGCCTCATCCGCATGCCTGGCGGCTGGAGAATCATCATTGTCAAAAACATCCCCGCGCGGCTTTTTCACAAAACTCACCTTGGTAAGCCCCAGTGGCGAGGCATCCACCTGAATTCCAAATTCTGAATTCTGAAAATATCGCGTGGCCGGCTGCCGAGCAATCACCTCATCCATATTCCGCTTCACCCATTCCAAAATTTCAGAAAGCGGGGCAGTAAAGGACGCGCCCACATCCGTGAGGCGATAGCTACCCGCCTGGTCCTGTTCAATAATGGCGGAATTTTTCAAATCCTTGAGGCTTTGGGCCAGCATCTTGTCACTAATGCCCGCAATGTTTTCCCGCAATTCCCCAAAACGCAGCGGCCCCTGACTCAAGGCCGAAATAATTAAGGTCGGCCACCGGCCAGTCACCGTACGAAGCAACTTATGGCTCGGGCAATCAACCTGAAGGGGATTCCAATTCATAAAAATAATCATAGTACTAACTTCAAGAAAGTATTAACCTCATCACATTTTCGGCACGTAAAATTCCAAAACCCTCAACACTCACCTTTCGGAAAGTAACTGCCCACTTTCCAAAAGAAAGTACAAAGTGTAATTTTCAGAATATGAACATTCTCGTTATTGGAACCGGCCTCGTCGGTCAGGCCGTCGTCACTGAAGCACAGAACCGAAATCTCAACGTTGAGGTCGCTAGCCACAGCGGCAAGAACGGCATTGCCCTCGATATTTCAAAAACCGAAGATCTTGCAGCCGCCATCAATAGCCATGACGCCACCGTCATTGCCGTATCCGGCCGCCCCAACTACACCACCGTCATTGAGGCCCACAAGAAGCTCGTCGAGCACGGCTTCGAGGGCCGCCTCCTCGTCGTGGTTGGCGCAGGCTCCCTCGAGGTGGACGGCACCCCACTGGCCCAGCTCCCGGACTTCCCAGCCGAGTACAAGCCAGAAGCCGATGCCTTCGCTGAAATTCTGAATTTCTACAAGAACTCCTCCGCCACCAACTGGACCGCCATTTCCCCAAGCCCAATGATTGATGCCGAACCAGGCACCGGCCGCATCGTTCTTGGCACGGACTCTCCAGCGGGCGATTATGTGGCCGCATCCGACTTCGCCAAGGGCATCGTGGACGAAATTCAAAATCCTGCCCACAAAGCAAGCCGATTCACAATTGCAACCCTAAAGTAATCCCGACCACCTTATAGGTTCTATTTGCTTAATTCATAGGCAGCGAACTATAGTTATAGCGAGGCTCATGAGCCTTTCTTTTCGAGTAGTGAAAGTGGAACATTTTGGGTGTGCCCCGTACTTCGGTGCGGGGCATTTTTATTGCCCTCATGAAAACCTTTAAAACTTGCTATGATTGATTTCAATTATGGTCCCATAGAGAAAGGCCGCCCGTGGGCAGAATTCCAAAACTCACCAGCCTTTTGCTCAGCCTCGCGCTGATTGTCACCTGCGCACAGATCCCCGTGCGTGCCGACGCCCCCTTCCACAACCCTCTTCTGTCCCTCATCAGCAGCCTTGCGGTCGACCATCCGGATTCCGAAAGTCTCACTTCGGCCCTTTCAGAAAATGGCTACGGCATCCCCTTTAGCTATGACGATCAGGGCCGCATTATTACCACCGTTGCTTTCACACCGACTGCCCGCGGGTCCGTGATTTCAAAACTTTCCTCCATTGGTGAAATCACCAATGATGACCCCACCTTTAACGCGGTCACCTTCACTACCAACCCAGCCAATCTTGATAAAGCCCAAGCGATTACCGGCATCACCGAATTCACGCCAATTTTCAAAATTCCACCAAGCAAAAATTTTGAAAATCTAAGCCAAACCCAGGCCACCCCCGATACCTCCTCCACCACGGACTACTGCCAGAGCCTCGGCGATAAAGACAGCCCACTGAAATATATGGACCTGCGCAAGGAAACCGGGCTCGATGGCAGCGGGGTCAAAATCGGCATTATCTCCGATAGCTTTTCCTCCACCACCAACTGGAATATGCAGCAAGAAATTCTCGCCGGCAGGCTCCCCGGCCCAGGCAATCCCTGCGGATACACCACCCCGGTAAGAGAACTAGGCACCCCCAGCACGGATGCTACCGATGAGGGCCGCGCCATGGCCGAATATATCCACGAAATCGCGCCGGGCGCCGAGCTCATATTTTCCGGCATGGGCGATGCTGGCGACCTTGGTCTTGCTAATGCCGTGCTCAACCTCATCAATGCCGGGGTCGATATTATTGTGGACGACCTTGCCGTCGCCGATAATCCGGTTTTCCAAGAGGGCTACACTGCCATGGCCTATCGCCTTGCTAACCTCCGGGGAATTATGGGTTTTAGCTCCATTGGTAATGGTGAAGAAACCGTGGAAAAAGGTGGCACCACCTACCCGGTCAATGGCTATACTGCGGATGCCTATCAGCCTGGCACCTGCCCAAGTTGGGTCACCGATGCACTTGACTGCCACCAGTTTGGTGATGGCTATACCTACCTTCAATACACGGTTAAGGGCAATGCCACTAGCGAAAAACTCTATTCGCGTTTTGAAACCGCCAATCACCCCGGCCATGCCCAGGACCGCTTTGAATTACGCATCTATGATCACACTACCCACCGCCTTGTCAGCAAGTTCTCCGATTCTCAACTCTATGGTTCGCGTTATGGTTTAACGACCATCGAGGATTTCAACGGCTCCGGTTATGCCGATGTTGTCTTTGTCAGGCTGCGTGGTACCGACACCCCACCGTTTAACTTCATCCTGTCCTGGGGCAATAATGCAGTGAGCATTGAGGACGCCGATTATTATATCCCTGGCCCCGGTGAAGACCTCGGCATGTCGAGCACAACCTACGTCGATTCTGATGGCGATAATGTCACCCCCGTCGCCGCTATCAACCAGCTACAGGTCAAAAATAATGAGGTAACCACCGATACCCCACCGGCCTCCTATAGCTCCCGCTCACGTCGCGTTTTTTACCGCTCACCAATCAGCTCCTATGACACCGGTGCAGGCCAGCAGTATTATTACACCCCTATTCGCCGCAATGATCCGACCCCGCTAGCCGGCATTGCTGGAATCAAAACCGTCTGGCCGAAGGTTCAAAAGACCGCATTCCAAGGGCGTTTCTACGGCACCTCCGCCGCCGCCCCAAGCCTTGCTGGTCTTGCAGCCCTGCTGCGCCAGCAATATCCACACATTAATAACCGCATTTTCCAAAGCCTCTACAATGAAGTATTGGTGCTCCCGATCGTCCGCGAGGACAAAAACAATCCCTATCTCTACGGCTACCGTTTCGCCACCGCCCAGCAGCTTTATAAAGCCATTAGCTATACAAACTTGCGGTCCCTTCACCCGACATGCTCCCTGCTCGTGGAAAATACCAATCTCAACATCCACTGTGATTATGACCCGGAGCGCACGGTCTACTATGAATACAATGGCCAGCGCGATATTAACGGTGATATGACCATTGAGAATCCGCAGGGAAATAGCGTGATTCTCACCTTCATGCACCGCAATGGCCGTACCGAGGCCCTCAATTACTCCTTCACCCTCGGCCAGGCCACCGCGCCTAACCCCACCCTGGCCTTTAGCATTGAGAAAAATATCATCACCATCCCCGATGGTTACCAAGTCGCCCTCGATGAGAATTTTGAAAATCTGCTGAGCACCGGCCAGAACATCCAGGACCTCCTCGGCCACCAAATTTGGATTCGCCAGGTCGATGCCAATGGCAATGCAATTTCAGAAACGGTCAGTTACTCCATCCCAACCCCGGAGCCCGAAAAATCAAATCCGCTGGGGATAATCCTCGCCGTTTTGGCAATTTTCGGTGTCATTGGGGCCATTATTGCGGGTATCGCAACGGCCGTCCAGCAGGGGCTTATCCCTATTCCGCCTGTATAATGCAAGTATGAGTAAAGACCGCAGCCCCCGCGAATGGACTTCCATGGCCGCAGCCGCCCTCGTCGCCGTCATTTCTTTCAGCAGCCTCTGGGCCTGTGAGCGTTCCGACGGCTCCAAAGCCGCACAAGCTTCCGTTGCGGCTGCTCCCGGCACGGTTCTTGAACTCGAAGGGGTAACCACTGTTCAAAATTTGAGCCCGGTGGATACCCAATTAACCCCAGGTGACCCAAGCCCTGAGCTTCAGGCGCCGGAGGGGCAGAGCTATATTCAGGTCAAGGTCAAAATCGCCAACCATTCCCAGCGCGCCTGGGTACCCACAGATATTAAGGCCGAGCTTCAAAGTGCGGATGGTCAGACCTATGACCTCCTTCCAAATTTTGAAAAATACATTCCACGCGAATCCGGCCATTTCCTCGCACCTGGCCAGGAGCTCGATAGCGCCTTTATCTTCCAGGTGCCCGAGGGCACCCAGGCCATTGGCCTTTCCTATTCCCATGACTATGACGGCCAGAGTGATACCGGGGAGCTCAAACTATCTTCCTAGGCGCCCAAGGAGTATTCTAAATACATGAAAACGCCAAAGCTCCTTGCCCTGACCACAGCCGCTGTGGTCACTCTTAGCGCTCTTGCTACTCCAGCTGCCCATGCCGCTGAAGCCAAGGTTGCGGATTCTAAATGCACCGTAAACCCAAGCGCGGATGAATCCACTACCATTTCCGAGGCCCGCCAAAAGCTTGTGGATTACCTCAAGAAGGACTACGCCGATCGCATCCGCGCAGCCCTCGTGGCTGACCGCAACTTTACCGATGCAGACTTTGTTGCCGTCGATGCCTATGACCCAACCGATGCTGTGGTCAATAGCCTTTTTGCCGCGGCCCTAGATAAGGACACCTGGGAGAAGGTCGGCACCCCGCTTGGCTATTTTGGCAAGCAACAAAAGGACCTCACCGGCTATGAGCAGTACCGCTACCAGAACTGGGCGGATTATATTGCCGTTGGTGCTATGGAAAAGGCCCTGACGGAGTCGGGTAAGACCAAGGTTGCCACTGTTAATAATGCGCAAAACCGCATTCTCAATGCCATCAACCAGGATATGCTCACCCAGATTCAGGCCTACTGGAAGACCTATGCGCTGGCCGAACTAAGCGGCATCAATTCCTGCCTTGAGGGTTTGGGCTCCACGGTGCGTTATACCGATGAGAGCCTTGCAGTTGCTGCCCAGGCTACGCCCCAAGATCAGGCCGTGCGCCAAATTGCTAAGCTGAGCTCCGGTTTTAGCTCCGGAATTGGCTCTTCCAATTGGGTTCATATTAATTAATTAGTCCTTGCTCGCACACTTAAGCCAGGCTAAATAAGGGTGCGAGCACTTTGCTCAACAGGTATCCTAGTACTTATGCGGATCGCAGTTTTTGTCTTTCACCCACAGCTTAACCACTCCTCGATTAACAGTGCGCTCGCCAATAAACTTGGCGCTCACGAGGACGTGGTAGTTCGTGATATGTACAGCCTGTATCCAAATTTTCTTATCGACGTCGCCGCCGAGCACGCCGTTTTGGAATCCGTCGACCGCATCATTCTTCAGTTCCCAGCCTATTGGTATTCCGCACCAGCGTTGCTGAAGCAGTGGCTGGATATGGTCCTTACCCCAGGTTGGGCCTATGAGGGTGGCGAGCATCTTCGTGGCAAGGAGTTCCTCGTCCTCACCTCCTATGGCGGCGATATTAATAATGCTGAGCACAAGGCCTATCAGAATCCTGATGGTACGACTAGCCATCCGCGTATCTTTACTGCAGAAGAGCTACTCAGGCCTATCCAGGCCACCATTCAGTATGTTGGTGGTGTGTATCTGAGGCCATTGGTGTTGACTGGTTGTTCCTATATGGATGACGCTCAGCTGGCCAAGGAAGTCGACGCTGCCGTGCACGAAGCCCTATCATCTGACGTGCCAGCCGCCTGATTTGCGGTTAAAACGATAAGCATGTAAACTCTTCTATTAGGAACACTGTCCTGTCTGGATACAGAACCTACGGTGTTTCTCTCGCTTCTCTTACGCGAGTTATATGCGAGGGTGTGGTTTCCTTTCCTCGCAGAGGGCCGGTTATTACCGGCCCTCCTTTTTTTATCCCAACCCCCTTTTTCAAAATTTGGGGTATAGGTCAGAATGTGTTGCTAGTTTTCCGTGTTTCTGCTGGTAGTGGTG
>JAUMUD010000002.1:0-49468 GCA_030530875.1 Corynebacterium sp.
CTGTGCTCTCCTTGGTGCCAGGCTGCTCAGCACCAGTATCCTGCGAGCCCGGCTGTTCAGGGTCTGGCTCCTGTGGCTTCGTCTCATCAGGGGTAGGCGGAGTTATAGGTTTCTCACCGGAAGGCTTCTGCTCCGTGCTTTCTTCACCGCCACTTGGAGATTCTGGTTCCTTAGGCTCTGTGCTCTCCTTGGTGCCAGGCTGCTCAGCACCAGTATCCTGCGAGCCCGGCTGCTCAGGGCCTGGCTCCTGTGGCTTCTGCTCACCACTGGTTGGTTTCGAGCCTGGCTCATCGCCTGGCTCCTCTGGAGTTTTCTCCCCCGTCTTGGCAGGAGTCTTTTCCGGAGTAGATTCCTTGCTGGTCGGCTTTACCGCAGGGTTCTCTTTGTTACCTGGGTCAGGAATGACAGGATCCTTGTTGGTGGACTCTTCACTATCGGAATCCTCAGAGCCCTGGTCTGGCTGCTTCTCAGTGGTTGTTGGGCTAGCCGTAGTTGATGGAACTTCAGGGCTTGTGGTTGGTGTGGTACTAGGCTCGCTTGTTGGCGAGGTTTCGGTGCTTTCCTCGGAGCCACCCTCATCAGACTTTGGGTTATGAGGAGCGGTGGCATATTTATTTCCGGACGAGCCGGAGGACCCCAGGAATGAACTGCCATCAGCACAGGAGCTAAGGGTAAAAACCAGCGCGATGGCACTAAGTAGTACGCTACGGGATGGGCGCGGCATGGTGCGTGTTTCCTTTTCTGTCTTTGATCTCAGAATACAGGATCAAAGGCGTATTCTCACCTGATTAGCCACACCTAATTTAAAGCTCATTTTAACAGAATTTATACGCGAGCGTGAATCCATGGTTTTGTCAACGAAAGATCTCTAGGGTAAAAGCACATATACCCATCTAAAGAATTTTGAGGAAAATTTTTAGCCCTTGACCAGGTGCAACATATAAAGCCTATTTGCAGAACGGGATTCATTAGTATTCAGTATCGAAACATAATATGCAGACCCGGTCTGCTATAACCGCAGCCCAGGCCAACCAATACCGCCAAAGCAAAAAGCTCGCACCCGAAATTCGAGTACGAGCTCTTATCACTTTAGGCTTTAGTCCTCTGCCGTTTCACGCGCGAGCGCATGGCGGCGACCATCAAGCCAGGCCTGGAGAATTTCCACGGCGGCGGCTTGGTCGATAATGGCCCTGGAGTCCTTGGCTTTAACACCGGAGCTTTGCAGGGCATGGGTGGCAATGACTGTGGTCAAGCGCTCATCAGCATAGCGGATAACCGGGATGCTGAGGCCCAGGCTGCTGAGCTTCCGGTTGAGGCGGAAGCCAATTTCCTTGGCGTGCTTAATGCTGATAGAGTGACCGCCGGAAAGTTGGCGCGGGAGGCCAATGACTATTTCCACCACGGAATACTCGACGACGAGTTCCAGAATGCGGTGAATGTCATTGCCATCCGGGCCGTTGAAGCCGGAGTCACGCGGCACAGTTTCCACGGGGGTGGCTAGCACGCAGTCACGGTCAGAGACAGCAACGCCAATGCGGGCCGTGCCCACATCCAAGGCAAGACGCCGCCCCGGACCAGGATCATTGGTACCGGGACGATCAGGGGTGGGCTTAGCCACTAGGCCTCTTCCAGGCGGGCATTGATGGCCTCAAGGGCTGCAGGAATGCCCTCAACATTGCCAAGGGAACCCTGGGCGAGAGCTGGCTTACCGCCACCACGGCCATCGGTGTACTGGTTAAGAATCTTAGCCAAGTCGCCAGCACGAAGGCCCTTAACCTGTGCTTCCTTGGAGACAGCTACGGCATAGCGGGAACCAGCGGAGAAGACGACTACGCCGGCATCAGCGGAGGCATCCACACGCTCAATGGCAAGCTCGGCAGCGGCGCGAACGTCCACATCCTCAGGCAGCTTAGCAGTGGCAACACGAATACCATTAATAGTGGCAGCACCAGCGAGGAACTCAGCGCTCTGAGCAGCGAGCTGGGCGCGCTTGAGCTGCTCAACCTGCTTCTCAGCTTCCTTGAGCTTCTCGGTCAGCTGGGCAATACGCTCAGGAAGTTCCTCACTTGGAGCCTTAAGGCTGGTAGCCAGGCCCTCAGCCAGTGCGCGCTCCTTGGAGAGGTACTGGAAGGAATCAAGACCGGAATAAGCCTCAATACGGCGGGCACCGGAACCAACGGAGCTCTCACCAAGAACGGCAACTGGGCCAATCTGGGAGGAGTGAGCAACGTGGGTACCACCACAAAGCTCCATGGAGAATGGGCCGCCGATTTCAACAACGCGCACCTCTTCACCATAGTTCTCACCGAAGAGGGCCATAGCACCCATGGCCTTAGCCTGCTCAAGGCTGGTCACCTGGGTGTTGACGGTGTAGTCAGCGTCAATAGCCTGGTTGGTGATGTACTCAATTTCCTTGAGCTGTGCTGGGGTGAGGGCCTCGGTGTAGTTGAAGTCGAAGCGCAGGTAACCTGGCTTGTTCATGGAGCCCTTCTGGACTGCAGTGTGGCCAAGCACCTGACGGATAGCACCGTGGATGAGGTGGGTGGCGGAGTGCGCCTGGCGGGCAGCGTGGCGCCACTTCTCATCAACATGGGCCTCAACCTCATTGCCTAGCTCGAAAGCACCGGACTCCACAATGCCCTTGTGAACCCAGAGCTTCTTACCGATCTTCTGAACATCGGTGATGCGAACCAGGCCGCTATCGGCGCGAATCAAGCCCTTATCACCGATCTGGCCGCCGGCCTCAGCATACATTGGGGTGGCGTCGAGGATGACCTCGACTTCCTGACCCTCGTGGATTTCCTGAACCTTCTCGCCACCGGTGAGCAGACCAAGAATTTCAGCGCCACCAGCAAGGTTGTCATAGCCGGTGAAGACAGTTGGGTGGTTGTCAACCCATTCACGGTAGATAGAGAGGTCTACGTGGCCGTGCTTCTTAGCGCGGCTATCGGCCTTGGCACGGGCAACCTGCTCGGCCATGAGCTTCTCAAAGCCTTCGCGGTCAACCTCAAGGCCAGCCTCAGCAGCCATTTCCAGGGTGATGTCAATTGGGAAGCCGTAGGTGTCGTGCAGCTCGAAGGCCTGAGCGCCGTCGATGATCTTCTTACCCTCAGCCTTAGCAGCCTCAGCAGCACCTTCGAAGAGGTGGGTGCCGGACTCCAGGGTACGCAGGAAGGCCTTCTCCTCATTGACAGAGACCTTGAGGATGCGCTCGCGGTTCTCAGCGATTTCTGGGTAGGAAGGGGTCATGGTGTCCATGATGGTGGTCATGAACTCAGCCATAGTTGGGCCGGTAGCACCCAGCAGACGAGCGGAGCGGATAATACGACGAAGCAGACGACGCAGGATATAGCCACGGCCCTCATTACCTGGGGAGACACCATCGAGGATGAGCATCATGCCAGTACGGGAGTGGTCAGCAATCACGCGGAAGCGAATATCATCCTCGTGCTTCACATCATACTTAGCGCCGGTGAGCTGCTCAGCGCGGTCGATCACTGGACGCAGAAGGTCAGTCTCGTAGACATTTTCCACACCCTGAAGGATGCAGGCAACACGCTCAATACCAAGACCGGTATCAATATTCTTCTTTGGCAGTGGGCCAAGAATTTCGAAATTATCCTTGCCGATACCCTCGCCGCGCTCATTCTGCATGAACACGAGGTTCCAGATTTCCATGTAGCGGTTATCATCGGCGATTGGACCACCGTCCTTGCCGTACTCAGGACCACGGTCATAGTAGATCTCAGAGCAAGGACCGCAAGGGCCAGGAATACCCATGGACCAGTAGTTATCAGCCATGCCAAGGCGCTGGATGCGCTCTTCTGGGATGCCAATCTTCTTGTGCCAAATATCAGCGGCCTCATCATCGTCAAGGTAGACAGTCACCCACAGACGGTTAGGGTCAAGACCGAAGCCACCCTCTTCCACGGAGCCAGTGAGCAGGCCCCATGCGTGGGTGATGGCACCTTCCTTGAAGTACTGACCGAAGGAGAAGTTACCAGCCATCTGGAAGAAGGTATTGTGACGGGTGGTGATACCCACTTCTTCAATATCGAGGGTACGCACGCACTTCTGAATGGAGGTTGCCGTGCCATTAGGGAAAGGTGGGTTCTGCTGGCCCAGGAAGTAGGGCTTAAATGGAACCATACCTGCATTCACAAAGAGCAGGTTCGGGTCGTCAAGGATCAGAGACGCGCTGGGGACCTCCTGGTGGCCCGCTTTAACGAAGTGATTAATAAATCGCTCTCTAATCTCATGTGTCTGCACGGCGTTAAAACCTCCGAGTTTCGGTGGACAAGAATTCAATATTTACCATGGTACACTTTACATCTTTCCCCTGCTCTTTTCATATTTGCGTATCGACGCCCCTCTCCCCCAGCCCTGCAAACCTGTGATTTGACTTACATTTCCTTGATTTTTGCTTCACAACACGTTTGAATTGCGATAACCTTAACCTATCCGTGTTTTTTGAAGTATTGTTCCGCCTCATTCGAGGCCCCAATGAAAGAGGCCCCCGTATGCGACGAGTCCTCATTGCATCAATAAGCACGGTGTCACTTTGCGCCCCGCTCCTTGCCGTGCCACTCAGCCCCACCGCCTTCGCTGCCCCCACCACGCAGTGCACCACCACCGGCCCATGGATCACCACCGCCCCGCAGGACACCACCACTAAAGCGGGTTCCATGGTTACGCTCAAAGCCAGTATCACAACACCAGAAGGTGCGGAAATTCCAACCTTCACCTGGCAGTACAGCCCCGCCAATGTCAACCTCTGGGCAACCATTACTGATGGCGAAGAAGGTTTCAGCATTAAGACGGTCTCCGGTGGCCATAGTTATCTCAGTTTCCCCGTCACCTCCGCCATGAATGGTGCCAAAATCCGACTACTCGCCACCAATAGTCAAGGCACCACCTGCAGCCAAGCAGCCATCCTCACCGTTGGCGAGCCAGCCCCACGCACCGCAGATGTCGAGCTCCACGAGGTATCTGCGGCCTGGAATCTAGCCAAGATTTTCCAAATGCAGAATTATCGCAACCAGGTCGACTATTTCAGCGCTGGCAAGTCCGATGGTACCGAGAACACATACCAGACGACTGATCGCAATGTCAGAGTGCTTTTTGAGGATGGCCCGAGCCCTACCTGGGAAACTCGTGATGCCAGTGTTAACCGCGAAAGCACGCAATATGTCAAGCTCAGCAATGGCAAGGGTGTGCTGAAACCCGATGGTTCCGGGGAAGTACGTTGGGAGGGAACCGTATCTCTCAACCTAGGCCACGGCAAGGCACCTTTCTACTTCACCAATCCTGTTCTCACAGTCAATGCTGACAAGACTGCAAAGTTGACTGCAACCTTCGGCGGTTATACCGAGGCCGATAAACAGCTACTCGGTGAGAAACCTAACCAGACTTTGGCCACTTTCAGCAATGTAGATCTCATCCCTGATGGCGAGCTCACCCTCCAACCAGATTTTGATACTGTCATTGCACCAACCAATCCCGATGGCAGTTCAATTCCTCAGAAGACTAGTGGCGTGCATTGGGGCTCATGGCCAGCGGATGTGGTGGAATTCCACTATGCTACTGGTCTCGCTGATTATTGGTACAGTATCGACAATTCCGATGTCGATTATTTCGGCAAGAAGCCATCCGCCATTTCTTTAAGCATCAAATCCGTTAAGAAGACGGACCCGGCTCCTACCGACATCCCACCACAACACCAATTTGGAACTGGGGAGAGTGGCGCCGATGATGGCGGCAATTCGGCAACCAATCCGGACAGTAAGACTAATACCACACCACAAACTAATGGTGAGAACAAGTCCGATGGTTCCGATGAGAAGACGAATCCTGATTCGGACCGCAAGGCACGGAAGATTCCTGGCAGTTCACAGCAGAACCAAAAGCGCGGCCTGCTCGGCCTTCTGCTCCGCTATGCACCATTCATTCTTGGAATTGGCGCACTAGGAGTCTATGCCGCAAGCACGGTGAACCCGCCGGCTTAACCATCCAGAGCCCGCTACACAACTCGCGTGGCGGGCCTCTTTATTTATCCGTTTGAAGCCCAAAAATCGGCTAAAACCCTTGCATGTGAGCAAATTCATAGACTTTGAATTTGGTAGGTTTTCTTAGGTTTTACACATTTTGCGTACGGAAAAAAATTTCGCCGCATCTCGATAAAAAATCCAACCCCTCCTTTAGTTTTACGAATACAGACGCAATTCATGACGTGAAAAACATGTTCACGTAGCAATTCCAGCATTTTATACGGAGCACTCTCGCGATATACGACTTTTTATACATTTTTCTCCATGCAATAAAACACTCCTAGGTTGCACAAATTTAAAACTTATTATGGGTACTTTTCCTGCCACTACCCCCGATTCGGGTGCAATATTGCATAATCAGAAATATTGTTCGCTTTATAGAATTATTTGTCGATAAGACAATTTAAAATATGCTTGACCCGTATATATATAGGTGCTTATTCTGAAGATACATTGAAAACCGATCCGGAATAATGGGCACTCAACACCCCGTTGTTCCTGAATTAACTCCTAGGAGGAAATTATGAAAAAAGTAGCAGCGCTACTTTCTGCTTTGTTTGTTGCCTTCGGCATGGCTGTCGCTACTCCCCCAACATCGCGAGCCGATGTCGTTGTTCCTTGGACTGACCAAGAAATTCTTGAAGCTGGTATTGAAGCGGAAGAATTGGATGCTTTCAAGCAGTACCTCGATGACCAGGCCTACTTTGAGTCAGACGAGTACGTACCATCTTTCCCAACAGATCGCTCGGTCGATAATTCGCGGGCACCGGATTCACGCGTGGCCATTCTGTCACTGTGGCACACGAATAAGCGGTTCCCAATTCCGAGTCATCAATTCGACTGCAATGCGAGTCAGCTTGATGAGAAGTTTTTCATTACTTCCAAAGCTTGCTTCCGAGGGAACCGGGACGTCATTGGCTTCGTATGGCGCGAGGGAAATCACTATGCGGGTATCGAGCAGGTCTTCTTCATCGGCGATGATAGCTATGACGTAGCTATTGTCCGTGTCGGTGGTGGAATGCGAAATAATACGTATTACCACATTAGCAGTGACGGCTTGATAATGAACAACAAGTACTATGCCACTGGCTTCGGTAACGAGAATGGCCGGAGCAGGAACCACTCGACATGGGCACGAATGGTTGCTTTTGCTGACATGCCGGCCTCAGAATATGGCGGTAGAACTGGCCTCTACGGGCTCCATGGAATTAACGCGAAGTTGGATCGTCTCTGTGTAAATACCGAAAAGGGCGTATCCATTCGTAATGGCGATGCCATCTACGGAATTTTCAGTGGTATTGCAAACTACCCAGGCGTGACGGACAAAGACTGCACGGCCGCAATCCTGGCCACAAAGACCAATATCAGGAAGTCTGATATCGACCACGCCGTCCGTACCCATCGCACCACTACTCTGCAAGAAAGAGTTCGTGCCTATGCAGGTGTGAAGTGGAAGCAAAACCCACTCCGTCTCCTGTAAATGAAATCACCTTAAGGAGGTAAAAAATGACCCACCGGCACATTAAACCCATAGTGTCCTTCATGGCAGCAGGTGTGCTCCTTCTGGGCAGCACTCAAACAGCATGGGCAGATGATCCTGCCCCAACCGGCACCGGAGCTGGTACTAGTACCGGTGATGGAGCCTCGGCGCAGGAGGAATCCGGAACCAAGGATCAGCCCACACAGACTGATAGCGCACCGGATGAATACCTTGACATTCCTACTTATAAAGAAGGAAAGCTTGGTTCCTCAGAGTCTGCTTGGAATGCGTTCTTATACATAGGTGGTTCCTCAGCTAATGAGCTGGGCGATACGTGGATGCAAAAACTCGTCGAGTTTATCTTCTCTATTCCACCACTAACTCTCTTTGGTGGACCACTAATCACCGATTATCGAGCGCGTGCCCTCCTGGGCCCATTCATTCCGAAGGAAAAGCTGGAATCTTATTGTCCTGAGTGGAGAACCATGGGCGATGATGAAATGCTAGTTTCGGGACAAGAAGTTGTGCCACGTACTGTGGACTTCTGCAACCGTGGAATAGTCTCTACCTGGGCGGAACGCTGGAACTTCCTCGTCGGGACCTTGACCTCGTCTTCACCAATGAATGGCGATTCGATCTACCCTGAGTACATCATTAAAAAGTCCAAGGCCCAGCTCGAATGGGAAGCAGGACAGCGCCAAAAGACCATAGACAAGTGGAAGGAGCTACAGAAGCAGAATAACAACAACGAATAGTGCAGGATCGCACCGCAGCACCCGCAGGCCATTTGGTGGGCGGGTGTTGTTTATCGGCCGGAGATAATGCCGCGGATGCGGTTTAGTAGCTCACGCACGGTGCCCTCATGGCCGCGGTTGGTTGGATGGTAGTACTGGCGGCCTCGGAGGGTGTCGGGCATGTACTGTTGGGCGACCACGCCCATAGGGTCATTGTGCGGGTAAATATAGCCCTGCGCATTGCCGAGTTTCTTCGCGCCGGCATAGTGGCCATCGCGCAGATGCGGGGGCACGGTGCCGGACTTGCCCTGACGAACGTCCTGCAGGGCCGCGTCAATGCCCATAATAACCGCATTGGACTTTGGTGCCGTGGCCAGGTGAATGGTGGCTTGCGCAAGGTTAATGCGGGCTTCCGGCATGCCGATCATCTGAACGGCTTGCGCGGCGGCAACGGCCACTTGCAGGGCCTGAGGGTCCGCCATGCCGATATCCTCACTGGCGTGAATAACCAGGCGGCGGGCAATGAATCGTGGGTCCTCACCGGCCTCAATCATGCGGGCAAGGTAGTGCAGGGCCGCATCCACATCCGAACCACGGATGGACTTGATAAAAGCACTGGTCACATCATAGTGCTGGTCGCCGTCCTTGTCATAGCGCACCAGGGCTTTATCAATGGCCTTTTCAATGGCATCAGTGGTGATGTGATGGGTGGAGTCCACGCTATTGGCCACGGCCTCAAGGTAGGTGAGGCAGCGGCGGGCATCGCCATCGGCCAGGCGGACTAGCTGTTCCTTGGCATCCTCATCAATGGTGTACTGCTTATCCAGGCCGCGCTCATCAGTCATGGCACGGTCAATAAGGGTTTCAATATTCTTCGTGGTCAGCGGCCGGGTTTGCAGCACCAGCGATCGGGACAGCAATGGCGCAACCACAGAGAAGCTTGGGTTTTCTGTAGTGGCAGCAACCAGAAGAATGGTGCGGTTTTCCACGGCGGCAAGCAGCGCATCCTGCTGGGTTTTCGAGAAGCGGTGAACCTCATCAATAAAAAGCACGGTATGCTCATGAGACATTTCCGCATTATGAATCACATCGCGTACTTCCTTCACGCCACTATTAAGGGCGGAGAGCGCAATAAAGCGATTATCCTGCGCAAGAAGATTAGCCAGGGTGGTTTTACCAGTACCCGGCGGACCATAAAGAATAACGGAAGAAACGCCCTGCCCATTAATGAGCTTACGCAAGGGTGAATCGGGGCCAAGGAGGTGCTCCTGCCCCACAACCTCATCGAGATTGCGGGGACGCATGCGCACCGCCAATGGGGCTTGGTGCGCAAAGAGACTAGCCAAGGCGCTCACATACTTCTGCGGCGAACTGGGCGATTTCCTCAAAACGAGGGTCATTACCAGGGTTCTTATCAGCAGCGAAGCGGTGCAGCGCACTGAAGGTTTCCAGCAGGTCTTGGCGCACCGGGTCGCTAATCTTGCCGATCACATTGAGGTCTTTATCGCGCAGATCCTCAGAATCGCTCAAACGAGCAAGAGAGCCGTAGTACAGGGTGGCCACACTGGAAAGCGCCCAGCCCACAAGGGCGGTAAGAATACGGGAGTTACGGCGCTCCTCATTAACCACATTTGGCCAGGCAGCCTTGATTTCCTCCACCCAGCACTGGATGAAAACATCCGTCTCCTGATTATCCAGCTGGTGGGTATTCAGGAACTGTGGGAAGCCAGCAATAACACAGGCCACATCGAAGGTGACATCCCTAAAGCCCGCCCATTCATAGTCGAGGAACTGGGTGCGCTCAGAGAACATGATGTTATCGGGGCTTAAGTCAAATGGTGTAAAGGCACGGTGCTGGCCGGAGCTTAATCGACGCTGCGCATCAGCAGCCAAATCACGCACGGCATTAGGCAGGTGCACAGCCGTATTTTCCACCACAGTGAGACCACCGGTAATGGAGCTAAGAAGTACCTTATCGCGAGCAATAACGAGCTCAGCGTGGTCAGGGTACGCATCAATCATGCGGCGGAGCAGGATATTAAACTGCTGCTCCTTGGATGCCGTGGAGGCGTGCATGCGGCCAAGGGCATGGCCAAGGTTACGGATAATCTGCAGGCGGGATTCCTCATCGCCACTGGCCAGCAGTTCCGCAAAAGTCTTCCCCTCACCAGAGTCGGTGATGATTAAAATACGGGTTTTCACATCATAGGCCAGAAGGACAGGACCAGGTCGTGAATCCTCCGCCATGGAATTTGTGAATTGGTAGGCAACAATCTCACGCAGGAGTGCTGCATCATCAAAGGGGTCACCGGTTTCCGGGACGTACTTGATGATAATCGAGCGATGTGGAAAGACCGGGCTTTGGTTCACCTTAGCCCGGACCACCACCGCAGCCCCAGACCCGGAGAGTACTTCTGGTTCACGGAGGCTAAAATGCGCCTCCCCAACACCAAAGCGATTCTGCAATAGTGCTGCAGCATAGGAGACAATTCGGCTATCAAGCACGCCGTCCATTTTTACCTCCGGGTATAGGGTTTATATCTTTATTTAGCCCTGCTGAGTATTCTGCTTGGGCTTAGCATCCACACCGGCTTCCTTACGCTGCTCTGCGGTGATAGGTGCTGGGGCGTCGGTCAGTGGGTCAACACCACCGCCGGACTTCGGGAAGGCAATGACGTCGCGGATGGACTCAAAGCCAGCGAGCAGGGAGACAACACGGTCCCAACCAAAGGCGATGCCGCCGTGTGGTGGGGCACCGTACTTGAAGGCATCAAGCAGGAAGCCGAACTTCTCCTGGGCCTCTTCCTCACCAATGCCCATGACCTTGAATACACGCTCCTGAACGTCACGGCGGTGGATACGGATAGAACCGCCACCAATCTCATTGCCGTTACAGACCATGTCATAGGCATAGGACAGTGCGGAAGCTGGGTCCTGGTCGAAGGTGTCCATGCACTCAGGCTTAGGGCTAGTGAATGCATGGTGCACAGCGGTCCACTTGGAGTGACCCAGAGCCACATCGCCGGAGGCCTTGGCCTCAGCAGCAGGTTCGAACATTGGGGCGTCGGTGACCCAGGTAAATGCCCAATCGCCGTCCTTGATAAGGCCGAGCTTCTTAGCAATCTCACCACGGGCAGCACCCAGCAGTGCGCGGGAGCTCTTCACATCGCCAGCGGCGAAGAAGATGCAGTCGCCTGGCTTAGCACCAACATGGGCGGCGATACCTGCGCGCTCCTCATCGGTGATGTTCTTAGCCACTGGACCAGCCAGTTCGCCATCTTCACCAACGAGAATATAAGCAAGACCCTTAGCGCCGCGCTGCTTTGCCCACTCCTGCCATGCATCAAGCTGACGACGAGGCTGGCTTGCGCCACCCTCCATCACAACTGCGCCGACATAGTCGTTCTGGAAGACGCGGAAGGTGGTGTTCTTGAAGAACTCGGTGCACTCCACAATCTTGATATCGAAGCGCAGGTCTGGCTTATCGGAGCCATAGAGACGCATAGCCTCGTTATAGGTGATGCGTGGGAATGGGGTTGGAAGGTCCACACCAATCAAAGCCCAGAGTTCCTTGGCAATAGCCTCACCCAGAGCAATGACATCCTCCTGGTCCACGAAGCTCATCTCAATATCGAGCTGGGTGAACTCAGGCTGACGGTCAGCACGGAAGTCCTCATCGCGGTAGCAGCGAGCAATCTGGTAGTAGCGCTCCATGCCAGCCACCATCAAAAGCTGCTTGAAGAGCTGTGGGGACTGTGGCAGAGCGTACCAGGAACCTGGACGCAGACGTGCAGGAACGAGGAAGTCGCGGGCACCCTCAGGGGTGGAGCGAGTCAAGGTTGGAGTCTCGATTTCGACAAAGTCATGCTCGGCCAGAACCTTGCGGGCTGCCTGGTTAGCCTTGGAGCGAAGACGCAGAGCATTAGCCTGAGCGTCACGGCGCAGGTCCAGGTAGCGAAACTTCAGACGAGCCTCTTCACCGACCTCATCATTGCCCTCAATCTGGAATGGGAGAGCAGCAGACTCGTTGAGGATTTCAAGATCAGTAACATTGACTTCAATCTCACCGGAGGCAAGATTTGGGTTCTCGGAACCTTCTGGGCGAGCCTCAACCACACCGGTCACCTTCAGGCAGAACTCGCTGCGCAGGTGGTGGGCCTTCTCAGCCACATCGCTATTACGGAAGACAACCTGGGCGATACCGGAACGGTCACGCAGGTCAATAAAGATCACACCACCATGGTCACGGCGGCGAGCCACCCAACCGGTCAGGGTAACAGTCTGACCAGCAAGGTCTTTGCGGAGTTCACCCGCAAGATGTGTACGTAACACTGAAGTTTTTTCCTTCCAATAATTGAGTCGAGAATAATTCAGTTGAATTAGAGGCGAATGTGGTTGAGAACCTCATTCAAGGCTACCTCAACTTGGGTTCCGTCTCGAAGATCCTTGAGGGCAACACTGCCCTTTTCAAGCTCAGTTTCACCAACAACCAAGGCGTACTTGGCACCAGCCCTATCGGCACCCTTCATAGCACCCTTGAGGCCACGACCACCATAGGACATATCGGCACGAATACCGCTGGCACGCAGGTCATCAATAATGGCAGCCACAGCACGGGAAGCAGCAGCACCCATTGGCACACCATAGACATCCACGCGGGAGCCATCGGTAACCGAGATACCCTCAGTTTCCAGGGCGAGCAGAGTACGGTCCACACCCAGGCCATAACCAATACCGGACAGGTCCTGACCACCAAGCTGGTGCATCAAACCGTCATAGCGGCCACCGCCACCAATACCGGACTGGGCACCAAGCCCATCGTGAACGAACTCAAAACAGGTCTTGGTGTAGTAGTCAAGGCCACGGACCATACGTGGATTAATCACATATTCCACGCCCAGGTCATCAAGGATGCCAGTGACAGTTTCAAAGTGCTCCTGGCATTCAGGCGAGAGGTGATCGAGCATCAGTGGCGCATCAGCGGTCATTTCCTTGACTTCTTCGCGCTTATCATCAAGCACACGCAGTGGGTTAATGGTGGCACGGTGCTTGGTTTCCTCATCCAGCGGAAGCTTAAAGAGGAATTCCTGCAGCTTTTCACGATAAGCCGGACGGCAGGTGGAATCACCAAGAGAGGTAATTTCCAAACGCTGGCCCTCAAGACCAAGGCTGCGGAAGCTACGGTCAGCCAGTGCAATAACCTCAGCATCGAGAGCCGGGTCATCCACACCAATGGCCTCAACACCAACCTGCTGGAGCTGGCGGTAACGGCCAGCCTGTGGGCGCTCATAGCGGAAGAATGGACCAGCATAATTGAGCTTTACTGGCAGCTGGCCACGGTCAAGATTGTGCTCAATCACAGCACGCATCACACCAGCCGTGCCTTCAGGGCGAAGGGTCACGGAGCGTTCACCACGGTCGGCGAAGGTGTACATTTCCTTGGTCACCACATCGGTGGACTCACCAACACCGCGGGCAAAGAGATTCGTGTCCTCAAAAATAGGAAGCTCGATATGCTCATAGCCTGCGAGTTGTGCCTGGCGCATGAAGTTATTGCGCACGGCAAGGAAGGCTGCAGATGATGGTGGGACGTAGTCGGGCACACCCCTAGGTGCTGAGAAACTTTTCACGTTAAACCACTATATCAAACTGTTTGGGTGATCTGGCCAGGATTTAGCAGGAATGGATTATTCATTCGCTCATGACGCAAGGTCGAACCCTCACCATGGCCCGGCAAGATAGTCAGCGTATCCGGAAGCGCAAATTCGCCCCCGCGCTGAAGCTTGGTCAGACTCTCCACCATTTCCTCCGGGGTCGAGCATGGCAAATCGGTACGGCCCACTGTCCCCTGGAAGAGCACATCGCCGGTAAAGGCATAGGAATCAGTCACAAGCAGCATGGATCCATGCGTATGTCCTGGGCAATGATAGAGCTTAAAGTCCATAAATTCCCCGGAGTTTGGCAAATAATCTAGCCTAGCGACGTCCGCCAGCACCAGCCTTGGCACATCCGGGAATGCCTCCGCGCTCTCTGGTCGAATGCCCTTCATCGGGTCTTCAAGCAGGTACGCATCTTCCTTGGAGACATAGAGCGGGATATTCCAGGTATCGGAGAGTTCGGCCGCATCATAGGAGTGATCCAGGTGGCCGTGGCTAAGAATAATAGCGCTTGGTTTGATATTGGCAGTGGTAGCAAGTTCATTAATCCACCGGGCTGCCCCTAGGCCCGGATCGATAATCACACCATCTTCGCGAACATAACAATTTGTGGCAAAGGGCGCGAATTTATTCCTAAATAGCCTCATGTCTATATACTACTATGTTGAAAGATAGAATTTTCCGTCTAGATAAATGAGGTTCCATGTCCTCCAATTCCAATCAGGAGCGCCGCAAGGAAGCGATGAATAAGCTCTCCTCCGAGCTCAAAGCACGTAAGCGCGCAGAGAAGGCAAAGCCACTGAGCATTGTTGCTGGTGTCTTGATTCCTATTGTTGTTATCTGTGGTCTGATTTACTGGGCTGTGCATCCACATCACCAGGACACCACTGATACTGCTGCTGATGACACCACTGCCACCAGCACCGCTGATACCAACTATCAGCCAATCAAGACCAGCCGCGATACCCCACTGGCTGATACCGTGACCTGTACCTATACTGATGCGGGCACTGCTGCTAAGGCTGTGGATAAGCCTCAGACGGATAATGTCTCCACCCAGGGCAAGGTCACTGTTACCCTGCACACCAACCAGGGTGATATCCCAATGGAACTTGACCGTTCCCTCTCCCCTTGTACTGTCAATGCCATCACCCACCTGGCTCAGGCTGGCTACTATAACGACACTGTCTGCCACCGTCTGACCACCTCTGGCATCTATGTTCTGCAGTGCGGCGACCCATCCGGCAATGGTACTGGCGGCCCAGGCTTCCAGTTCGCCAATGAGTTCCCAACTGATTCCTATAGTGACACCACTACCCCAGTTCTCTATACCCGTGGCACCATCGCTATGGCTAACTCCGGCCAGGACACCAACGGTTCCCAGTTCTTCCTGAACTACCAGGACTCCCCACTGCCACCGAACTACACCTACTTCGGTAATATCACCGATGATGGCCTCCAGGTTCTGGACAAGATTGCTGCCAATGGTGTTGCTAATGGCGCTTCTGATGGCGCTCCAGCACAGGAAGTTCGTATCGAATCCGCTACTGTTGAGAGCTAATTCGAGCTCTTAAGAAGTTCCTAAAAAATTCTCAGCCGCCCTTTTGCAGGGCGGCTTTTTTGTGGTTTAGTTAACAGAATTGATGGTAGATCTTCCAATTAACCTGGTGTAATGTATGAGTGTATGGAATCCCGCTGTGGGTTCCTCAGCCTTTTTTAAAGCAGTCACAGCCGGGTTTTGAAATGCCTACGTGCTTCTGTGAGTTGCATTTTCGAAAAATCTGGCTAATCTTATAAAAGACTAAAGAACCATCAACAGTAAAGGAAATGATGATGAAATTCCGCAAGGCCCTCATTGCTAGCGCTACCGCCGCTGCTGTTTCCGTTGCCGGCCTCCACGCTCCTGCCATGGCTGATGAGGCTACCGTGGACTTCGGCGATACCATCGCTACCCAGACCGCTGGTGCTTCTGGCTCCTCCTCCATCGGCAACGCTGTTGCTTCTCCTTTTAAGGCTATCGCTCGTGGCCTCTTCGGTGAGGGTTACACCATGGAGTCCATCACCAAGCAGATCTCCAAGTGGGTCGCTCTTCTGACCTCTATTGCTTCCGTGTTCACCGCTATTGTGTCCATCTCCACCTCCGTGAACAAGCTGAGCACCACCCTGGCCAACCCAGGCAAGTAAGACTAATTCCTAGTCACCTTTTGAGCGCCTGCGCTCATCATCAAACCGCCCTTCGGGGCGGTTTTCTTCTTTCCTCGCGTTGCTCGGAAAGAAGAAAACTGGCCAGAGGGTGGACGTAGATATGAAAAGAAGGGCAACTCCTTATGGAGCTGCCCTTTTCGTCTATACGCCAAATGTGAGGCCAAAGAACTCTCTATGTACCTCACTAGGTCGTCGTGATACGGTACACATCGAATACGCCTTCGATATTGCGCAGGTGGGTCATCAGCGAGCCCAGCTGCTTGATATCGGAGACCTCAAAGGTGAACTTGGCAATAGCCACATGGTCCGAGGCGGAGCGGGACTCCATGGCGACCACAGCCACCTTCTGCTCATTGATAACGCGGGTGAGTTCAAAGAGCAGGCCTTGGCGGTCCAGAGCCTCAATCTGAATGGTGGCCGAGAATACAGAACCAGAGGTCTCATTGGCCCAGGCCACATCAATGAGGCGCTGAGGCTCCTCATGGAGCTTTTCCGCATTGGTGCAGTCGGTGCGGTGCACAGAGACCCCGCCGCCGCGGGTGACAAAACCAAAGATTGGGTCGCCGGGGACTGGCTGACAGCACTTGGCAATCTTCGCCAGCACATCGGGACTGCCCTGCACAAGAATTCCCGCACCATCACCGGTGGCCTTGGCCTTCGAGGCAACAAGTTCGGACAGTGGCGTGCGATCGGCCAACTCATCGCGAGCCTCTTCCTGGTCACCGAAGTTCGCCATGAGGCGATTAGCCACGTGTTGCGCCGAAACTGAGCCCGCACCAATGGCGGTATAAAGGGCATCCACATCGGCATAGTGGAGTTCCTGGGCCACAGCCTTCATGGACTGAGCATTAAAGAGGCGGTGCATTGGCAGGCCACCGCGCTGAATTTCCACAGCCAGCGCATCGCGACCGGCCTCAAGGGACTCCTCACGGCGCTCCTTGGCAAACCACTGACGGATCTTCGCCTTGGCGCGTGGGGAGACCACGAACTTCTGCCAGTCCTGACTTGGACCAGCGGTGGTGTCCTTGGAGGTGAAGATTTCCACCTTATCGCCACTCTTAAGCTTGGATTCGAGAGCAACGAGCTTGCCATTGACCTTCGCACCAATGCAGCGGTGACCAACCTCAGTGTGGACAGCATAGGCAAAGTCCACTGGGGTGGCATCAGTTGGCAGGGTCACCACATCACCCTTCGGGGTGAAGGTAAAGATTTCCTTGGAACCCAGGTCATAGCGCAGGGAGTCAAGGAACTCATTTGGATCGGCTGCTTCTTTCTGCCAGGCAAGCAGCTGACGCATCCAGGCCATCTGGTCAAGCTCTTCTTGCTTACCAGAATGATTACCCTTGGTTTCCTTATAACGCCAGTGCGCAGCAATGCCGAATTCCGCGTTATAGTGCATCTCATGGGTACGGACCTGAACCTCAAGAGGCTTAGCCCCTGGACCCATCACCGTGGTGTGCAGGGACTGGTAGACACCAAAACGTGGGGCCGAAATATAGTCCTTGAATCGACCAGGCATGGCCGAGAATACAGAGTGCACAGCACCAATGGCGCCATAGCAGTCCTTGACGGTATCCACCAGAATACGGATACCCACAAGGTCAAAGATCTCATCGAAATCACGGCCGCGCACAATCATCTTCTGGTAAATCGACCAGTAGTGCTTTGGACGGCCCATGACCTCAGCATCAATGGAATTGGCGCGCATGACCTTTTGTACCTCATCAATGACCTCACGCAGATACTTATCGCGTGAAGGGGCACGGTCAGCCACCAGGCGCACAATCTCCCCATACTTCTTCGGGTAGAGAATGGCGAAAGAAAGATCCTCAAGTTCCCACTTGACACTAGACATCCCCAGGCGGTGAGCCAACGGCGCAATAACCTCAAGGGTTTGGCGGGCCTTCAGGGCCTGCTTTTCTGGTGGGAGGAAGCGCATGGTGCGCATATTGTGCAGGCGGTCGGCCACCTTAATCACGAGCACGCGCGGATCATGGGCCATGGCCACAATCATCTTACGGATCGTCTCAGCCTCAGCGGCAGCACCCAGGGCGACCTTGTCCAGTTTGGTGACACCGTCGACGAGCTGACGAACCTCAGCACCGAAATCGCGCTCGAGTTCCTCCAGGGAATAATCAGTATCCTCCACCGTATCGTGCAAAAGCGCAGCAACAATAGTGGTGGTATCCATGCCGATTTCGGCAGCAATAGTGGCCACAGCCAAAGGGTGAGTAATATATGGGTCGCCTGACTTGCGGTACACCCCATCATGGAGTTTCT
Organism: Corynebacterium sp.; assembly: GCA_030530875.1. Taxonomy (GTDB): domain Bacteria; phylum Actinomycetota; class Actinomycetes; order Mycobacteriales; family Mycobacteriaceae; genus Corynebacterium. The sequence goes on from JAUMUD010000002.1 coordinate 18,404, forward strand.
CAGCAGTCTTATATGCACGCTGCATAAGGGCAACATCGGCCTTCGGATGGAAGGCGCGGTGGGTCTGAATCAGTGGATCAAGAACAGGGTCAATTTTCTGACGACCACCCGTCAAGCTACGAGCCAAACGAGCCGACATGCTGAGGTTATTCATATTCTCACCCATCTAAGTAGGAAAAGAAACGGAGATACTAGTTCTTCTCATTAACAACATAGAGTGGAGTGCCAGCCAGACGCTCACGGCCGCCGAGGTTCTTCACCTCAAGCACAACACCGTGACCCACAACCTGGCCACCACAACGCTCAATAAGTTTGGATGCTGCAACTAGCGTACCACCTGTGGCCAGAACATCGTCGATAAGGACAACCTTCTTGCCATTGATGTCCATGCCATTGGCTGGAAGCTCCAGAGCTGCAGTACCGTACTCCAAAGAATACTCTTCGGTCACCACTGGTGGTGGCAGCTTACCCTTCTTACGGATAGCCAGAATACCCACACCGAGCTTATAGGCCACAGCTGAGCCCAGAAGGAAGCCACGAGCATCCAGACCACCGATCATATCGGCGCCCATCTCCTTAGCAGCCGCAGCCAAGTCATCGACAACCTCATGGAAGGCTTCACCATCAGCCAACACAGGGGTGAGGTCCTCAAAGACGACGCCTGGTACCGGGAAATCCGGAACGTAGCGGATAAGTTTATTTAACATTGAACTTTCCTGTTTATTCTTCCTGCCATCGGTCCATATTCCAGCCAAGGCCAGAGGTGGACGTATTTGTACTGAAATTACACAGGCCACGCTGCGCGGCGAAAACTCGCGGCTGCGCTGCCAAAGGGATGGTTGGGAGGCTCGCCCAAAGCTGATTTTCCGCAGCTCGCAGACTATATGGATAGGAATCCACAGTGGCAATCTCAGGATACTGAGTTGCCGGGTCCACCGCTGCCAAAATCACATCGGGATTGTCCTCACTTGCTTCTATAGTAGTACCTGTCGGGCTACAGGAGGAATTCATGGCCTCAATCATGGCTTTCATGCGGGCCGAATCCCCGTAGCTTGCCACTCGCACTGTGCCCAGGTTCTTCGTCTGAAATTGTGGCGTATCGACGTCCCCAACCAGAGCCGAGTCCGCTGCCACCAGCCGTGAACTCACGGCACTGACCTTCACTCCTGCGGCATCTCCACTGGCCTTGGCCACCGCATCCCTATCAATACAGGCAGCGAGGGCTTGCCTATTGGACAGGTCCGAAAAAGTGCCGCTGGTGGTATTGGTGAAGATGAGCTCATCAATTAGGCTGCCGGATTCGGCGGTCAAAGCATAGTCGCCCGAGTTTTTATCCCGGTCGAGCCAGCTCAGAGTCGCATCACTATCGGCGGCGAAGATATCTTTATTGGAATCAGGTAGTGCGCCGGCGGAATAGACCTCAATGGAGGACTCCAATGGTGCCTCACCATGGTAGTGCGAATTAATCCCAAGGCTAATGCGCCTACCACTGCCCTGCGCATTCACTCCCGTGACCACATAGGGGCCATAGGAGACGAAAGTGGCAGGGTCATAGTTATTCAAATCAAAGAGACTATTCCACAGGTTGATTAAGGAACCATGGTCAGCCGTTTCATCATTGAGTTCATCAATGAGCTGATCCATGCTCAGTCCTGCTTTGGCGGCAAGAATATGGGCGGGCATAATGGTGCCTGCGCCAAAGAGCTCCTGCCAGCGGCTACCCGTTCCGGGACGCATGGTCATGGTGAACTGGGTGGTTGGGCTAGTGCAGTCCAACTTATCGATCTGCGAGGTCAGTGGCTGATATCCAAGTACCTTGGAGGCCAAGAAGTCCACGCAGGTGAATGGTTCACCATCAGAATAGGTGGCCGTGAGATTATAGGTCACAGAAATATCCCCGGAATTATCCGTGGTAGCACTAGCGGTACCCATATCAGTATTGGGTACACGCTGATTGTGGCTATCAATCAGGAAAATTCCGGGGTATACGCGGGCGGAGAGCTGCTGAACGCGCTCATAATAACCCGTTTCTGTGGCCGCATTGACTGTGGTGAGAGGGCTATTGGTGACATAACCAAAACTCTCCCCATGAGTAACCCCGCATGCTGTTAGTACAGATGCACTGAACATAGCGCCAAGTACACAAGCATGCGGGGTCAGTTTCTTAATCACCGGCCAATTCTACCATAATCGCCGCTAGCCCTTCGGGGCGAGCGCGATTACGGGCGCCAGGAGCGAGAAACCTGTGGCTCCTCGGTGCCGCCGTGCTTACGGGCGGCCTTATCGGCTTCCTTCTTCTCTTCCTCAGCAAGCTCATCAGCCATGGCTTCGCGGAATGCGGCATCAGGGTCATCAGAGTTGCGAGCAGCAAGCACAGCCTGGTCATGGGTCTTGACCTTGCGCTGGCGAGACTTGAGAGATACCAGCATTGGGGTGGCCAGGAAGATCGAGGAGAAAGTACCCTCAATAACGCCAATGAGCTGAACCAAGGAGAGGTCCTTCAAGGTGCCCACGCCCATCATCCACACTGCAATAATCATCAGAGAGAGGATTGGGAGCACCGCAATGACGGTGGTGGAGATAGAACGGGTCAGGGTCTGGTTCACAGCGAAGTTGGCCTGCTCGGAGTAGGTGTACTTATGCTGTTTGAATAGGCCCTTGGTATTTTCCTTCACCTTATCGAATACCACCACGGTGTCGTAGAGGGAGAAGGCGAGGACGGTGAGCAAACCGGTCACGGTAGCTGGGGTAACCTCGAAGCCCACAATGGCATAGATGCCGGCGACGACAATGGCGTCGATAAGCAAAGCGATAATGGCAGAAATAGCCATGTCACGCTCAAAGCGGAAAGCAATATAGCCAAAGATAATCACGAGGAAGACCACCAGCGCGATAATCATGCGCTTGGTAATGGTCGAACCCCAGGATTCAGAGACCGTGGAATCACCGATCATATCCGGGCTGGACTGACCGGAGGAATCCGATGGGTGATAGGCATCAAAGATAGCTTCACGGGCGGCGGTAATCTGATCATCAGAAAGGCGCGCGGAGCTAATTTCGAGCTGGCGGCTATCACCGGAACCAACAATCTGTGCTTCCTGAGCGTTAACACCAGTGGCCTGCTCGAAGGTCTGGGCGACGACCTTGGCATCAAGATCGCCGGCAGGCATGGTCATCTTGGTACCGCCCTCGAAGTCAATGCCGAGGTGGAAACCACGAATCAGGATGCCGAGGATGGCGATAACCAGCACGCAGGCAGAAATGATGTACCACAGACGGCGACGGCCCACGAAGTTAGCATTGCCGCTAAATAGCTTCGACATTCTTAGGACTCCTTCCTTGCGTCGTCTGAGGCAGTGGTGGCGGGGACGTCCTCCACAACGGTGCCTTCATAAATTGCTTCATCTTCTTCCAGGGTACCGGCCTTGCGGGCGGCCTCAGCATCGCGGAAGGCACGACCAAAGCCATTCCAAGCTGGATTAGCGATCCATGCGCGGCGGCTAATGAGGATAACCAGTGGCGCGGTCACCATGAAGGTGAGGACCATATCGAAGAAGGTGGTCAGGCCCAGGGTGAAGGCGAAGCCCTTCACATCACCGACTGCCAGGATATAAAGCACGATGGAGGCGATGAGGGAGACCAGGTTACCGGAGAGGATGGTGTGCTTAGCACGGTCCCAGGCGCGTGGGACGGCGGAGCGGAAACTCCTGCCAGCGCGAATTTCATCCTTGATGCGGGCGTAGAAGACCACGAAGGAGTCGGCGGTGGTACCAATACCGATGATCAAACCGGCAATACCGGCAAGGTCAAGGGAGTAACCAATCCAGCGGCCAAGCAGAACCAGCGCACCATAAACCAGGGCGCCGGAGGCAATCAGCGAGATGATGCCGTAGATGCCGAGGAAGCGGTAGTAGATAAGGGCGTAGAGTGCCACGAGGATAAGACCAATCACACCAGCAATGAGGCCGGCCTTCAGAGAGGCCCAACCAAGGGTTGCTGGGATGGTGATTGCCGTACCGCCCTTTTCACCATTAGCACCGGCGAAACTCAGTGGGAGCGCGCCGTAGCGGAGGTTATTGGCAAGTTCCTGGGCCTCAGCCTGGGTGAACTGGCCGGTAATAGCAGTGGAGGAACCCACTGGGGTTGCGGACTGAATCACTGGGGCGGAGATAATCTCAGAGTCCAGGGTGATAGCAACCTGGTTCTGCAGGTTCTGGCTGGTGACCTGGTACCAGGTAGCGGCACCCTGGTCGCCATCGCCGGACTTAAAGGCGAAGGTAATCTGCATCTGGCCAGCCTGGGCATTATAGCCACCGGTGATTGGCTTGGAGGTATCAATCTCATCACCAGTCAGGCGCTTGCCATTGACTGGGTCGGTCTGGCCGACGAGCAGTGGCACCTCATCCAGCACGTACTTCTGACCGGAGCTTGGGTCGCAGGCAACCAGTGGCTTGGTTGGGTCATCGGTGCCGGCGATTGGGTCAGAGGTATCAGCGTTGCACTGCATAAGTGCTGCGGCGGCAATCTGCTTGGTGCCGTCGGTGGACTGGCGGTCATCGCGAAGCATCTCGGTCACCTTGGCGCGACGATCGGCAGCCTCAACAGAATTGGTGGTTTCTGCTGGGGCCGTGGAGGTCACGGTCGGTGGGTTGACGGTGGTGCCGGTGGACTGGCTGAGCTGCTGGGCCATGGTTGCCATGGAGCTATTAGCCTGATCGGCGGTAATCACACCCTGGGCCACCCAACGGTTTGCCATATCCTCAAGCACGCTCATCAAGGTGCTTGGATCTGGGTTGGATGGGTTGGTCACCGGGCGGAAATACAGCTGAGAGGTCTGGCCAAGGCTGCGGGCCTCACTGGAATCCGAGCCTGGGACGGTGATGACCAACGTATTGCCATCAACGACCACGGAGGCACCGGAAACACCCATGCCGTTCACACGGTTTTCCAGAATCTGACGTGCCTGGGTGAGCTGATCCTGGGTTGGGGTCTGGCCCTGTGGAACCAGGGTCACACGAGTACCACCCTGCAGGTCAATACCCAACTTTGGGGTTGGGCTCTTGCTGCCGGTGGTAAAAATAAGTACGTAAATAATGATGACGAGGAGGAGGAAAAGACCAACAACGGTCTTTGGTTTCCCCTTCACCAGTCCAAGTCGGGCACTCCTAGCCACGGACTAATCCCTTTCTTCTTCTCGGCGCTCGTTCTCGACCGGTTCTGTGTATTCAGTTTCAGTTTCCTCGACCGGTGCTTCGGTCTCAGATGCCGGAGCCACAGCGGCTGCCTCGGCCTTTTCCTGAACGGTCATAATGGCCTGGCGGTCCCAGCGGGTGTAGACACCGGCGGCGATTTCCACAACCACAGTCTTCTCATCAGCATCGGTGACCTCACCGTGCAGACCACAGGTCAGCACAATCTTGTCGCCGGCACCCACAGTGGACTGTGCCTTCTGGATTTCCTTATAGCGTGCCTGCTGGCGACGCATCTGGAAGAACATCACAGCGATAAAAATGACGCCGATAATGAGTATGTAGGAAGAATTCATAGTAAGTAATATGCTCCAGCTAGATCTTCAGGTGGTTCAAGACCAAGGTGCTGCCAGGCCTTTGGCGTGGCCACACGGCCTCGTCCCGTACGAGAAATCAGACCGGCCCGCACCAAATAGGGCTCGCACACTTCTTCCACTGTGGCTGGTTCTTCACCAACAGCAATGGCTAGTGTGCTTACACCGACGGGGCCGCCTCCGTGGCCCTTGACCAGCGCAGTCAACACTGCCCTGTCAAGACGATCCAAACCAAGGTCATCCACATCAAAAACCAAAAGCGCGGCCTTAGCAGCGCCCAAATCAATGTGGCCATTGGCATGAATATCCGCAAAGTCACGTACACGCCGCAGTAGCCTATTGGCAATACGCGGGGTGCCACGAGAGCGGGAGGCAATCTCGCGGGCTGCGTCCGTGTCTATGGATACCCCAAGAATCTTAGCAGCTCTAAGCACTACGTGGGTGAGATCCTCCACGTCATAGAACTCCATCTGGGCCACAAAACCAAAGCGGTCACGCAGCGGTCCTGTGAGCATACCCGAACGAGTTGTGGCACCAACCAGCGTAAATGGCGCAATTTCAAGCGGGATGGAGGTCGCACCGGGACCTTTGCCCACAATGACATCAATGCGGAAATCCTCCATGGCCATATAGAGCATTTCCTCGGCCGGACGCGCAATTCGGTGGATCTCATCGATGAATAACACGTCACCCTCAATCAAATTGGAGAGCATGGCTGCCAGGTCCCCGGCTCGTTCCAGCGCTGGACCCGAGGTCATGCGTAGCGACGACCCCAACTCAGCTGCAATAATCATCGCCATGGTGGTCTTACCAAGACCGGGTGGGCCCGAAAGCAGCACATGGTCCGGGGCAACGCCACGGTTCTTGGCGCCCTTCAACACAAGGTCAAGCTGCTCACGGACCTTGGCCTGGCCAATAAATTCATCCAGGCTCTTTGGGCGAAGACTGCCCTCAAGATCACGGTCAGAAACCTGGGCTGCCGGATTCACCGGGGAATTATCGCGTAAATTGCCACCATCACCACGCGGTTCAGGAGCCGGAATATTAAATTCTGTGCGCTCAATATCGCCCATTTATCCTCGCTTCCCCAAACTTGCAAGGGTGGCCTTAAGCAGCGACGAAGTATCAACAGCTGCCTCAGGATTGGCCTTCACAATCTTACTTACTGCCCCGCTGGCTGCTGCGGCGGTAAAGCCAAGACCCGTCAGGGCTTCAACAACCGCATTAACATCAGCCGCGCCTGCCACCGCGGTAGCGACTTCGTCGCCACCCCCAACAGTGGAACCAGCAGAAACAGCAGGAGCAAAAGCGGACACTTTATCCTTGAGGTCCACAACCATGCGCTCCGCCATGCGCTTACCCACACCAGGGATGGCGGTCAGTGCCTTGTGGTCACCGGCGGCAATGGCACCGGCAATTTCGGAGGCGGAATAGACGGATTGAGCGGCCAAGGCAAGCTTAGGGCCTAGACCGGAGACGGTCTGCAGGAGGCTAAACATATCCCTGTTTTCACTGGAGGTAAAGCCATAGAGGGTCATGGCATCCTCACGCACGACCAAGGTGGTGAGCACTGTGGCTTCTTCACCGCGGGTTAGCGTGCCCAGGGTTGTTGGGGTGGCAAGGAAGAGGTAGCCAACACCACCGCATTCAATAACGGCATGGCCGAGCTTAATATCAATCACGGTGCCGTGGAGGGAGGCAATCATAGGAGTCCCTTTCCGTCGAGACGCGCAGTCAGTGGCGCTTTCCAGCAGTGGCAGATGGCCAAGGCGAGTGCATCGGCGGCGTCGGCAGGCTCAGGGGGCTCAGCGAGGCCGAGGATGCGGGTGACCATGGCGGTCATTTGTTTTTTATCGGCGCGACCATTGCCGGTAATGGCCTTCTTCACCTCACTCGGGGTGTAGTGGGTCACCGGCAGGTTGCGCTGGGCTGCTGCCAGAAGCAAAACACCCACAGCGTGGGCGCTTTGCATCACAGTGGAGACATTGCCGCGTTCAAAGAGGCGCTCAATGGCCACCATATCGGGCTTATAGTCGTCCATCCACTCATTGACAGCAACAGAAAGACGCAGCAAGCGCTGCGTCATCTCTTGTTGAGGCGGGGTGCGGACCACACCCACCGCCACGGGGAGGATCTGACGGCCACGGCCAGCCTGCACCACAGACAGGCCACAGCGCGTAAGTCCTGGGTCAATGCCCATGACTCGCAGACCCTCAAAATTCATTTAGTCTTCTTCCAGCTCAGCAAGAACCTCTTCGGAGAGGTCCATATTGGTGTAGACATTCTGCACATCGTCCTTGTCCTCAAGGGCGTCGATAATGCGGAAAATCTTGCGTGCATCGGCGGCCTCAAGTGGGACCTCAACGGAGGCACGGAAGTCAGACTCATCGTCCACATCGGCAAAGCCGGCAGCATTGAGGGCATCGCGCACAGCAAGCATATCGCCAGCAGCGGAAACAACCTCGAACTGATCGCCGAGCTCATTGACCTCTTCAGCGTCCACATCGGCCTCAAGAAGAGCCTCGAGGATAGCATCCTCGGTGAGGTCATTCTTTGGCAGGGTGCAGACACCCTTACGGGTGAACATGTAGGACACGGCGCCGGAATCAGCCATGGTGCCACCATTCTTGGTCATGGCGGTGCGAACCTCGGTGGCTGCACGGTTGCGGTTATCGGTGAGGCACTCGATGAGGATAGCCACACCATTTGGGCCGTAGCCTTCGTACATGATGGTTTCCCAGTCAGCACCGCCGGCTTCCTCGCCGGAACCGCGCTTACGGGCGCGCTCGATGTTGTCATTAGGGACGGAGGCCTTCTTGGCCTTCTTGATCATATCGTCCAGAGTTGGGTTGGCTGATGGGTCACCGCCACCGGTACGGGCGGCCACCTCGATGTTCTTAATCAGCTTGGCAAATTCCTTGCCGCGCTTGGCATCATTAGCAGCCTTCTTATGCTTGGTTGTTGCCCATTTTGAGTGACCGGACATTCACAGACCTTTCTCTATAGATAAACTCAAACACTTAATTATACAGACTAGCGGGTTCCCTTGACCATATCCACAAAATAGCTGTGGACGAAGGTGTCCTCAGTGACCTCCGGATGGAAGCTCGTGACAAGCACATGGCCTTGACGGGCTGCGACAATGGCCTTGCCGTTTTCCGCTGGTGCGGTGGCCAGGACCTGGACCTCTGGGCCCACTTTTTCCACCCATGGGGCGCGGATAAAGACGGCGTTGACTGGGGTGCCGTCGAAGTCCAAGGTGGCTTCAAAGCTGTCCACCTGCCTGCCAAATGCGTTTCGACGCACCTCAATATCAATCGCATCAAGACAATGTGCGTCCTGCCGGGTATCAAGAATCTTATGGGCCAACATAATCATGCCGGCGCAGGTACCGTAGGCTGGCAGGCCATTCTTAATGGCCTCCTTCAGTGGCTCAAGAAGACCGCCCAGTTCCAGCAGCTTGGAAATAGTCGTGGATTCACCACCTGGCAGAATAATGCCATCAAGGCCCTCAAGGTGCTCTACCCTGCGCACCTGACGGTGCTCCACACCGAGCGCATCCAGGCTACGTTCATGTTCACGCACACCACCCTGCACTGCCAAAACTCCAATGAGCATTATTCTCCCTTTCTTTCGTACTAAAGAACCCCATCCAGTATAAAACCAGATAGGGTTCACGTTAAGTTAGCTTTTCTTCAGCTCTCTACGGCTTACCAACCGCGCTCAGCGAGGCGGTGTGGAACTGGAATCTCGTCCACATTGATACCAACCATGGCCTCACCAAGACCACGGGAGACCTTAGCGATGGTTGCTGGGTCATCGTAGTTCTGGGTTGCCTGGACAATAGCGCGGGCGCGCTTGACTGGATCGCCGGACTTGAAGATACCGGAACCAACGAAAACACCATCAGCACCGAGCTGCATCATCATGGCAGCATCGGCTGGGGTGGCAATACCACCAGCGGTGAATAGAACCACTGGGAGCTTACCGGTCTCAGCAACTTCCTTCACGAGCTCATATGGAGCCTGCAGTTCCTTGGCTGCCACGTAGAGCTCATCCTCAGCCATGGAGCTCAAGCGGTTAATCTCTGCGCGGATGGTGCGCATGTGGGTAACAGCATTGGAGACATCACCGGTACCAGCCTCACCCTTGGAGCGAATCATGGCTGCACCCTCGTTAATACGACGAAGAGCCTCACCGAGGTTGGTAGCACCGCAGACGAATGGAACGGTGAAGCCGAACTTATCGATGTGGTTGGAGTAGTCAGCAGGGGTCAGAACCTCAGACTCATCAATGAAGTCAACACCAAGGCTCTGGAGAACCTGGGCCTCAACGAAGTGGCCGATACGAGCCTTGGCCATCACTGGGATGGAGACTGCGTTAATGATTCCCTCAATCATGTCTGGATCAGACATGCGGGAAACGCCACCCTGGGCGCGAATATCAGCTGGTACGCGCTCGAGCGCCATAACGGCGGTCGCACCTGCATCTTCGGCAATCTTTGCCTGTTCTGGGGTAACAACGTCCATGATGACGCCGCCCTTAAGCATCTCTGCCAAGCCGCGCTTTACACGTGGGGTTCCTACACTCACGAAAAATCTCCTTTATTTAAGGCTCGTTAGGTTTAAACACTACCCATGATACATCCAAAGACGCTGAGCAGTTAGACACAGTTTAACGCTTTACTCTGACCTGCACAAACGCCCAGGACTAGACAAATAAATAGACCAAGCTGTATAGTTGTTCTTACCCAAACTACATACGAATTTCCACAAACGTGAAGTACTGGTGTATCATGGGTCTTAAGAGATTAAGAGCCATGGTGTTTCCACACCAACCAACTACAGAAAGAAGGTCCCATCATGACTCGCTCGATTTTCTTCGGTCTCAACGCCAACGCCCACCAGTTCCTCAAGCCATATGGCTCCACGAACCTTAAGCCTACCGACGACACCGAACCACAAGACATTGCCCCTGCAGCATAAAAAATGAGCTCCCGTGTGGGAGCTCATTTTTTTCTTTACGCAAGGTGGACTTTGGTTCCATCTTGAACCGCCTCGTAGACGCGCATGACATCGCGTGCCACGGTGGCCCAGTCATAGATTTCCGCGCGCTTCTTCCCCGCTGCTTGGAGCTGAGCGCGCTTTTCCGGATTTGTGATTAGGTCCACAAGCACCCGTGCGAGGTCCTGCGCGTCCTCGTTCTTAAAGAGTGCGCCCGCAGGCTGCTCAGAATCCGCGTCACAGACAAGCCTAAAGGCCTCAAGGTCACTGGCCACCACAGCAGCGCCAGCCGCCATAGCTTCCACGAGCACAATACCGAAGCTCTCACCGCCAGTATTTGGGGCCACGTAGATATCCGAACGGCCCAGAACCGTAGCTTTTTCCTCATCGCTCACACGACCAAGGAAATCCACGCCAGGAACTTCCCTGCGCTCACCGCCACCCATCACGCTAATTTTGAGCTGGACCTCTGTCTCTTGCCGCACGGTCTTGAGTGCCTCAAGCAGATAATTCAGCCCCTTGCGTGGCTCATCCAGGCGGCCAAGGAAGCAGATTTCCACCGCCTCACCGGGCTGCTTGACTACCTCATGCTTAGCAAAAAAGCCCGTATCCACACCATTTGGGATCAATACTGGGTCAGTACCCAGTTGCTCCACCTGCCAGCGACGGGCAAGTTCAGACACAGCAATGCCACCACGGATACGCTCAAGATAGGGGCGCAGCCATGGGGTCGAGAGCTTCAAAAGAATACTGCTATTGGCCGAGACATGGTAGGTGGCCACAATAGGCCCCTCACAGGCTTTGAGTGCTGCAAGGGAGAAACCAGGAACATTAGGCTCATGGATATGGAGGACATCAAAATCGCCCTCCTCAATAAAGTCCTTAACCTTGCGGTTCACATGACGACCGAAGGAGAGGCGGGCAACAGAGCCGTTATATTTAATCGCAGTGGAGGCGCCACCCTTGACAATAAAATCGGGCACTTCAGTTTCCGCCGAACATGGACCCAGGACCTTTACATAATGGCCTTGGGCAATATAGACCTTGGCCAGGTCGATAATGTGGGCCTGCACGCCACCGGGTTCATCAAAGGAATAAGGGCATATGAATCCAATGCGCATCGCTTATTCCTTTCTGCTTATTTCTTCTTACGGTCCTTTGGCCACAGTCGGGCTAGCATATGCCAGTCCTGCGGATAAAGACTAATGGTCTGCTCAAAGCCATGGGCAATGGCCTGAACGGTGCTCTGAAGATCCGTGACCTCAATTGGAGGCTGAACAATAAAATTCCACCCACGTCCCTTACGGATGCCATTGCTCTTTGGCCTGAAACCACAATGGACCACGTGCAGGGCCGCACCAGTTTCCAGAGCCAGCTCCGCTGGGCCTGCTGGGAAGGTCGTCTCCTCATTAAAGAATTTAACGGGAACACCATTGCGCTTCAAGTCGCGCTCACCAAGAAGGCAAATAATCTTGCCCTCTTCCAGGCGCTTCTTCAAAGTAGCAAATGGCGGCTCCCCACCGGTAAGAGGCAGAACCTCAAAACCCAGGGATTCACGATAATCCACGAAGGCCTGATACACAGCCTCGGGCTTGAGACGCTCTGCCACGGTGGTAAAGCCATTGAAATGGGTGGCCAGCCACAAGCCCGCCATATCCCAGTTACCCGAGTGGGTCAGAACCAATACCACGCCCTTGCCTTTTTCATAGGACTCATAGACATAGTCCAGACCAGTAGCGCTGGCTTTAATCTCATCGAGCAAAGTCTGGTCGCCCACCATATCCGGCAGGCGGAAAGCCTCCATCCAGTAGCGGGCATAGGAGCGCGCCGCCTGGCGGATCAAATAATCATCCACATGGTCAGGCCCCACCACGCGCGCGAGATTCTTTCGCAGCTGTGGGAGCCCCTGGCCGTTCTTGGACCACAGGTCAGCAGCCTTATCAAAGAGCTTCTCCGCCACCTTTTCCGGCAGCAGACGCACCAGCTTCCAGCCACCTTTATAGCCCAGAGTAGCCAGTGTATCGTGGAAATCCATTAGTTCTTCTCTTCCTGGCTAAATTCCTTGGCACCAGCAGGAGCAGCAATATGCTCCAAAGCAACAGGCTGAGTAGAGGCCATATAGAGGCGCTGAATAACGGTAAAGATCGAGCCCACGGCCAGAATCCACAGGCTTACTTCCACAGCCCATGGCACGCCCAGACCCTCAAGGCCAATACCGAGCAGACCGATAATCAAGCGCTCAGGACGCTCAATCAAACCGCCCACAATCTTAAAGCCCGAGGCCTCAGCACGAGCCTTCACATAAGAGATCACCTGGCTGGAGACCAGCGTAATCATGCAGGCAATCATGGTCACCTGATGGGCTTTATCGGTATAGACCAGCCACCAGGCAATAGCGCCAAAGAGCGCACCATCAGCGATGCGGTCGCAGGAGGCATCGAGGGTCGCACCGAACTTGGTGCCACCACCGCGCATGCGGGCCATGGTGCCATCGAGCATGTCAAAGGCGGTAAATACAGCAGTCAGAATCGCCGCAATGACCAAATGCCCTGTTGGAATAAGGCATACCGAAATGGCGACTGTAATCACCGTGCCGATAATGGTAATGGCATTAGGGCTAATGCCGGCCTTCACCAAGGCACCCGCTACAGGTTCAACAACTACGGCCGCTGGCTTACGGCCTTTAGTGCTGAGCATTACTGTCCTTTCCTCCTGTGTAATCCGCATCCGCGCCCACCCGCGCAATACCAAGGTCAATTCCTAGGTCCAGCCAGCCTTGGGCCAGCAGCTCACGGGTATCACGAAGCTTCTGTGGAAGTACTTTAACACCATCGATGATGGTCATGAAATTAGCGTCACCTGTCCACCGGGGCACAATGTGCATGTGAAGGTGCTCGCCAACAGAGCCTCCCGACGGCTTTCCAAGATTAAAGCCGACATTAAAGGCATGAGGGGCCGAGACGTGCTTAATCACGCGAATACAAGCCTGGGCCAGGGCAAAAATCTCTTGGGATTCCTCCTGGGTGAGGTCCTCAAGTTCAGCTACTTGACGGAAAGGAACAACAAGCAGATGCCCTGGATTATAGGGATAAAGATTAAGAACCACATAGCAGGTCTTCGCACGCGCAACAATGAGACCTTCACGGTCGCTCATTTTTGGCACACGAAGAAATGGGTCGCCATCCTTAGGGCCTTCTTCAGTCTGTGCACCCTTCGCAATATAGTTCATGCGATATGGAGCCCAGAGCCGTTCGAGCCGGTCAGGGGTGCCGATGCCCGTATCCGTGTATTCGGGTTCTTTCATCATACTTATTATCCTACCCACAAAACTAAGGCGCCGATTACTCGACGCCTCTTTTGTGCCTGAGAAATTACAGGCGTTCCTCAATCAGGGCCTGGGTTGGCTGCTCATTATTACGCTCAGCAACCCATGCGCAGATAATATCCACGGCCTTATCCACTGGCACGCCGTTGACCTGGGTGCCATCGAGGAAGCGGAAGGACACTGCCCCGTTCTCCACATCGCGGCCACCAGCCAGCAACATGAATGGACGCTTGCCGGTGGTGTGGTTACGGATCTTCTTCTGCATGCGGTCATCGGAGGTATCAACCTCAGCACGAATACCACGAGCACGCAGCTTAGCAGCCACATCCTCGAGGTATGGCACGAATTCCTCAGCAACAGGAATACCCACAACCTGGTGTGGAGCCAGCCATGCTGGGAAAGCACCAGCATAGTGCTCAAGAAGCACACCGAAGAAGCGCTCGATAGAACCAAAGAGCGCACGGTGAACCATGATTGGGCGCTTCTTGGTGCCATCGGCAGCGGTGTACTCGAGCTCGAAACGCTCAGGCAGGTTGAAGTCCAGCTGAACGGTGGACATCTGCCAGGTACGACCAATGGCATCGCGGGCCTGAACGGAAATCTTTGGGCCGTAGAAAGCAGCGCCGCCTGGATCAGGAACGAGGTCCAGACCGGAGTTCTTAGCTACACGCTCAAGAATGGCAGTGGACTTCTCCCAAATCTCATCGCTACCCACGAACTTCTTCTCATCCTTGGTGGAAAGCTCGAGGTAGAAGTCATCCAGACCATAATCACGCAGCAGGGAAATAATGAAGTCCAGCACGGTGCTGATTTCCTGCTCCAGCTGGTCCTCGGTGCAGTAAATATGGGAGTCATCCTGCGTAAAGCCACGGGCACGGGTCAGGCCATGAACCACACCGCTCTTCTCATAGCGGTACACGGTACCGAACTCGAACAAGCGCAATGGAAGCTCACGATAAGAACGGCCACGGCTAGCAAAAATCAGGTTGTGCATTGGGCAGTTCATTGGCTTAGCGTAGTAATCCTGAGGCTGCTTGGTGCAGTTACCATCCTCGTCATACTCGCCATCCAGCTGCATTGGAGGGAACATGCCATCGGCATAGAAGTCCAGGTGGCCGGACTTCTTAAAGAGCTCACCCTTGGTGATATGTGGGGTGGACACGAAGGAATAACCGCCCTCAATATGGCGACGACGGCTGTGGTTCTCCATCTCCATGCGCACAGTGGCACCGTCCGGATGGAAGACAGGGAAGCCAGAACCAATCTCATCAGGGAAGCTGAACAAATCAAGCTCAGCACCGAGACGACGGTGGTCACGCTTCTCAGCCTCTTCCATCATGTGCTGATAGGCCTCCAGGGCCTCCTTGGACTCCCAGGCCGTACCATAAATACGCTGCAGACCAGCATTGGCCTGATCACCACGCCAATACGCAGCGGAGCTACGGGTCAAGGCAAAAGCAGGAATGTACTTGGTGGTTGGCACATGTGGGCCACGGCACAGGTCATACCAGCACACATCACCAGTACGTGGGTTCAGATTGTAGTAACCGGTGAGCTCACCGGCACCAATCTCAGTAGCCTCATGGGAATCAGGGTCCACATTGCCCTTATCCTCAATCAACTCAAGCTTATAAGGCTCATTCTTCAGCGCCTCACGGGCCTCCTCAGCGGAAGCATATACACGGCGCTCAAACTTCTGGCCCTCCTTGATGATCTTCTTCATGCGCTTTTCAATACGCTTGAGATCCTCAGGGGTAAAAGGCTCAGCAGCATCAAAGTCATAGTAGAAGCCATTCTCAATGGCTGGGCCGATACCAAGCTTGGTGCCTGGGAACTCGGCCTGCACAGCCTGAGCCATGACGTGAGTACAGGAGTGGCGAATGACGCTACGACCAGCCTCAGTATTAGCTGGCACAGGGGTGAATTCCGTATCCACAGTTGGCACGGTCGAAAGATCCCTCAGGTTACCCTCAGGGTCAGCGACACAGACAATAGCCTGCTCACCCTTATTTGGGAGATTACGCTCCCGCATCACAGCACCCACTGGCTGACCAGCAGGAACGAGGAATGGACTCAGGTCGAGTTCCTCACTACACACGTTGTGCTCCTTTTTGAATGAGAATTGAACGCTAACTACTTTACCACGTGGCCTTATGCCAGCAGCTCTTGGGCCCAATAGCTGGTGCCGTCCGTGCCCGGTGGGCAGAAA
Organism: Corynebacterium sp.; assembly: GCA_030530875.1. GTDB lineage: Bacteria > Actinomycetota > Actinomycetes > Mycobacteriales > Mycobacteriaceae > Corynebacterium. Next base: position 34,504 of record JAUMUD010000002.1, read on the forward strand.
TACACCTGGGAACCAATATGGGTAATCCACTGGTTGAGGCGGTCGGACTCATCCAGACGCTGCTGAATCGGGGTGAACTGCTGCGTTGGGTCCTTCTGGTAGCAGATAAATACCAGGCCAGAGTTCGCGGTCTCCTCCGCCCCCGGCACTGGTGGCAGGTCATAGCTATAGGCGCGGCGGCGAATCTTTTGGTACGGCTTATCTTCCGGATTGGTGGCCCTGGCCATGTGCGAGGCTGGGTCGATAATTGGCAGGCCAAGGGAGTCGGTCTTCTTGAAATCTGCGGTGTCAAACTCGTTGGTGCCGGTCAGAGGCGCGCCGGAATCCACCTTGCGGCCGAAAACTACCTCTCGGGAGTCACGGTCCAGCATCTCCCAGGTGTCCATATTGAAAGCTATTCGACGCACCACCATCGCAGACCCGCCAGCCAACCAGCTCTTAGAATCCTGGATCCATACAATATTGTCGTAGTCAAGGTCAGAAGATGGATTCACTGTACCATCCTTGAAACCGAAGAGGTTACGGGCAGTGGAACCAGCAGGCTCAGTGCCATTGGCATTAAGGAAGCCTTGCTGCATCCAAACATAATCGGTGTAGTCCGCAGCAGTACGAATCATATGGCGTGTGGCATGCGAAAGCGTGGTTGGGTCATCGCAGCACAGCTGCAAAACAATATCGGTCTGTGGCCAGGACTTTTCATCAAGCTGGTCCTTGGACATGGCAGGAATTGGCGCGAGCCAGGCTGGCTTTTGCGCACTCAGGCCTGCGCGGTCAAAGAAATTAGCACCCACACCGCAGGTGATGGTGAGATTAGCGGGGCTGGCGACAACTTCCTGCTCCAGGTCCGCCAAAGGCGCAATGCCGGAGCACAGACGCCTAGCATCCTCAGTCCACAGGCGCATCAAAAAGCCCATTTCGCGCTTGGTTACAGCCGGCTTCAGATTAAAACCAACGAGATTAGCATGGGCTTGGGGTGGGGTCTGGATGCCAGCCTGGTGGGGGCCGTCGAAAGGCACGGTGGAAGAACCGAAACTGACGGGGACTGCGGGCATGGCAGAAGGGTCATTCTTTGTGCAGCTGACGAGGGTGGTGCCAGCAGCCACAATGCCCATGGAAGCAAGGAATCCACGGCGGCTTAGCCTGGAGCTTTGGGAAGTCATCTCAACCTATCTAAACATTAAAAAGACGCGGCCGGAGCCGCGCCATGCAGTGTAATTAGTGGGAAGCGGAGGTGGTGGCGGAAGAGCTCATGCCACCTTCGCCCTGGAGGTTGCCATTGGAACCGTAGTTCTCACCGCCGGAAGCGGAGGTACGAATGGCCAGGCTTGGAACAGTGACATCATCGGCACCGTCGAACTTCAGGGTGAGGTCGATGGTATCGCCGGCCTCAATGGCACGCTCAACATTCATAACCATGAGGTGGTCGCCACCTGGCTGGAGGGTGAAGGTGGAGTGGGCTGGAATCTCGAAGCCACCCTCATGCTCCTGCATTACACCATTAACAACCTCGTGGAGCTGGTAGGTGACATCACCCAGAGCTTCGGAGGAGAAGCCCTCGAGGGTGACAGCATGGTCGGTGTTATTGACAATTTCACCGAAGATAGCGGTCATGTTCCTGTCGGTGCCCTTAGCGCGAATATAGGCGTTGTTGAAGCTCACGCCCTCAGCGGTGGTGCTGGCGCTGGAGCTTGCGCTGCTTGCAGAGGTAGTTGCAGTTGCGCTAGGTGCGGAAACACCGGTAGCGGTGTTGACCTGCTTATCAGAATCCTTCTGGGAGTTGGAGCAACCGCCAAGGGCGAGAGCAGCCACAGCAAGGGAAGCAACGGCGAAGGTTGCCATAGAACGAGAAGACATAAATACTCACTTTCGCATACGTACAAAGATGATGACTGCCAGTAGCACAATAAGCACCACAATAATGGCAATAATCAGGCCAAGGTGGGAGGAGCTCCCGCTTGGCTGGGCCTCTGCACTTTCTGTTTCAGTGGATGAAGTCGAACCATCATCCACGCTGAATTCGAGCTTGCCGCGGGTGGCGTGACCATCCGAGGAAGTAATTTGGAAACCAATGGTGTAGTGGCCATTGCCGCCCTGCACAGTATCAGGCAGCTCAAAGCGCACCAATCGACCATCAAGCTCAGGGGTTGTTGTGTAGAGAATATCTCCGCTGTCCGAGTTGCTCAGGGCAACAGTATTAAAGACATTTTGAGGCTCACCCGAAAATTCAATCTCGTACTTCCTTGGCAGCGTATCGACGACTGCCCCGTTAGCTGGATTTGAATTAACTACAGCATCATGGGCAAAGGCCTTGAGGCTGCTCACTGGGAAAATCATCGCCATGAGGGCAAAAAGTACCGCAAGAATGGCGCGGGATTGAATTTTCACTTGAACCTTCTTTTTCGGAAATATTACCGACAACACTATAGTAGTCGGTCGCTATCTATAAAAAGTTCCCAGAAAATTTTTAATTAATTATTTTTGGATCTTTACTCGATAGACCAAGTCGATGGAATACATCCACACAATATGGCCGAAGAGCTCAGATAGGTGCTCTTCCAGGGGCTGATCCTGCGGGGCCGGAACAATCTTAAGAAGCGGCATCATAATGACATGTGAGAAAAGCCACACAAGGATGCCGAAGACTGCGCCCTTGCCCTTACGCACTGATGGGAAAATTCCGGCAAGGAAGAAATAAAGGACGGCGAAGAAGATAGAGAAGCCGAAGTGGATAATGAAGCTCACCCATGGCATTTTGTTGCCGAGAATCTCGTAGGTCGAGTGGGTGATTTTGGATGGTACACCGATATTTTCCAGCATTTGCTGGGGTGGGTTGGTGGCGTTACGTTGCGGGCTGCGTGGTGGGAACGGGACCTCCCAGCCGAATTTCACGATGCCGGAGAGGATACCTGCAATGATTCCTGCACTTAGCTTTGTTTTTATCATGCATCCATAATACAAAAATGATGCCCCGGCGAGGCCGGAGCATCATTTCGTGGTTTTAGTTAATAAATCTTATGAAGGCAGTGGAAACTTAGGTCTTAGCGCGCCACCTCCGCATCGGGCTCGCGAGTGAGGCGGTTTCGGACGTCGCGACGCACAACTTCAATGGCCCAGAGCCAGACAATATGACCGAAGAGCTCAGAGAGGTGCTCAGCGGCTGGCTGGTGCCATGGGGCTGGGACAATACCAAGGGCTGGCATAACAATCTCGTGGAAGAGAATCCAGACGATGATACCGAAGACAGCACCATTCCACTTCTTGACTACTGGGAAACGCTCAGCGAGCAAGCAGTAGATAAGGGCAAAGACGATGGAGAAACCAAAGTGAACGATGAAGGAGACCCAAGGCATCTGGTTACCAAGGATGGAATAGGTCTGGTGGGTGAAGTGCTCACTGAAGCCCATGTGCTGGAGGAATTCCTGCGGTGGGTTGGTGAGGTTGCGCTCGGCGCTACGAGGTGGGAAAGGCACCTCCCAGCCGAACTTCACAATTGCGGAAAGAATGCCGCCCAGGATACCTGCCCAGAAAGCTTGGATATACCGACGGTTTGCTGGGTTGGTCTCCTGAAGCCCAGCGAAGCCCTTGTGTGTATCACGAGTTAATACGGGGGCCTTAGTGGCGGTCGCCAATTGAATCTCCTTTATTTGTTCGCTCCTTAGGAGTTGTTCCCAAGGACGAGATTCATAGTAGAGAGCAACACGCTACCTTAGCAATGCCGAAATCAGAGAAATTTCCACCTTAATTTTCTTAGGTTTCCCATAATCCCTGGATACGCCGTTGTGCCCTAGAACCTAAATCCCCCAAAACATGACCTAAATCACTTCCCCGGTGAAAATTCTTAGGTTCAAAGAATTTCCACTGCCCCTTGCTTAATAAGCGTTCGCACTACTAGAACAAAAAAAGAGAGCCACCAGGCTCTCTCTTTTTTTGGAGCGGATGACGAGACTCGAACTCGCGACCCTCACCTTGGCAAGGTGATGCGCTACCAACTGCGCTACATCCGCAATGAGTTACTGAATAATCAGTAATCGTGGGCACTACTGGGATTGAACCAGCGACCTCTGCCGTGTGAAGGCAGCGCTCTCCCGCTGAGCTAAGCGCCCATTGCGAGGTGGAAACGGGAATCGAACCCGTGTACACGGTTTTGCAGACCGTTGCCTAACCACTCGACCATTCCACCGAGTAGAGGTTACTCTACGTGGGGTAATCCGAAAGATTCGGGATACCAGAGCGGATGACGAGACTCGAACTCGCGACCCTCACCTTGGCAAGGTGATGCGCTACCAACTGCGCTACATCCGCATACATAAATAGCCCCTAAGGGCTACTTTTTAAGCCTTTCGGCAGTGAGCACGACTGGGATTGAACCAGCGACCTCCACCGTGTCAAGGTGGCGCTCTCCCGCTGAGCTACGCGCTCTCACTGTGCAATAATTTTTGCACCGAGCGGATGACGAGACTCGAACTCGCGACCCTCACCTTGGCAAGGTGATGCGCTACCAACTGCGCTACATCCGCATGTTCTGGGCTTCGGGCGGGCTTTTCGGCCTGCTCCGTTCGCTTGGAACGAGTAATAACTCTAACCAAGAATCCAAAATCATGCAAATCCGCTGGTGTGAGGTAGTTTTTCGTCGATAAGCCCACAGTGAAAGCGCCAGAATTTCGCATTGACCAGCAGTTTCGCACCAAACCTTGTTCAAGGCACTTGGTTTCATGCGCAGGTGAGCGCTCATTTTCGAAGTTTTGCGCGTGGCATGGCGCATGGCTGCGGGCAAGCCGGTAATCTTGGTGCAATGAGCACCATCGAGAAACTTCGTGAATCCACGTCCACGCTGTGGGTTTCCCATAAAGCCCCGAGTGAGCCCATTGCAATCCCCTGGCGCGTCAACCATATTGGACGCATAATTCTGTGGCCGATTGCCGTGATGCTCATTATTCACGCGGTCTTTATTCTTGCCGTGAATGGTTCGGTGACCGATGATTTCACCACTGTTTACCAGGCGTTGCGACGCTTCATCGACGGCATCAATGTCTACAACGAAAACTACACCTATGTGGACCCGCATTATCTGTATAGCCCTGGTGCGACGCTCTTTTTGGCCCCACTGGCTGTGCTTGGCGGCCTGTTCCGCGTGCGTATGGCATTTATTTTTTTGAACGCCATCGCCATTGTGCTTGCGCTGGGAATTTCCACTCGCCTGGTGGGTTATCGCATGAGCTCGGTGGTTTTCCCTGGCGCGGTTGTGGCTGCGTTTCTGACTGAGTCGGTGCGCAATACGCTCGTCTTTTCTAATATCAACGGCATTTTGCTGCTGGCACTGGTGCTGTTCTTGATTTCCTTGGTGAATAATCACCCATGGTGGGCGGGTATTTTCATTGGCTTTGCCATTTTGATTAAGCCAATCTTCCTGCCACTTCTTTTCCTGCCACTGGTGTACCTCTACTGGCAGACCATCATCGTGGCCATTGCAATTCCTGTGGTGCTCAACCTTATTGCATGGCCGCTGGTTCCTGGGGCGAGCGACTATATTTCGCGCACCATGCCCTATATTTCTGAGGTCCGTGATTTCTCCAATAGTTCACTCTCCGGCCAGGCTGTATACTTCGGTATTGGCAATGGTCCACGCTTGGTAATTGCGGCGCTTATTGCCCTGATTATCATCATTGGCCTGGTCTTTTTGCTGCGCATCCGCCACTCGGATCCGGTGCTGTGGGTCACCGCCAGCTCTTCCCTGCTGCTTGCCGGTGTCTTCTTCCTGTCCAGCCTTGGTCAGATGTACTACTCCATGCTGCTCTTCCCTGTGGTTCTCACTCTTTTCCGCAGCGTATCGACGATGCACGTCTGGACCATGTGGTTCGCCTTATATGCCATCTACTCTCCTCAGTCCTGGGAGCTTGATAATATCCAGGGCCGCATCCGCCCCGCCGGTGAGGTCTTTGGTCAGATGCCAAATCCTGTCTGGGGTCAGTGGCTGCTCCCACTGCTGCCGTGTCTGGGCTGGTGCGCCTTTATTCTGATTACCGCCACCACCGCCTTCTATTGGTGGTTTGAGGAGCGCGGCCAGGTGCACATCGAGGCCCATAAGGAGGCCAAGGAAGTGCGAACCGCCCCAAGCGACGTAACCGCTTAGGTAAAAAAAATAAGCGCCCCAAGGGGCGCTTTTTATGTCCTATGGCAACAACTTGATAATTTCGCCAATATTTTCCACGCGACGGCCTGAGAAGAACGGGGTTTCCTCACGCACATGCAGGCGAGCCTGGGTGTAGCGCATGGCATGCATCAGGTCCACATTGGACTGAAGATCTGGGGACTCGAAGCACAGAATCCACTCATAGTCAGTCATGGCGAAAGCCTCAACGGTATTTGCGCGGCACTGTGGGAAATTACGGCCGGCACGACCATGGTCAGCCAGAATCTTACGGCGCTCAGATGGGTCCATCAGGTACCAATCATAAGAGCGGACGAATGGGTAGACAGTAATCCAGGCGCCTGGATCCTCGCCCATGATAAAGCTAGGAAGGTGAGACTTATTGAACTCGGCTGGGCGGTGAAGAGCCGTGCCGATCCATGTTGGTTCCACAAGACGGCCGAGAGCGGTGGAGCGTCGGAAAGCATTATAGGCAGCCTGGAGCTCCTCCATTTTCTCCGCATGGGACCAGATCATGAAATCCGCACCCGGACGCATGCCGGAAATATCATAGATACCGCGCACGACGACCTTGCCATCCTCGGCGAGCTTAGCGAAGAAAGTCTCCGCCTCAGCAATCATGGCGTCACGCTCAGGGCCAACAACGACATTTGGAAGCTCATAGACTACCCACTGCGCAAAACGTTGAACATTATTCAGATGGGCGTAATCAGGACGTTCTGACATCGACCAAACCTTTCATAGAATTTTAGAACCATATCCATCTTAAGTTGGATATGGCCGAATGACAATTGTTGCACGTATTCGGCGCGCCTTGTGCGGATTTTTCATGCTAAGCGCTATTTTTTTAAACGTGAGAAACTCAGACACGCACGTGGCGCCGCTAAGCGGCGAGCCAAAGGAACCTGTTATCCCCCAGGTCTTCACCGAGGCTGTCGAATCCATGCACGCCGCAGTATTGCGCCCGGAGATTTCCATCAGCACGATTAGGCCACCACAGAAGCTTGCGCCATTTTCGCATGCTATCGGCCTTGAGGTTGATCGCGAGAGCCTTGATATTGTGCCTGTCGACGCCGAAGGGGACGCCTTTGGTCGTCTCATCCTACTCTTCGACCCGCATGGCGAGGAACCATGGGATTCAAAGATGCGCTTGGTTGCCTATATCCAGGCTGATTTGGAAGCTTCCATGGCTCTTGACCCTATGCTTTCTGAGGTTGCCTGGGAGTGGCTCACTGAAGGTCTGACCGCTGCCGAGGCTGAGTATGAGGACTTGGGTGGCACGGTAACAGCTACACATTCCCAGCGTTTTGGGGCCATGGATGGCCCATCAAATTCTTATCAGTTGGAGCTTCGTGCCTCGTGGACTGCGGGGGATCACGACCTTTCTGATCACGTGCGCGCCTTTTCTGAGACGCTGGCACATATTGCTGGTTTGCCGACTGAATAAACGCGGTCTGCGCTGCAAGTTTGGTGCAAGCATCTGTGCTTGTGGTAGACTTCGGGTACTTTAACGGTTTTCAACTACCAATTTTCTGAACCGTCAACCCTACTTTCTACATAGGAAGGAGTGAAACCCGTGAGTACTGCCACCCGTGCAAAGGTCGATATTTCTTCGATGACGCCGGTTGACCTGGCGCTGCATATGCATGCGGAGTTTCGCTCCGTGGCCAATTCCACTTATGTCAATGAGGCCGGGCAGCATTATGGCTGCAGCCGGCCGGAGGCCAATATGTTGATGCTGGCCGGCTTTGGTTATGCCCATAAGAAGCTTGGGCGATTCCTTCATGAGCACGGGGTTCGGCCGCCGACTGCTGCCGAGTTCGTCCGTCTCGCCCGCACCCTGCTTGGTGAGTGGGAAAGCCCTGAAACCGGGAAAGTGAAGCAAGCTCAATTGGCGCGCCTGTGCGCGTTAGTGGAGCGTGTGGATTTTTCCAATATGGTTTCAGGGCTTTTCCATTTGTCCAAGCTGGTTGGCAAGGTCAATGCTGAGTTTAAGGAGGCCCAGGAGGCGGCCAAGCGTGCGGCTTATGAGGCTGCCAAGGCAGCGAATCCTGAGCCGGAGCCGGTGCCGGTGGCTGATTTCTCGGCCATTGTCGACGCTCTGCCGGACAAAGAGCCGGGTGCGCCGGCTGTGGACTATTCGACCACGCCGGAGCCAAAGGCGTATTGGACCAAGGAGGACCTCCGCTTCCGCGTGGTTAAGGAGCGTCCGGGTTTTAATACTTTTATCTTCGAGGGCATCTCGGATGAGGACACGGCTGTGTTTATGCACACCGTCCAGCGCCTTCATTCGCAGCTTCCGCCGGAGATTCAGAAGCAGGATAAGGCTGTTCGCGATGGTCATGCGGCCTTTATGATTCTGGTCGAGTCCACGCGGCTGGCTGCCCCTGCCTCGAAGATTCGCCTCAATGTGGTGGTGAATCTGCCGTTATTGGAGAGCCATCCTGAGTTCGCCATTTACTTCGAGAATAAATACCTCACGGCCCGTGAGCTCATGCTTTTGGTTGAGAAATGGAACGGGAGTGATGAGGAAGGAAACTTGCTGGTCACGGACTTGAATGGTCGGGTTATTAGCTTCTCGACGGTCCGATTAACACCCGAGGTCTTCCGAATAATCAGCGCGGTACAACTTCATCGATGTGTTGCACCGCACTGTAAGAAACTTCACGGTCACCAATCCCATCACCTGGTGGAATATGCGAAACAACCTCGCACTAATCTCACCGATGTGGTGCCGATTTGTGAACCGCACCACCTGTTACTCACCAATGGGCGAGCAAAGATGACTTTTGTCGAGGATCTTTGTACCAGTGTGTGGGTTGAGAATGGACGCGTCATTATTGACCTTGCTGGGGATCCCTCGGGAACCCGCCTGCAAGCTTTGGGCGCCCAGCATGGTTTGGACCCGCTTGTGCCTGCAGACTTGGCGAAGCTGCGTCGTATCCTCATTGACCTTACAGAGCAGCGGCTCCACGATGCCGAAGTTGAACTCGACAATCCCGAAGCCGCTACGGATTAAGCGCCGCTAGGAACTAAGCGCCGCCAGGGTATCAGCGTGCCATGAGGAGGGCGAGGATAAGGCCAATAATGGCCAGTACACCGCCCACAATGCCAGCAATGGCCAGGCCGCTGAGCCCCTTCTTCTGCGGGGCTGGCTCGCCACCAACACTAATATCAGAGTCCTTGGTGCTATTTGGGCGATTAGCCACATCAGCCTGGGCCTGCTGCAGAATCCTGGTGATGTCATCCGTGCTTCGCGAGGCCTGAATCTGGTTCTTATAAGCATCGCGCTCGCCTGAGGTGAGCTTGGAGTAACCATTAATCACCGAGATGGCATTGGTCTGCGTGGTGCTAAGAATCTGTGCGTCCTTATTGCGGGCATCGGCACGGATGGCATTGATAGACTGCGTAGTCTTAGCAGCACCCACCTGGTTGATGTACTCCTGACGCACCGCATCACCAAGGTTAACCAGGGTGCCAAGATATGCGGTGGCATCGGCACGGGCGGCAACAATGGCATCCTCATTGGCCTTCTTCGCAGCCGCGACGACCTTGATAACATCAGCGCGGGTGGCAGCATTATCAACCTGGCTCTGGTAATCGGCAATTTCGGAGGCATCAAGATCACCAAGGGCCCCGATCACAGTCTTCTGCTCGGTCTTATAGCCATTGAGCGCCTCGTTATCGGCCGCCGTTGCGCGGCTCACCAAATTAGCAGCATCGCTCACACTGGTAACCCCACGAATCTCGTCAAGATAACCATCCACCGTCGAGCGGTCCAGGTTGCGCAGGCTGCCGATAGCAGTCAGGGCGTTATCACGTGCCTGACTGAGATACTGGGCGTCGAGAAGCTTAGCCTGGCTGGTGCTGGTAGCAACCCCATCGACCGTGCTCTGCTTGTCCAAATTATCAAGAATCGAAGACTTTTCCGCATCGCTGAGGTTCTTCAGGAGCTTAACCGTGCTGGTAGCGTCCGAAACCGCGTTAGTGAGGTTGGCCGTATCTTGCGCGATGGCCTGGTTCTCGAATTCCTCGACCTCATCACTGGTCGTAGCCGTGTAATTGACTTTATTGATAAAGTCCACGGCCTCATCGACCGAGAGATTACCCAGAGTCTTAATCTTGGCCACCGCAGCCGCACGGGTGTCATTGACCGCAGTCTGGTCAGCCGAGAGTGCCTGCAGAGCGCAGAGGCTCATCATGGTCACCGAATTGGTGCCCTGAATCTGCGAAATATACGTGCTGCGCTGGGCATCGCTGAGGTTCACAAGGGCCTGAACCTGCTGGATATAGACCGTGCGCTGCTGCTCCACATAGGCACCAGCCTGATTCTGAGCATTAGCAACCTGGTTGTTAATCTCATCGAGGTTGCCGGCCTTGGCAGCTTTATCCTTGAGCTGCTCGCGCGTGACGTCATCCAGGCCCTGGAGGTTGGAGATGAGGGCGTCGGCACGCTGACGGGCATAGGCGAGACCCTCCGCATCCGCCGCAAGGGCCGCAGCCAGGGCCGCATTGACCTTGACCATGTCCGGGGCGGCATCCACGGTGCTCACGTAGTTATCCTTATCGGCCTGCAGGACGTTCTGCAGCGCATTGATAACCTCGATGGCACGCCGCTTGGCGGAGATCAGACCCTCGTTGTCCTTAGCACGAGCCTCGTTCACGATGCTAATCGTGGTGGACTGGTCCGGGGCGGCGTTAATGCGCTCGATATAGGCGTTCTTCTCCGGGTCGGAGAGGTTCGCGAGTGCATTGACGGAGGCAATGGCCATCTCGCGGGCAAGGTCGAGGTTCCCCTGGGCCTGTACGTGTGCGTTATTGAGCACGGTGTTGAGCTCTGCCGGGGTTGTGGCCGCATTGGCCTTGGCGACCAAGTCCTTGCGCTGGTCATCGCCGAGGTTGCTCAGCGTATTGATTTCCGTGGTGGCGGCGGCCTTGGCCTGGGTTTCGGCGGTGGTATTGGCCTGGGTGGCCTCATCGATCACGGCCTGGAAGTTCCGCTTATCCGTCACACTGTCGAGCTTGCTGGTGTACGGCGTGTAGTCCGTAATCCATGCGTTGGCCTTGATTGCGGTGGTAGCAGCCTCCTTGGTGGCGCTGAGGCCAGCGGTGTCGGCGCTCTTGGCCTTCGCCAGCGCTGCCTGGATTGCGGCCACGTCCTGGGCGGCATTGATGGCGGCGGTGGCGGTGGCGCGGTCCGTATCACTGATGTTGATGAGCTGGGCTACCTCGCCCAGTGCGTTGTCCTTGATTGTTTGAATCTTGGCCAAAGCCTTGTCGACGACCTCTGCTATCTCCGCCCTTGTGGTGGCGCGGTCAATCTCATCGAGATACTGGCTGGAGTCCTCGCCCAGTTCAGTGAGCTCATTGATTTGCTTGCGAGCTGCTGTCTTGGCAGTAGTGAGGTTCTGCTCATTCTCGGACTTGGCGGCGTCGAGGATTGGCTGAATCTGATCCTGGGTTGTCACATTCTTCAGCTGATCTGCGAAGTTGCTCGTGGTATCTGGATACTGGGCGAGCGTGCTCAGCGCCGTGCCGATTTCGGAGTCCAGGGTCTGGGCCTCGGTGACAATGTCGGAAATCTGGTTCTTGGTGGTAGCATCAGCGACCTTGTTCAGGAAGCTCTGCTTGGCCTCAAGATTCTTAAGAGCATTGATGCTGGTAGCAGCGTCGGTCTTTGCCTTAGCGAGGTTCTTTTCATTCTCGGTCTTGGCGGCATCGAGAATTGGCTGAATCTGGCTCTCGGCAGTGACGTTCTTAAGCTGCTCAGCATAATTGCCAGTGACATCCGTGTACTGGGCGAGCGTGCTCAGTGCCGTGCCAATGGCAGAGTCGAGCTTGCCGGCATCGGTAGCAGCCTGCTTTGCCTCAGCGACGGTCTTTGCCGCCTCAACCTTGTCCAGGAAGCTCTGCTTGGCCTCAAGATTCTGGAGGCGATTAATGCTGCTCTCGGCATCAGTCTTGGCATCGGCCACATTGGTGTCATTCTCGTTCTTAGCAGAGTCAAGAATTGGCTTAATCTGATCCTCGGCAGTGACATTCTTAAGCTGCTCAGCATAATTGCCAGTGACATCCGTGTACTGGGCAAGTTCCGTCAATGCCGTGCCAATGGCGCTATTGAGCGCCTGGGCCTGGGTAACCAAAGCCGTGATCTGATCCTTGGTGTTGGCGGACTGTACCTTGCTGAGGTAATCAGCCTTGGTACCAAGATTGGCAAGACCGTTAATGGTATCGGCCGCCGCTGACTTAGCTTCAGCGAGATTCTGGTCATTCTCGTTCTTGGCCTTGGCAAGAATGCCATCAAGCTCATCAGCGGACTTCACATTCTTAAGCTGTGTCAGGAAGTCGCTGGTGGTATTTGGATACTGAGCCAATTTGCCAATGGCGGTGGTGATCTCCTGATTCAAGCCGGAAGCAGCAGAGACAATGGTGTCAATATCGCTAGTCTTCGTGGCAGCAGCGACCTGGTCAAGATAGCTCTGCTTAGTACCAAGATTGGAAAGACCATTGATAGTCTCGGCGGCCGTGGACTTAGCATCAGCCAGGTTCGTGGCATTCTCCGTCTTGGCCTTGGCAAGAATGCCATCGAGCTCAGAAACAGAGGTCACATTCTTAAGCTGGGTAGCAAAATCAGTGGTGATATTTGGATACTGAGCAAGCTCAGTCAATGCCGTACCAATGGCCGTATTCAGGGACTGGGCATCGGCAAGAATCTTCTGTACCTCTGCCCCGCTCGCGGCAACCTGAACCTTGCTGACATAGTCACTCTTGGTACCAAGATTCTGCAGCTCATCAATGGCGGTAATGGCCTGCATCTTGGCAGTCTGCAGATTGGTGCCATTCTCCTTCTTAGCAGCATCAAGAATTGGCTGGATATCAGCCTGCGACTTCACGTTCTTGAGCTGGGTAGCAAAATCAGTGGTCACATCCGGATACTGAGCGAGCCCGCCAATGGCCGTGGTAATGGCCGTATTCAGGGCCTGGGCCTCGGCAAGAATACCGGCAACCTGGTCCTTAGTCGTGGCAGCAGCAACCTTATTCACATAGTCGCTCTTGGTACCAAGATTCTCTAGCGCATTGATGGTATTCGTGGCCGTGGTCTTGGACTGCGAGAGGTTCTGGGTGTTCTCAGCCTTAGCGGCCTCAAGAATTGGCTGAATCTCAGCCTCAGACTTCACGTTTTTGAGTTGCCCGGTGAAGTTGGTGGTCACGTCTGGGTACGAAGCGAGCTCACCAATAGCCGTGGTAATAGCCGTATTCAGGGCCTGGGCATTAGCAACAATGCCGTCAATATCGCTGGTCTTCGTGGCAGAATCAACCTGGTCAAGGTAGCTCTGCTTGGTACCAAGATTGGAAAGAGCATTAATCGTGGCTGTGGCCTTGTTCTTGGCAGTCTGCAGATTGGAAGCATTCTCATTCTTGGCAGAGCCCAGAATCTCGGAAATCTTGGCGGTGGAATCGGCAGCCTGAAGCTGAGACTTAAAATCAGTGCTCAGATTTGGATACTGAGCCAAGTCCGCGATAGCCGTGGTAATGGCCTGATTCAGGCCCTGTGCAGCATCGACAATGTCCTGAATATCGCTCACCTTAGTAGCAGCATTGACCTTATCGAGGTAGCTCTGCTTAGTACCAAGATTCACCAGCGCATTGATAGTATTCGTGGCCGTGGTCTTGGCCGTGGCCAAGTTAGAGTTGCTCTCATTCTTGGCAGAATCAAGAATGCCCTGAATCTGAGCATCAGAGCTGGCATTCTTGAGCTGACCAGCAAAATCAGTGGTGGTATTTGGATAATCAGCGAGTGCGGTCAGAGCATCACTAATGGCGTTATTCAGAGCATTAGCCTCAGTGATAATGCCCTGAATTGCACTGGCTGCCGTGGCGTCATTGACGCGGTCAATGAAGCTCTGCTTGGTACCAAGATTGCCATAGGCACTGATGGTATTGATGGCTTCAGTCTTAGCCTTCTGCAGGTTCGCAGTATTTTCAGTCTTGGCAGAGTTAAGAATCTTAGAAATCTTGGCGGTGGAATCAGCAGCCTGCAGCTGGGATGTGAAGTCGCTGGTCAGGTTTGGATACTGAGCCAAGTCCGCGATAGCGGTGGTGATCGCCTGATTCAAGCTCTGAGCAGCAGAAACAATGCTGTTAATATCGCTGCGCTTCGTGGCAGAAGCAACCTGATCGAGGTAGGACTGCTTGGTACCAAGATTGCCATAGGCACTGATGGTATTGATGGCTTCAGTCTTAGCCTTCTGCAGGTTCGCAGCATTTTCAGTCTTGGCAGAGTTAAGAATCTCAGAAATCTTGGCGGTGGAATCGGCAGCCTGAAGCTGAGACTTAAAGTCACTAGTCAGGTTTGGATACTGAGCCAAGCCCTCAATAGCGGTGGTAATTTCCTGGTTGAGCTTCTGCGCAGCAGAGACAATGGTGCCAATATCGGTGGTCTTAGTAGCAGCATCGACCTGGTTGAGGTAGCTCTGCTTGGTACCAAGATTCACCAGCGCATTGATAGTATTCGTGGCCGTGGTCTTGGCCGTGGCCAAGTTAGAGTTGCTCTCATTCTTGGCAGAATCAAGAATGCCCTGAATCTGAGCATCAGAGCTGACATCCTTGAGCTGGGTAGCGAAATCCGTCGTCGTATTTGGATAATCAGCAAGCGTGCCAAGAGCCGTGGTGATTGCGCCGTTGAGAGCCTTCGCCGCACTCACAATCGCAGTGATATCGCTGGTCTTCGTGGCAGAGTTCACCTGGTCAAGGTAGTCCTGCTTCTTACCAAGATTGCCATAGGCGTTAATGGTATTGGTGGCCTCGGACTTGGCA
>JAUMUD010000002.1:49568-133892 GCA_030530875.1 Corynebacterium sp.
CGCGCAGCAGTATTTGCGGCAGTGGCGTTATTGGTCACCTGCTCGACGGCGGTGGTGGTCGTCGCCACGCTCACTTGGGAGAGGTAGTTCGCGGTGTCAATGAAGCCCAGCCCCGAAATTGTGCTGGTAGCGCTCTTCTTCGCCTCATCCAAGTTCGCAGCCACCGCAGCCGCCACCTTGGCCTCCACGTCCTTAATCATAGTGGCGTCCTCAATGGCATCGGAATAGCTGCTGGTATCAATATAGGTCAGGCCCTCCAGCGACTTCTCAGCCGCTGCCCTCGCTGCCTTTAGGCGCTCATTGGCCTTGGCCGTCGCGGTATCAACCAGCGCCGAAATATCCTTCTTCGTGGTCAGCGTATAGACCATGCTCTGATAGTTCTTCGTATCACCATCAGTATTATTGACCAGCACACCCAAGGCGGAATACGCGTTACTGCGCGCGGTCTCCAGGGCCTGAGTATCAGCCGCAATGGCAGCGAGCTTCAGGTCACTGATCTTCGTCATATCCGTGGCCGCATTGATCTGCGAAACCCAGGAATTGAGCGCAGTGGAATCCAGGTTGGCCAGCGCCGTGACAATGGCCAGGGCTTGAGTGCGGTAGGAACTGAGGTCATTGGAGGCCTCAGCCTGGGCCTGCGCGAGCAGCAGATTGAGCGTGGCGACGCTATCCGCCTGGCTAATCGAATTTGCATAGGCGTCCTGGCGCGTGGAGTTTAGCTTCAGCTTGGAGACGGCCGTCTGTACCTCTGCCCTGCGGGTCTCGAGCTTATTGGAGTTCTCGATTTTGGCCTGGGAGAGGATGCTCTTAACGTCGGCAACACTGGTGGCGTTGTCGACCTGGGTGGTGTAGTTGCTCTTGGTGTCGGTATCGAGGTTGGCCAGGGCGTTAATGGTGGCGGTGGCCGAGTACTTGATACCATCGAGGCTGGTTTCGGACTCAGCCTGGGCGTTAGCAAGCACCTCGTTGACCAGGGAGACCTTGGAGGCAGATGTGACCTGGCCGAGGTAGTACCTGCGGCGGGCATCAGGCAGCGGCAGGGCCTGGATGGTCGTGGTGGCCTGGTTCTGGGCGGCGCTCAGCACGGCCTTATCGGCGGTGCTGGCGGCACGGGACTGCGTGTTGATTTCGGCAACGGTGGTGGCGGCGTTAATGCTATTGACGTAGCCCAGCACCGTTGGCAGGTCGAGGTTTACCAGGGCGTAGACCGAGTTGAGTGCGGAGGTGCGGGCGTTGCTCACGGCTTTATTATTGGCGCTGGCAGCAGCACTCAGAGCCGTGCGGATTGCAGCCGGTGTGGTGGCGGCATTAATGGCGGTCGTGGCGGTAGTGCGGTCCGCAGCCGGCAGGTCCGTATAGGTGCCCAGGGTCTGCAGGGCGGCTGCGCGCTGGTCCTCAATGCTCATGCCGGACTGGGCGACGGCCTCGTCGAGAATGTCTTGGATCTTGGTCCAGTCAGGCTCGTTCAAAATGCGCTGCTTGAGAGATTCCTTATCGGCCTCCGAAAGGCCAGTTAGGGTGTCGAGCGAATGAATGGCGTCATCGCGGCCCTTGGCGAGGTTCGCCACGGAGCTCACGCCGGTCGCGTCACTGGCATTTTGGGCGTCCTGCCTGTACTGCTCCTTGGTGGCCTCATCAAAGCTGGTGTTATCAATGGTGGCGGTGGCGCTATTGAGCAGCGCGGCCTTGGACTGGCTCCATGCGGAAGAAGAGGACTCATCATTGGAGGTATCAAGCAGGCTACCAAAAGCAGCCATGGTGGCCTTCTGAATGTCCACTGCATCGGAGGCGCTATTGCCCAGCACCCAGGCCACACCGGCCATGGAGGCATTGGCCGAAGTCCTTGTAAACTCCGCCTGAACGCGGGAGTAAATACCATCCCAGCTGGCACTGATGGCGCTATCGGTCTGCGCGGAGCTTGGCAGCGCGGAGGCGGACCTGCCAGGGTTCTGCTGGAAGTACATCTTGGTGGCGTCCGAGACGCTCACACCGCGCATGACCACGGTGAAGGTGGAGCCTGGGGCCACGAGCTGGTACTGGTAGAAAGGCTTCTGACTGGCCAACAGCGTACCCAGAGGCTGCGTGGTGAAAGAAATCGAGTTATCCGGGGAGGCCGCGACATTGCGGGTCACGGAGCGGCCGTCGTAAAGATTCTGCAAAGTCACCGAGGCAGAGTCCCAGGAGCTGTTTTTGAGAATGAACTGGGGGTTGGCGATATAAGCCTGCGCGGTGGTATTGGTGAGGCTGTAGGTCAGTGTGACCTTGCCGGTCAGGAAGCCATTGCCGTCCTTTTCGGCAACGGCGCTGGTAGAGACACTGTAATTGGCGCTCACGGAATCATCGGCATTGGCCAGGGCCACGAATTCTGGCATCCCGACCATGGGGCCGATGGTACTTAAGGCAACTACTGAGGAAATTGAGAGGGTGGCTACTTTCCCCCACCTGCGAGTTTTCTGTACCTTCCTCATAGTATTCACCTTAGAATTGTCCTCCTCTGGATAGGAAAAATACTACAAACAGTGTAGCAATTCTGAGGTATTAATCCAAGTATTCACAGATTTCCTCCGTCATGGATGAGACCTCAAGATGGAGCTCACGCAGCAATTCCTCGCGCGATGCGTGCTCCAAGAATTTCTGCGGCACACCAAATCTATGCACAGGCGTATCGACCCCAGCCGCATCCAGCGCCTCTGCCACCAGGGAGCCGATACCGCCGTGGATTACACCGTCCTCGATGGTGACCACAGCCTTATGCTCCTGGGCAAGGCCAATAATAGATGGCGCCACAGGGGCCACCCAGCGTGGGTCGATGGCGGTTACAGCAAAGCCGCGCTCATTGAGCTTTTGCGCGATGGAAAGGGCCGCGTGGGAGGCGGTGCCAACACCAATTAGCAGGACGGAGCTCTTTTCCCCATCGGCATAGTGGAGGATGTCCACGCCGTCCTCGGTACGCATAAGCGCCTCCGTATTCTCGGGCGCCTTGCCCTTTGGGTAGCGAATCGCACTAGGGCCATCAATCTCATGAGACTCCCAGAGCAGTTCGCGCAGGCGGGCCTCATCACGAGGGGCAGCAATGTGAATGCCTGGCACAATGGAGCAAAGCGCCAAATCCCAGACACCGTTATGGCTGGCACCGTCATTGCCGGTAATGCCGGCACGGTCAAGAACAATGGTGACTGGCAGGCCAAGGAGCGCCACATCCATCAAAAGCTGGTCAAAGGCGCGGTTTAGGAATGTCGCGTAGACGGCGAAGTAGGGGTGCATGCCACCCAAGGCCAAACCGGAGGCGCTGGCAACGGCGTGCTGCTCGGCAATGCCCACGTCCACAAAACGCTCAGGGAAGGCCTGGGAAAACGGGGTCAGGCCCGTTGGGGCAGCCATGGCTGCCGTCATGGCCACCACATCATCAAATTCGGCGCCAAGCTCCACAATGAGCTCACCAAAAGCATCGGTCCAGGAGCGCTTGGCCTCGGTCAGGGACTCGCCAGTCAGCGGGTCAATCACCCCGGTCGAGTGCATCAGGTCGAGCTTATTTTTCTCCGCCGGGCCATAACCGTGGCCTTTTTCAGTCACCACATGGACCATGATTGGCCCTGGGTGATGCTTGGCGTAGTCAAGGACATGGATGAGGTCGTGAAGATTGTGGCCGTCGACAGGCCCAATATATTTCATGCCAAGCTCGGGGAAAAGCTCTGTTGGGACCACTGCCCCGCGCACCCCGGCTTTGAGCTGCTTGATGCCTTCGAAGGTGCGGCGGCCAAACCAGCCCATATTATTGAGCGTATTTTTGCCCTTATCCATGACCCAGTCATAGGTGGGCATGGTACGAAGCGCCTTCAAATTCTCAGCAAAACCGCCGATGGTGGGCGCATAGGAGCGGCCATTGTCATTAACAATGACGACCACATTGCGGTCCTTGTCGGCGGCCAAATTATTGAGCGCCTCCCAGCACATGCCGCCGGTCAGCGCGCCATCACCAACAATGGCCACAACGCAGCGATCCGCCTCGCCCTGGATTTTGAAGGCGCGCGAAAGCCCCTCAGCCACGGAGATTGAAGCGGAGGCGTGGGAGGATTCGGTCCAGTCGTGCTCGGACTCGGCCCGGCTGGTATAGCCCGAGAGGCCGTCCTTTTGGCGGAGTTGGGAGAAACCCTCCGCACGACCAGTCAGGATTTTATGTACGTAGGACTGATGGGAGGTATCCCAAATAATGGGGTCCTTCGGGCTTTGAAAAACCCGGTGGACAGCGAGGCTTAGCTCAACAACACCAAGGTTGGGGCCGAGGTGGCCGCCGGTTTTCGATACCTTGGCAACAAGAAACTCCCGAATCTCATCGGCGAGGTCCTCCATCTGCGCGACGCTGAGTTTCCTCAGCGATTCGGGCGAAGAGATTCTATCAAGTAGTCCCATAACGAATCCTATTTTACACGCCCAGAAGGGCAAAACTTTCGAAGTGGTGAGTATGAGGGAAGGAGTCGGCAAGAATCACGCGCTCCAGGCGGTATCCTTGGTCGACCCAGCGGCGCACATCGCGAGCGAAGCTGGCTGGGTCGCAGCCCACGTGGACGAGCGTCTTTGCGGACGCCCCAAGGGCTTTAGAAACCTCGCGGTGCATGCCGACTCGCGGTGGATCGAGCACTATCACATCCACATTTTTTGCCTTTCGACGCCGCACCCACTGCTCCACTTTGGCACGGTGAAACTGCACTTGCGCACCGAAATTTCCAGGCGTGCCGCCAATATCAACCGAATGGACCTGGCGTGCGCCACTTGCAAGGAGACTGGGAATCAGCGCACCGGCCCCACCGTAGAGATCCCAGGCGGTGGTGACTTTTCGGCCTTCAAGAAGCTCGGCGATAATCTCATTAAAGACTGTGGGGGCTGCCAGATGAGATTGCCAAAAATCCTCTGCCTTGCCTTTGAACTCATAGGCACCGATGCGGCGGATTAGTTGATCGGCGCCGGCATGAACCTGGCCAGAATCATCAACTGCCAGCGTCACTTCCCCATCGGGGCCTGCGTATTCATAGAGCGCCTCATGCATCTGCGTGCAGTGCGCATAAACGAGTTCGTGGGAGTTCTTGGCGCGCTGGGCAAGGGCGCCGTCCGTCACCACAAATCGCGCGCGGGTGCGCCAATGGGTCACAGGAGAAAGCTCACGAAGTTCAATCTCTACCCCTTCGAACCTGCCGATGCGCCGCAGGGAATCCGCCAAAACCTGCTTCTTGATTTCACGCTGGGCCGCAATATCAAGAAAGGAAAAATCACAGCAACCAGCCCCGGCTGCCGCCGCCGGGCAGGATACCGGAATACGCCCTGGGGCTGGGGAAATAATCTCAAAAGAATTCGCCTCAAGGAAGTTTTTATGCTCGGTAAAATCCGCAACCTCGACCACATCACCAGGGGCTGTCTGGGAAACAAAGATCACGCGTCCATCGGGTGCCTGGCCAATGCCTTGGCCTTTATGGGCGGGGCGTGTGATTTCTACTCTCATTCGGTATCCATCCTGTGTACAGGGGGAACATGGCCCTGGGCGTTACCCACGGCAGCACGAGGGCCGCGGGCTTCCTGTTCATTGCGTGGCTCCGGGGCTGGTTCAGGAGCTGGTTCTGGTTCGGGAATCACCTCTGGCTCAGGAGCAACTTCGGGCTCGGGAGTGTTCAATTGGGAAGCCACTTGTTCTGCGAGGGCCGTCGGTAAGCTAACAGGAAGGCCAGTGCCAGGAGCCAGGGGCTGGTCCCCGCGGCGAACCACGGTGCGGCGAAGCATCTCATAGGCAGCCTCGCGCATCTCCTCCTCGGAGCCGGTGGCGGCGAGCGTAGTAAACCGAAGCATCCAGCGCGGACCATCCACGCCAATTATGCGCAGCGTGTGCGGGCCCATTTCACCCACAACCTCGGGGCCGAACTCGCCATCGACCTGGGTGACAGCAAAGCCCTCGCCGCGAAGCTGCTCGCGAATGCCCGCCAGCGACTCACGCCACTGGCCGGCCTTGGTGGGCGCGGCAAAAGCGACCGGGGTCACGCGGCCAAAACTGGTGCGAATATGGATGAGGCTAGGACCATTGGGGCCAACCTCAACCTGCAGGTCAGAGCCAAAAGGCATGGGAATATAGAGGGAGCCCAAATCCAGGGCGCCCTCCCCATAATCAGAAAAATCATAGGACTCGAGGTCCACGTCGGTTTCGTCGAAAGGCCCGGTGAGGACCTCCTCGACCGGCGTCTCTGGCGCGCTCTCCTCCGAATTACTCTTCCTGAACCACATAATTTATTTATACGCCAGTAGAGCCATAGCCGCCGGCACCGCGCTCAGTCTCATCGAGTTCCTCAACCTCGACAAAATCCGGCAGCTCGACTTTCTGCACCACAAGCTGGGCGATGCGGTCGCCGCGATGAATCTCAATCGGGGTCTGCGGGTCGAGGTTAATCAAGCAGACCTTAATCTCGCCGCGATACTGGGCATCAACGGTACCTGGGGTATTAACAATGCTCAGGCCTTGACGTAGCGCCAGCCCGCTGCGTGGATGAATCAGGCCCACGGTGCCAAATGGCAGCGCAATTGCAATGCCGGTGCCGACCAACACGCGATGGCCAGGGGCAATGGTGGCGTCCTGCGCGGCATAGAGGTCCACGCCGGCGTCACCGGGATGGGCGCGGACGGGGAGCGGGAGATCTTTATCGAGGCGTCGAATAGCAATTTCCATGAGACTAGATTATCAGGCATGAAACTGAGTAGACTGGATCCTCGTGGTTAAGGTTCTTTATTCTGAACGCCAGTGGGTACCATGGTATTGGTGGCTGCTCGGCGCTCTCTTTGTTGCATTGCTCACTGCACAGGTCGGCATGACGCGCGTCGGCTCCTGGATGTGGGTGGCGTGCGTGGCGTTCGCAATCATCACGATTGTGGTGCTCTACTTGCTGTCCAATACCCGCATCTCCGTTGAGGAAGAGGATGGCATCCGCTGGCTTACTGACGGCAAATCCTCACTCCCCCATACTGCCGTCTCCCGCTGCCTGGCTGTTCCTGCCACTGCCAAGCGCAATGCCATGGGCCATCAGCTCGACCCGGCTGCTTATGTGGTCTCTCACGGCTGGGTGCCGGAAATGGCCATGCTGGTTATCGATGACCCCGAGGACCCTACCCCCTATTGGCTGATTTGCTCCAAGAACCCGGATAAGCTGCTGCGCACTTTCATTGGCCCGGACTATGCCAAGCAATCCCAGGCTTAATCGTGGTTGTCGTAGTTGGTTCGGCGCGGTTGGGAAAGTTGCTGGCTTCGAGATAGTGCTACGCCAGCGCTAAGTCCACCCCAATAAAAAATCGCCCGCTGCTTCAGCCTCAAAACCCATAAAAAAATCTGCTCCGCGTTAAGCGAGAGCAGATTTTTTTATGCGCAGTCTTTACAGATTGGCGTGCCGTCGGGCTCGATGTGGTCCATGCGGCTGCGGCGCTGCACCAGGAAGCAGGAGCCACAGGTGAACTCATCGGCGCGGCGTGGAACAACATTGACGTTGAGCTCCTCGCCACCGAGGTCTACGGCTGGAAGGTCATAAGGTTCCACGACCTCGCCGTCATCGTCTACATCCAGGTTGCGGTTTTCCGCAGCCTTGAGGCCCTCGAGGGAGTCGGTGTCGAGGTCATCTTCGCTATTGCGACGCGGTGCATCATAATCGGTAGCCATAACGCGATCCTTTTTAATTAACGGGATAAAAACTCTATGGCGCGGATAATATAGAACCCGCGCGGATTTGTCGAATACACACGCCGGCAATTACCCCCGTTTTTACCCCCGCGATGCCCCAATAAGCTACTTGTACTGCGGAAAGATATTTTTTAAATTTTCGCGTTTTTGCCACATTAACACCCCAAAGCTGCTATGATCTTTTCTCATGACTCAGATTGGTTTTGGTATTGACATTGGCGGCTCCGGCATCAAGGGAGCCCGCGTCAACCTTGAGACCGGTGAATTCATCGGTGATCGTATTAAGATTCTGACCCCACAGCCCGCAACCCCTGAGGCTGTTGCTGAAACCGTGGCCGAAATTGTCCGTCAGGCAGAGTGGACTGGCCCACTGGGCATCACCATGCCGAGCGTAATCAAGGCCCAGACTGCACTGACCGCTGCTAATATCGACCCAAGCTGGGTCGGCATTGATGTCCAGAAGCTCTTCCACACCTATGTGAGCCCACTAATCGGCGAGGAGTACGACATCACCGTGCTCAATGATGCCGATGCAGCTGGCCTCGCCGAGGTTCAGTACGGCGTGCCTGAGGCCAAGGAGGGTGCGGTTCTTATGCTCACCCTTGGTACTGGCATTGGTTCTGCTCTTCTTAATGATGGTGTACTCTTCCCTAATACTGAATTCGGCCACGTCGAACTCGATGGCTTGGTTGCTGAGAAGTACGCCGCTTCTTCCATCAAGGATAAGGAAGAATTGAGCTACTCCCAGTGGGCTAAGCGCGTAACCAAGGTCTTCAATTTCTACGAGAAGATTCTGAACCCACGCGTCATTGTCGTCGGCGGCGGCATCTCCCGCAAGGCTGATAAGTGGATTCCTAAGCTTGAGGTTCAGACCCCTGTTATTCCAGCTCAGCTGCGCAATACTGCCGGTATTGTTGGTGCTGCCCTTGCAGTTGCCCAGGGGCTCCGTCCGTAATTTTTGTTATAATTAGTGGTCGATTGTTCGTTGGGTTCAAACCCACAATCGACAGGTGTACTCGTGTCGCCGCCGCCAAGCGGTGTGCGGCACGTAGAATTACCTTCGAATATTAACCGCTCGCGCGGATCTGTAGTATAGGCAAGGCGAAAGGGCATAAGTGGCAGCCACTGAAGCTTCCGATAACACAGTTACCACCGGAACAAAGACTACAAAAAAGACTTCTATCAAGAAGACTGTAAAGAAGTCGGTCAAAAAAGAGGTAGCTAAGAAGACTGCGGCCAAGAAGACCGCTGCGAAAAAGACGACTGCCAAGAAGTCTACAGCTAAGAAGACCACCCGTAAGTCCCAGGTCATGGACGCTAAGAAGCGCAATGAACTTGAGGAAGAACTTCTCGATGACACCATCGACGATGACATCACTGATGACGCTGCCGATGATATTGATGAGATTGAGAAGGACTTCGGCGTCGAACTCGAAGATGACTACGATGACGATGAGGATGAGGACGACGTAGACGGCTTCGACTCCTACGATGATGAGGAGGATGAAGACGAGGACGACGAGGATGAAGACGAGGACGAGGACGAAGAAGATGGCTCCTCGGTCTGGGACGAAGAGGACTCTGCTGCCCTGCGCCAAGCACGCAAGGACGCTGAGCTCACTGCTTCTGCTGACTCCGTTCGCGCCTATCTGAAGCAGATCGGCAAGGTCGCACTGCTCAATGCTAATGAAGAGGTCACCCTGGCCAAGCGCATTGAGGCTGGCCTCTATGCCACTCATAAGCTTGAGGAAGCCGATGCCGGTGTGGACGAGAACGGCAATGAGTACAAGCTCACCCCTGCCCAGAAGCGCGACCTGCGCTCTATCGCCCGCGATGGCCGCCACGCCAAGGACCACCTGCTTGAGGCTAACCTCCGTCTCGTGGTTTCCCTGGCTAAGCGCTATACCGGTCGCGGCATGGCCTTCCTTGACCTGATTCAGGAAGGTAACCTGGGTCTGATTCGTGCGGTTGAGAAGTTCGACTACACCAAGGGCTATAAGTTCTCCACTTATGCCACCTGGTGGATTAGGCAGGCTATTACCCGCGCCATGGCTGACCAGGCCCGTACCATTCGTATCCCGGTCCACATGGTTGAGGTTATTAATAAGCTCGGCCGTATCCAGCGCGAGCTGCTCCAGGACCTGGGCCGTGAGCCTACCCCACTGGAGCTCGCCCGTGAGATGGACATTACTGAGGATAAGGTGCTGGAAATCCAGCAGTACGCCCGTGAGCCTATCTCGCTCGACCAGACCATTGGTGATGAGGGCGATAGTCAGCTCGGTGACTTCATTGAGGACTCTGAGGCTGTGGTGGCTGTGGACGCGGTTTCCTTCCGCCTGCTGCAGGACCAGCTCCAGGACGTGCTCCACACCCTGACTGAGCGTGAAGCCGGCGTCGTGCGCCTGCGCTTCGGTCTCACCGACGGCATGCCACGTACCCTCGATGAAATCGGCCAGGTCTACTCCGTGACTCGTGAGCGTATCCGCCAGATCGAGTCGAAGACCATGTCGAAGCTTCGTCACCCATCGCGCTCGCAGGTCTTGCGCGATTACCTTGAGTGGTAAAAGCCTAAAACCCAAAAAAATTGGGGCCGCACATAAAAAGTGCGGCCCCATTTTTTTAGAACTTGCCGTTCTGGTTTTGCCAGGTGGCGGAATCAGGGATAGCCTGGACGACATCCCAGTGCTCGGCAATTTTGCCGTTTTCCACACGCCACAAGTCATAGTAGGCGGTTGGCTCATTACCCAAGGTACCCTCGCTCACTGCAAGCACAAAGTCACCCTGAGCAAGCACCATGTGGACTGAATTGTACTTCATCTCGATGCCCTGCTCGGCCATAGCACCAAGGGCGGCGGTCAAACCGGACACACCATCAGCAATGGCGGTATTGTGCTGAATATAGTTGTCACCATCGAAGTACTCAGGCATCTTCTGTGGGTTATTACCCTGCATCACATCAAAGAGGAAGTTCTTTACCAACTCGCGATTGACCTCGGTCTTATCAAGATCGGATACCGTGGTTGGACCATCAATCTGGGTATGACCGGATGGATTTGGCTGAGATGCAAGATCCGTTAAGTTATCCCAGTGCTCAGCAATCTTACCAGCATCATCGAAGCGGAAAATATCAAAGGCCACCTGGTCACCGGCACCAAAGTTATAGACATTCTGCAGGACAACATACTTGCCATCCTCGAAGCTGCGGACGTTGCGCACAGTCACAGGAACATTAGCGGCCTTCAAGCCTTCAACGGCATTAATGAAACCCTCTGCCCCATCGGCCACAGTCAAATTGTGCTGCTTATAGTTAGATGCAAGCAAGGAAGTGGCCAGATCGGTATCGCCCGTGGCGAAGGTATTAATAAGAGCCAGAGCCTTGTCCACATCGGACTGGCCAGTCTGGGAAGTGCTGCTGATGGTCGAAGTGCTGGAACCTGTGCTATCCGAGGCATTATTCGAGCAACCAACTAGCAGTGTGCCAATGAGGCCGAGGGAAACGGCACTGAAAAGAATCTTGTTCATTTAAAACTCCATTTCTGTGGATAATACGCCATCTATACTTATATTGATGACACATCAACTAGGTAGAGCAACTTAGTTAGCCTACCAAATTTCTTTAAGTTTTCACTAAGACGATGAGTTAGCTCATCTCGGCGAGTGCTTCACCAATATCACTGGCGACACCAATGGACCGGGAGGTGATGTCCTTGGGCACCATAATGTCGGAATTATTGATGCAGACATAGGTGGAATTGGGATTACCTGCAGTCATCTGCCAGAAGGGGTACTTGATAATGGCCGGTGTATTAGCACCCACACCCAATTCCAGGTAGACAATTTTCGACTTCGCATTCTCGATGAGGAATTCCTTGTAGCGCATGCAGGCGGCATCCCAACCGGCATCCTGGACGAAGGTATTATCGCAGCGCAGGTTAGGAACCATTGGTGCGCCACAATTTGGGCAATATGGTAGAAGTTCGGTTGGAACTCGCATATCCTTCTGCTCTGCAACCATGCGGCGCACGGTCTCCTCATTATCCCAGGTCTGCTGGGTACATGGGGTCGAGCATTGGAAAAGCCCATAGTCACCCTGGGTGTAAAACAGCCTGTTTTTATCAAAACCGGCGCGCTGGAATTGGTGGTCCACATTCGTGGTGATGACAAAATAGTTCTTGTCCTTGACCAGGGAAAGCAAGTCAGAAAAGACTGGCTTTTCGGGGTTCTCATAGCGGTTCACCATAATGTGGCGGCTCCACCAGGCCCAGTATTCCTCAGGGGTTTCGAATGGATAGAAACCACCTGAGTACATATCAGGGATGCTGTACTTCTCGATGAAGTCGGCGAAATGCTCCTCAAAACGGGGGCCGGAGTAGCTAAAGCCTGCGGAGGTGGAAAGACCTGCACCGGCACCGATAAGCACGACATCGGCTTGCTCGATGGCTTCCTTGGCAGCCTGGGTGGGGCTAGAGGAGGTTTCGATAGATTTGTGCGTCAAGATCCTTGAAAACATTGAAAACTACCTTTCTGACCGAAGTAGGTGTGCTAAGAAATTCTTTGACCGTCCGAACAGCAATCCGGGCGGCTTCATCATTCGGGAAGTGGAATTCACCAGTGGAAATGCAGCAGAAGGCGATGCTGCTGAAGTGATTTTCTGCTGCTAATTCCAAGCAGGAGCGGTAGCAGGAGGCCAAAAGCTCACAGTCATTATCAGTAAGCTCACCACTGATAATTGGCCCGACGGTGTGCAATACATATTCTGCGGGCAGGTTATATCCACGGGTGAGTTTGGCACTGCCGGTGGGTTCTGGATGCCCCTGTTCTTCCATAATCCGGTTACATTCATCGCGCAACTGAAGACCGGCTGCGGAATGAATGGCATTATCAATACAGGCATGAAGCGGTGCAAAGCAGCCCAGGAGGCGTTCATTGTCGGCGTCGACAATGGCATCAACCTTTAGGCGGGTGATATCGCCCTGCCAAAGAATAATGCCGGGATGCCCCTGGCGTTCAGGCAGCTCATTAATATCGACTACTCCCCTAGCGTCCCGCTCTTCAGAAAGAAGTGCATCCTGGACCTTAAGGAATTCGGCCTTTAGGGGCATGGGTGGACGGATATTCATTAGACTGCGCAATAAACGCCGCTGGGTTACTTCGTCCTGGGGCAATGCATTTGCCTGGTCCTTTAGACTTGGCATTTCATCAAGTAGGACAGAGTTGAGATATTGAATAGCATCTAGGTGGTTCATGGTGATCCTATTGGGGTTTTATAGGTTATGGGCGAGGTCTAAAAAGTGGTGGTAAAAGTGCAGAAGAAAAGACGGGATTAGCCTGCCTTTTAGGAAACGAGAAGAGAGTAATTGAGGATTTAGAACTTGCCGTTCTGATTCTGCCAAGTGGACTGCTCGGCGATGGTCTCCATTACATCCCAGTGCTCGGCGATCTTGCCGTTTTCTACGCGCCACAGGTCATAGTAGGCAGTTGGGGTATCCCCAAAGGTGCCTTCGCTTACTGCAAGAACCATGTCGCCCTGGGCAAGAACCTGGTGGACAGTGGCGTACTTCATCTCGATACCCTGCTCGGCCAAAGCAGCAAGGGCGGCACCCAGGCCTGAAACGCCATCGGCAATGCCGGTGTTGTGCTGAATATAGCTGTCACCGTCAAAGTACTCAGGCAGCTTCTGTGGGTTATTACCCTGCATGACATCAAAGAGGAAGTTCTTTACCAGCTCACGGTTGGCCTCGGTCTTATCAAGATCGGTGGCAGTGGTTGGACCATCAATCTGGGTGTGATTGGATGGGTTTGGCTGGGCAGCGAGCTCAGCAAGGTTATCCCAGTGCTCAGCAATCTTGCCCTCATCATTGAAGCGGAAAATGTCGAAGGCGACCTGCTCACCGGCACCTGCAAAGTTGTACACGGTCTGGAGGAAGACAAAGTTGCCGTCCTCGAAGTGGCGGATATTCTTCACAGTGGTCTTTGTAGGTGCTGCAGCCAAGTAGTTGACTGCGCCCACGAAGGCTTCAGCACCGGTGGCATAAGCGAGGTTGTGCTGGATGTAGTTAGGATCGAGCAGTTCGGCTGCGGCATTGGCATCGCCAGTGGCGAAGGTATTGATAAGAGCGAGGGCCTTGTCGGAATTGGTGGTCATAATGAAATTTCCTTTCGGGTTTTCGGAGTTGATTATTCGCTGACTACGGAGATACGCTGCTGGTCATGCTTGCCGTTTACGGCCTCATCGATCATGGCCACTGCATAGTCGGCATAGCTGATGACACTCTCGCCACGGCTGTTAAGGGCGAGTTCCTCGCCTGCGAGGATGTACTTGCCGGTGCGCTCACCTTCTGGCTGGAAGTCGCCGGCTGGGCTGATGTAGGTCCAGTGGACATCCTTGCGCTCACGAAGCTCATCGAGCCCCTTAGCCATGGCCAGTGCCAGTGGCTTGAACATTTCTGGGAAATCTGGGGTATCAACAACGCGCATGGTGTGCTCAGGATTCACAAAGAGAGAGCCTGCACCGCCAACAACGAGGAGGCGGGTTTCAGTGCCGGAGAGAATATCAGCGAGATGGGCAAGGGAGGTGCTGTGAAGTGGGAGGGTTTCTTCAGTCCATGCACCAAAGGCGTCGATGACGACATCGAAGCCTGCGAGGTCTTCGGCGGTCAGGTCGAAGAGGTCCTTGATGATGGCCTGGGTGGCTTCGGTCTTGTTCTCGCCACGAACCACTGCGGTGACATCCAGGTTGCGGCTCAGAGCTTCCTTGACAATGAGCTGACCGGACTTGCCATTAGCGGAGATAACTGCAATCTTCATTTTCACTTTCCTTCTCTATTCGGTTTCTATTTGGTGTGAATTCTTGGTGAGTGGGGCTTGGTGCCTCGCTCATGAATTCAAAGATAACCAAGCACAAAAGCCCTGTAAAGAGCCCACTTTTTTGTGCTTAGGTAACCTCGCGGTAACAAATGGAGGGTTACCAGAAGGTGCCTTTTGAAGGAATACTGGGGTTTTAAATGAACGTCTTAGGCCGAAAAATTTTTTAAAAAATTTTTGCCGGAGTCCGGAAACTAGGGGTATTTTGGAGCCGTAAGTTTCTTTTTGACACTATTGGGAGTTGGAATTGGCGACAGAATTGCCCGCTTGCCCGGTGGAAACCACGCTGACCTTGATAAGTAATAAGTGGAAGGTGCTGATTCTACGGGATCTTTTGGTGGAAACTAAGCGCTTTAGTGAGCTAAAAAATTAGTGGGGAATGTCTCCCAAAAGGTTCTGACCTCGCAATTACGCGAAATGGAGGCCAATGGTCTCGTGGAACGTAAAGTATACGCTGAGGTGCCACCCCGTGTGGAGTACTCACTCACGGAATTAGGACGTAGCCTCAAGCCCATCTTGGATGCGATGCAGCATTGGGGCGAAGACTATCAAGCTATGCACGAATAAAGACCAAGAATAAGGAAAAAGCCCCTTTAAGGGGCTATTTCTTTACCATCGGCGCAAATACGCGATGCGGTCGCGCAGCTGCTGGGCGCTGCACATGGCTGTGGGTGGGCCACCGCACTGCTGGCGCACTTCCTTGTGGATCGCACCATGGGGGCGGCCGGTCCGTGAGGCGGTCACGGCAACAAGGGCATTGAGCTCCTTGCGCAGGGCCGGAATCTCGGCATCGCCGAAACCTGGCGGTGGGCCGGCAGGGGCGTTTTTGGCAGCCTCTTTGCGCTGACGCTCTTCTTCCTCACGCTTCTTGCGGTCCTCCTCGGCGCGGGCCTCGACCTGCTCAGCCTGGCGGCGTCGCAAAAGCTCACGCATCTGCTCGGCATTGAGCAAGCCCGGAAGACCCAGGTAGTCGGCTTCCTCATCGCTGCCGGCAAAGGCACCGGTGCCGTAGTTGCGGCCCTCATAGATAAGGGAATCAAGCTCAGCATCAGCACCCAGGGACTCATAGGACTTTTCCAAGGCATCAGGCTCAGTCTTTTTCTTATTGGCATCAGCCAAAAGCTCATCATCCCAACCCTCCTTGGGGCGGTCAGGCTGACCGAGCACATGCTGACGCTGAGTCTCCATCTTGGAGGCCAGGTCCAAAAGCACCGGCACCGAGGGCAAAAAGACACTGGCCGTTTCACCCTTGGCGCGCGCACGCACAAAGCGACCAATGGCCTGGGCGAAGAACAGCGGCGTGGAAGCCGAGGTGGCGTAGACGCCCACGGCTAGGCGGGGGACGTCGACACCCTCAGACACCATGCGCACCGCGACCATCCACTCATCGGTATTATTAGAGAATTTATCAATATTATCCGAGGCCTCAGGGTCATCAGACAAAATCACCGAAACCGGCGTCGAGGACAGTCCCTGCAGAATCTTGGCATAGGCACGCGCCGTCTGCTTATCAGTGGCGATAACTAGGCCACCAGCATCGGGAATGGTCTTGCGCAGCTGCAAAAGGCGCGTGTGGGCAGCCTGCAGCACCGCAGGAATCCAGTCACCGCGCGGGTCCAGGGCCGTCTTCCACGCACGCGCAGTTTGCTCGGCATTGAGCGGCTCACCAAGGCGCGCCTCAAATTCCTCACCGGCAGAGGTACGCCAACGGGCCTGGCCCGAATAGGCCAGGAAGACCACGGGGCGCACGACCCCATCACGAAGCGCATCGGCATAACCATAGGAATGGTCCGCCTTGGAGCGAAGAAGACCATTATGGTCCTCCTCGTAGGTAACAAAAGGAATGGCGGAATCATCCGAACGGAATGGAGTACCGGTCAGTGCGAGGCGTCGCTGCGCATCCCCATAGGCAATGCGCATACCATCACCCCAGCTGCGCGCGTCACCGCCGTGGTGAATCTCATCCATAATGACAAGACTGCGCTTGGTGGTTGCCAGCTGGTGGTGCTTATAGGGATGCATGGAGACCTGAGCATAAGTCACCACTACCCCGTCATAATTAGGATTCAGCGCTGAGCTATTACTAAAGTGCGGGTCGAGCAACAAGCCCACACGCTTGGCAGACTCCGCCCACTGCACCTTCAGGTGCTCAGTCGGCACCACAACAATGACACGGTCGACCGTTCGCCGCGCCATCAACTCAGTAGCAATACGCAGCGCGAAAGTGGTCTTACCCGCACCAGGGGTCGCCACCGCCAAAAAGTCCTTGGGATTCGCCTCCAAATACTTCGTGAGCGCAGCCTTCTGCCACTCACGCAGCCCATCAAGCCCGCGCGATACTATTCGGGGATGTGTCACCGGCGTCGCAGACCTCGGTAAATGCGCTCGCAATCAGGGCAGACTGGGCTGCCTGGCTTGGCCTGCTTGGTCACTGGGAAGGTCTCCCCACACAGCGCGACCACCATGCGGCCGGTCACCGCCGAGTCCACAATCTGGTCTTTTTTCACATAGTGGAAGAACTTCGGGGTGTCATCATCGGTCGTATTCTGCTCCCGAATATCGGGGCGCTCTATGGTCTGGGTCGAATTGCTCATGTATCTATAATGCCCCACTTTTTGGAATACCGCTATAGGTACGGCGTTCTGGGTACTAGAATAGATTTCAGATCAATAAAAGGAGCTTTCATTGTTCGGCCGTCGCCGTGATATTGCGCTAATTACGTCCAAGGAAAAGTCCGATGCGGATACCTACCGTCGTCGGATAATTATTTATAACTGCATGCAGTTTTCCCGCCCGCCGCTGCTCATCCTCGCAGGCCTGAGCTACCTGGTGTGGCATACTACGATTCTTAGCATTATTCTTTTTGTGCTCTGTGTGCCTATTTCCTGGATTAGTGTGGTGATTGCCAATGGCCATGGCCAGCCCCGCGATCCCCGCGAGCGCCAGGTCTACAAGCCCGCCGCCGCCCGCCAACAAGCCCAGTATGAACTGACCCATCAGCAGACCCCGCAACTTGAGAAGGAAACCCGTGACCAATCTGAGCCCCCTCTATGATCGCCTGCGCGAGCTGCGCTTCACCACCGCCGGCCTTGAGCTTTTGCTTGGCGACGCCCTCCCCGCTCTCTACCGCGCTGAGCCCGGTGCCCTTCGGTTCCGGCTTCAGAAATTTGAGCACCTGGACCAGCTGCTGGTTCGATCGCTTCTCTTGCGCGATAAATTGACTGGAGAAGAACTCACAGAACTTTTCGGCCACGAGGTCATTGAGATTCTCGAAGAGAAAAACTGGCTGGTGAACGGTCGAGTCGTGATTGATATTAGGCCACATGTCCTTGGCGGCAAGGAAAAGTGGGTCTTTTCGGATCAGGATGCCTCTATGACCGAGGTCACGCACCCTGAGGGCCATGTGCTGGGTGTGGGCCAGGCAAGTTTGTCGCTAATGCGCGCAGTACCCACCAGCCCTGTAATTTCCGTGCTGGATTTGGGCACAGGTTCAGGCATTCAGATTCTTGCCCAGTCAGGCTGCGCCAGGACCTATGTGGGCACCGATATTGCCCCTCGTGCACGGGAGTTCGCTCTTGCCTCTATTGGCGCCGACCCCACAATCGCACCGCGCTTTGAATACCTCGAAGGCTCCTGGTTTGAGCCGGTGGCGGGCCGGAAATTCGACCGCATTATTGCCAATCCCCCATTTGTCGTTGGCACCGGCGAAGTAGGCCATGTCTACCGCGACTCGGGGCTAGCGTTGGATGGGGCGAGTGAGCTCGTCGTCACGCAGGCTGTGGAGCACCTGACACTGGGCGGCAAAGCGCACCTGCTGGGCGCCTGGGTGCATAAGTCCGGCGAGTCCTGGGCGGCGCGCGTGGCCCGGTGGTTGCCGGCAACCGGTGTGCGTGCGTGGATTATTCAGCGCGATTGGGCAGACCCTGCGCTCTATGTGGGTACCTGGATGCGTGATGAGGGCATTGACCCACGCTCTGAACATGGGCAGGCACTGGCTGAGACCTGGTTGTCTTTCTTTGAGGGGAACGAGGTTGAGGGCATTGGCTTTGGTTTTATTCATCTGGAGCGCCTGGCTGATGATGCGCCGAGCGATGTGGTGGCGGAGGAATTACCGCAGGCCTTGGAGGATTTTGGGGCCGAGGTGGAGGAATATTTCCTGCGCGCCGGGTGGCTGGATAATAAGGACTACCAGGATATTTTGGAGGCCAATTATGTGCTTCGCCCTGGTACGGCCTATGAGGATGTGGCAGTAACGGCGCCTGAAATGGGCTTTAATACGGTGACCAGGCGTATTACCCGTATGGATGGCCCACAATATGTGCATGAAATTGATGAGGCGCTCTATTCCATCCTCTCAGGTTTGAATCCGCGTGGTTTGTGCCTGGGTGAGGTGGTTTCGCTCTTTGCCTATAGTCATGGGCTTGAGGACCAGGAGGATGTATTGTTACAACAGACTGCACGGGCGGTTGTGGACCTGGTGCGGCATGGCATTGTCCTTCCGGTTGAATTGGTAACCGGCTAATCACGGGCCGGGGCTGAATAGCACTTGTGTGATTGCTGTAAACGGATGTTGCATAGCGCAATCGGGTGCGACCGCGATACTTGTATATTGAGGCCCTCACGTTGCACAATAGTAGATGTTAAGAAGGGAGTTCTATGCGGGCAATCCTCACTCGTTGTGCCGAAGCTTCCGTCTCCGTGGACGGCAAAGTGGTTGGCGAAATTACGCGACCGGGCCTGTGCGCCCTGGTTGGTATAAGCCGTGAGGATATTGAGCAGGATACTGCGGCTCGTGTGGAACTTTTGGTGCGTAAGATTGCTGAACTTCGCATCCTTCCTGACGAACAGTCTGCTAGTGATGTCGATGCGCCGGTGCTTGTGATTAGTAATTTCACCCTGTACGGACGCACCGCTAAAGGGCGTCGCCCGAGTTGGTCAGATGCTGCCCCGTCAGAATTGGCGCAGCCAGTATTTGAGCAAATTATTAGTGGCCTAAAGGCAAGAAATCTCGAGGTTGCGACTGGGATTTTTGGTGCAGAAATGGACGTAAAAACTGTCAATTCTGGGCCAGTGACAGTCCTGGTTGAAGCGCCCGGGAACTAATACGAGTTCTTATTCGTTATATAACTTGAGAGATCACTTACAGTAGGAGGCCAGAATGACACAACAGTCAGAACAAGACTACAGCTCCGATGAGGTCTTTGAGGACCTAGATACCGGTAGTCGCCGCGGTCAAACTAATGACAATCCATCCGCCGACCTCGTTCGTGTCTATCTCAATGGTATTGGCAAGACCGCTCTGCTCTCCGCTGATGATGAAGTCGCTCTTGCCCAGACCATTGAGGTTGGCCTTTATGCCGAGTATTTGCTTGAGTTCTCCGAAGAACCGCTGACCCGCGCAAAGAAGCGCGACCTGAAGGTTTTGGTGAAGGAAGGCCGTCAGGCCCGCACCCATCTTCTTGAGGCTAACCTGCGTCTGGTTGTGTCCCTGGCTAAGCGCTATACCGGCCGCGGCATGCCACTTCTGGACCTCATCCAGGAAGGCAACCTTGGTCTGATTCGTGCCATGGAGAAGTTCGACTATAAGAAGGGCTTCAAGTTCTCCACCTATGCTACGTGGTGGATTCGTCAGGCTATTACCCGCGGTATGGCCGACCAGTCCCGTACCATCCGCCTCCCGGTACACCTGGTTGAGCAGGTAAATAAGCTCTCCCGCATTAAGCGCGAGATGTATCAGAACCTCGGCCGTGAAGCCACCAATGAGGAGCTCGCTGAAGAGTCCGGCATTGATGAGAATAAGATTGAGATGCTGCTCCGTCAGTCCCGCGACCCAGTTAGCCTGGATATGCCAGTTGGCGCCGATGAGGAAGCCCCACTGGGTGACTTCATTGAGGACTCTGAGGCCACCGATGCTGAGGCCGCCGTGGTTGCAAGCCTGCGCCACTCCGATATTCGCGCCGTGATCAATTCCCTTGAGCGCCGCGAGCAGGATGTGATTATTATGCGCTATGGTCTTGATGATGGCGTACCACGCACCCTGGATCAGATTGGTCGCCGCTACGGTCTCTCCCGTGAGCGCGTCCGACAGATTGAGCGCGAGGTTATGTCGAAGCTTCGCGACGGTGAGCGTGCGGAGAAGCTCCGCGCCTACGCTGGCTAATTGGACCTACTTACCCATTCCACTCACTATTTATTGTTTTTCTTTTTGGAAAGGTATCAACTGCCGTGAAGGACCTCGTAGATACAACAGAAATGTATCTTCGTACTATTTACGAACTTGAAGAGGAGGGAGTGACCCCTCTTCGTGCTCGCATCGCCGAGCGCCTTGAGCAGTCTGGCCCAACGGTGAGTCAGACCGTCGCACGTATGGAGCGTGACGGTCTGGTCGTTGTTTCCAAGGACCGCAGCTTGCGCATGACCGCCGCAGGTCGCGCGCTGGCCACCGCTGTTATGCGTAAGCACCGCCTGGCTGAGCTGCTGCTCACTGAGATGGTGCACCTGGATATTCACAAGGTTCATGCTGAGGCTTGCCGCTGGGAGCACGTTATGAGCGAAGAGGTGGAGCGCTGCCTGGTCAAGGTGCTTCCTGATGTCTCCCGCTCCCCTTTTGGTAACCCAATCCCTGGTCTTGCTGAACTCGGTGTGAGCAATGAGCCTAAGATTTCTGCTGGTGTGCGTCTAATTGACCTGCCACAGCATGAGCCAGTCAAGGTACGCATTATCCAGCTCAATGAGATCCTGCAGGTCGATGATGAGCAGTACCGCGCTCTGACCTCCGCTGGCATCACCATTGGTAGCGAGGTTACCGCTTCCTTCGAAAGCGGCGTAGCTACACTGACCAATGGCGACACCACCGTTGAGCTCGCTGATGACCTCGCTCATGCGATCCGCGTAGAGCCAATGGAATAATGCTGGCGCGTCATTCCATTCAAATCCATTAAGAAAAAGGGAGCCAACAGGCTCTTTTTTTCATGTGAGGATTGGGAGCGATGGTCGGTAGCTAAGGCAGGATTTTGTGATGAGATCCTCGACTGCATTGGCCGTGGTCTGCAGCAGGTGCATATACTGCCCTTCACTCATTACCCCTAGCAGCAGCTGGGAGAGCGAATGGCCGGGAGACGTCTCCAGCGCGACTCTCAGCGCTGCCAGTGCATGGCTTGGCTGGCTGAGCGTAATCATGGACAGTGCATAGAGGCTGAGCGCATTGGCGCGTCGGTACTGTTGAGCACGCCAGCGCGGATAATTCTTGGTATTCGGACCAGGAGTTACTACTGTATGCAGAGTCTCCGCGGCGGCGAGCATGAGTTTGGAAAAAGGTGCGGCAGTACCCTTCATCAGCGCAAAGAGCATTATGAGGTCACGGCTTAGCACATCTTCCAGCATGCTGAGTGCACAAAGCAGCGCGCTTTTATCCTTGGCAATATCCTCTTGGCTCGCCTCATCAAGACGGGTTAGGTGGAAGCTCATGGAGAGCATGATTTCATCCCCGGCAAGACCGCGCTCAATATCCACCAGCTCACTGGTATTATCCGAGCTTGGATGCAGGGCTTTATCGCGGTCAAGGCTGCGGGCCTGGGCCTGCTTGCGCAAATTCCCACGAGCTTGGGCGGTGATTTCCGTGTTGACCCCACGGTAGAGGCACATGAAGGATTCACGGTTTTCCGCCGGCGGGCTCGAATGGGCAAGCACCGAGGCAAAAGGCTTACCGACAGTGCCCAGCGGACTCTGCGTGTCCAGGACATCATCGCAGACCGTGCCAGGCTTTAAGCTATCGGTGAACAAGAAGTGATCCACGCGGTCACGGACTCGACGGAAGAGATCTGGCTCGGCCGGTCCGACATTGATACCGATGAGGACGTCGGTAGGCTCATAGGGCAGGCGGTCGAGGAGCATTTCGGCCGCATCATGATCCTCCAAATCAACGCGCCCAATCGGGCCGATGATAGTGGTGCCCTCGCCGCGCTGGGCGATTTCGGGGCAGTCGCGGTCCACGAGGGAGACCGTGCACAGGACAAAGGAGCGCTCGGGATAGTAGCCGAGGATATGCGGCACTGTCGCGAGAATATTTGGAATGTTGTAGCTGTATGTGTTCATGACTTCATCCTTGCAGCTTTTTCAAGCCGCTGGGATCGGGCCTGTGGATAAACCCCTCTATCCACAGGCGCGGAGCCAAAAATGGGGATTTGATAACGCTCAAAGCGATTTTGTGGTATAGGGAATTAATTTCTCTCCACGTGCGTTAGACTTATATAAGTGACGAGAGAAAGGTAGATTATGGCCCTTTATACATTGGCGTATCCACAACCAGAAGCTATTGCTCCTAATGTTGACCTGGTTATTTCCCTGATGGGATTTGCCGATGCGGGCCATGCCTTGGCGCTGGTCAATGATTATATTGCCTCCACAATGGAGCTAATTCCGCTGGCGGAATTCGACTCGGATGAGCTTGTGGATTATCGTGGGCGACGGCCGCAGACGCGTGTGGAGCGCTCCTTTGTGGCTGATATTGATGAGGCCAACCCAACGCTCTTTTTATGCCGCTCCGACCAGGGTGAGTTTTTGCTTCTGGCCGGCTATGAGCCTGATTTTAAGTGGAAGGCTTTTGCCCGTGCGGTGCGCGATTTGGTGCACTATTACAAGGTCGGGCGTGTGATTACGCTCTATGCTGCCCCGTTCCCGGTGCCACATACCCGCCCGCAGCTGATTTCGGCGCATAGCACTGAGCCAGAGATTCTGGCGGCGCATACGACAATCCCAGGAGCGATTACTGTTCCTGGTGCAGCACAGCTCTATGTGGAGCATTTCTTGGTCAACACTGCTGCCTGTTCGGTAACGGGTTTGAACGCCCAGGTGCCGCAGTATATTGCGGGGAGTGATTATCCGCGCGCAGCGGTGAGTTTGCTGGAGTCCATTAGCTCCATTACTGGTGTTGGGCCAAATTTGCAGGCGCTTCGGCAGGATGCTGATAAGGTCCTTGAGGCCCTGGATGATTTGGCGGACAATGGGGAGCTTGGTCAGGTCGTCCTTGACCTAGAAAACCGGTACGATCAGATGGTGGATGAGTTGTCGGCCTACCGGCTCTCAAAGGACGATATTGAAGCCGAGGTGGCGAAATTCCTCTCGGAACTTGATGGAGATGATTAATTGATGACCCTTACCCAGATGCTTCCTGATTTGTCGGAGGTTCCCGAGAATTATTTTGATGAGTCCATTTGGGACTCTTTTACTCGGTGGGTAGGGGATCGTGGAATCTCGCTCTATCCGGCCCAGGAGGAGGCCTCGCTGGGTATCCTGGCCGGGGATAATGTCATTCTTTCAACTCCGACTGGTTCGGGTAAGTCCATGGTGGCTATTGCCGCCCACTTTATTGCCATGGCCCGTGGTCAGCGCTCCTTTTATACCGCGCCGATTAAGGCGCTGGTGAGTGAAAAGTTCTTCGCGCTCTGTGAGATTTTTGGCGCGGAATCTGTGGGCATGATGACCGGTGATGCCTCGGTCAATACCAAGGCACCGATTATCTGCGCCACCGCTGAGATTGTGGCCAATATTGCACTAGCTGAGGGGCCGGATTCGCGCGTGGATCAGGTCGTAATGGACGAGTTCCACTACTACTCTGACCCGGAACGCGGCTGGGCCTGGCAGGTGCCACTACTGGAGCTGCCAAAGACCCAGTTCCTTCTCATGTCGGCGACCCTTGGTGATACGGAGTTTCTGCGCAAGGACCTGGAAGAACGCACGGGCCGTGATACTACCCTGGTCACTGGCGTGGAGCGTCCAGTCCCCCTTGAGTTCTCCTATGTGTATACACCTGTCGAGGAGACCCTGGATGATTTGGTCACCAAGGATCTAGCACCGGTCTATGTGGTGCATCCGTCGCAACGCCAAGCTGTGGAGCGCGCGACCGGTCTGCAAAATACCCCGCTGGCCAATAAGCTGCTAAGCCGTGAAGAAAAGGACCAGGTTGCCGAGGCAATTGGGGACTTTCGCTTTACCACTACTTTTGGTAAGACCCTGAGTCGCCTGCTGCGCAAGGGCATTGGCATTCACCATGCCGGCATGCTGCCAAAGTATCGCCGACTGGTGGAGCGCCTGGCACAAACTGGCCTGCTCAAGATTATTTGCGGCACGGATACGCTGGGCATTGGTATTAATGTGCCAATTCGCACCGTGCTGATTACAAGTCTGACCAAATTCGATGGCAGCGGTGAGCGTGTGCTGCGTAGCCGTGAGTTCCATCAGATTGCGGGTCGTGCGGGTCGTGCGGGTTTTGATACCAAGGGCACGGTGGTCATTGAGGCGCCGGAGCATGAGATTGAGAATTTCCGCCTGCGTAAGCGTGCCGGTCAGGATGAGAAGAAGCTCAAGAAGCTGCGCATGAAGGCGGCACCGAAGGGGCGTCCGACCTGGACGGAAAAGACCTATGAGCGCCTGATTGAGGCCGAGCCGGAGAAGCTCACGAGCCAGTTTAAGTTCACCAACTCCATGCTGCTCAATATGTTGGCGCGCCCAAGTTCGGGGCCGGATGAGACCTATGAGAATATCAAGCATTTGCTGCGCACCAATCACAATACGCGTAGCCGTCAGAATAAAGATATCCTCACCGCCATTGAGCTTTACCGTGGCCTGGAGGCCTTGGGTATTGTCAAGGACCATGCCTTGGCTAATGGCCTGCCGGAGGATTTTGCTTTGAACCAGCCACTGGCGCCTTTTGCTGTGGCGGCGCTAGAGCTGCTGGATAAGGACTCCCCTTCCTTCTCGCTGGATGTGATTTCGGTGATTGAGGCGGTGCTGGAGCCACCGAACCAGATTCTGCGCGCACAGCAGAATAAAGCGCGGCAGGAGGAGCGCCAGGCGCTGCGTGACGAGGGCGTGGACTATAACGAGCAGCTACGCATTCTTGATGAGGTCACCTGGCCAAAGCCACTCAATGACCTGCTCACTGAGGCCCATGAGACCTATGCCAAGGGCCATCCGTGGGCCGGCGATTATGAGATTGACCCCAAGAGTGTGGTGCGTGAGATGGTCGAACGTGGCATGACCTTCTCGGACTTTATCTCTGAGTACGGGCTCGCGCGCGCTGAGGGTGTGGTGCTTCGCTACCTCACTGAGGCCTGGCGCACGCTTAATCAGACGGTGCCGGATGAGTTCTTCACCGAGCAGCTGGAGGATATTGCTATTTGGCTGGGTGAGCTCATCCGCCAGGTCGACTCCTCGCTTCTTGATGAGTGGGCGCAGATGGCTGACCCGGATGCGCCGATTGACCAGGCCACTGTGGAGCGTGAGATTGCTTTCGGTGTGACTGACCCGGATGCGCTTTCGGCCAATAAGCGCGCCTTTGGCATTATGATTCGTAACCTCATGTTCCGCCTGGTGGACTTCTTCGCCTGGGAGAAGGAAGATGACCTGGCACAGGTACTCGACTATCTGGAAGAGCAGCCTGAGTGGGGTGCGGCCATGGATGAGTACTTCAATGAGTACGCGGATGTGGATTTGGGTCCTGATGCGCGTGGGCCAAAGTACTTTGAGATTCAGTCCCAAAATGCTGAGGAATGGGTCGTGCGTCAGATTATCAAAGACCCCAATGATGATTGTGGCTTTGCCATCGTCGGCACCGTGGATGTTCCAGCCTCCGATTCCGCTGGTGAGGTGCGATTTAAAAAGATTTCCTTGGAGTACTAGTTTTCAGGCTAACACTTTGATATAATCATGGTGATTATGCCCGTAAAACGATGGAGTCCATTATGTCTGTTGTAGCAGCTCCTCTCAACGGAACTATCCTCGACCTTAAGGATGTTCCGGATCCAGTATTCGCTGCTGGGACTGTTGGTGATGGTCTTGCTATCAAACCCGCTGATAGCGCCACCCCAGTAACCGTTCTAGCACCAGTTAGTGGCACTGCCCTTCGCGTCATGCCACATGCTTTTGTCATTGCCGCACCTGAAGGCAATATTCTGGTTCACGTCGGAATCGACACTGTTCGTCTCCGCGGTGAGGGCTATGAGGTTCTTGCCACCCAGGGTGATGTCATCACGGCCGGCGACCCAGTTGTCCGCTTCGACCCTGAGGTAGTCAAGAACGCCGGCTACAGCCCACTGTGCGCCGTAGTTCTCATGGACTCCAAGAAGGGCGATATTACTCAGCTCGCCGAGGGTGAGGTCAGGGCCGGGGATGAAATCTTCAAGATTACGACCCATGACCTTGAATTCTGCGCCGACTGCGATGACTAAAACAGTCCTTGGCTGAAGCCAACGCCCATTTTACTCATCGAAAAAGACGAAAAGGTGGCCTGGAAGTTCTCCAGGTCACCTTTTTGGTGTTTGTAGGGTTATTAGCGAGCGGACTCAGCCATGACTGCCTGAGCAACACCGGCGACGGTGGCGGCAATCTTCACAGCCTCGAAAATCTGCTCCTTGCTCAGGCCACCTTCGCGCACGACCTTCTCGTGGGCGGCAGTGCAGCGCTCGCAACCATTAATGGTGGAAACTGCGAGGCTCCAGAGCTCAAAGTCGACCTTGTCCACACCTGGGTTGGCGATGATATTCATGCGCAGACCCATTGGCACCTGAGCATAGTCGGCACCGAGGAACTCCTTGGCACGGTACGCCACATTGTTCATGCCCATGATGGAAGCAGCGCCCAGCGCAGCCTCAAAGGCGACCTCAGAGAGGTGGGTCTTTGCTTCATCAGCTAGCTCGGAGAAGACAGTCTCGTTGCGGGTAGCAGCGGCGGTAGCCAAGAAGGTACCCCAGAGCTGCTGCTCATTGAGCTGAGTGGTGCGAGACAGAGTACCAAGGTTCAGCTTGAGGTCCTTGGCGTACTCAGGAAGACCAGACTTGAGAGTATCGAGAGACATGCTATTCCTTAGTTAAGCTCGGACTGAAGAACAGCGAACTTGTCGATGTTCTTGGTTGGGTCATTCTTCTGCCAGTTACATGCGCAGACCTCATTGGACTGCAGAGCGTCGAGCACACGCAGAACCTCATCAACATTACGGCCCACAGCATCTGGGGTCACGGAGACGAACTGGATGATGCCGTCTGGGTCGACAATGAAGGTAGCGCGGTCAGCAACACCATCAGCGTTTTCAACACCGAGGGCCTTGATGAGATCATGCTTGATGTCGGCAACCATTGGGAAAGGAATTTCCTTGAGCTCTGGGTGGGTTGCACGCCAGTTGAAGTGGGAGAACTCATTATCCACGGAGCCACCGATAATCTGGGTGTCGCGGTCAGCGAACTCCTCGTTCAGCTTGCCGAAAGCAGCAATCTCGGTTGGGCAGACGAAGGTGAAGTCCTTTGGATAGAAGAAGAAGACCTTCCACTTGCCGGCAAAGGAATTAGAATCAACGGTCTCGAAGTAATCCTCAGGCTGCTGAGCATTGACGGAACGAAGGTCACCACCCTTGAGAGCGGTCAGGGAAAATTCTGGGAACTTATCGCCGATGGTAAGAAGTGCCATGTTAAAACTCCTTGGAAGTTAAGAAATAGATAAGAATTTCTGACAGATGAATTATCTGCCCTAAGGCTTTTCTTATCGCCTGAATCCCATTATGCACCCCCAAAAGAGAGTTGTCAAGAGGAAAATCTTTCGAATCTGGGGTATAGTAATAAGAATGAGCAATAAAGACTACAAACCAACCCTTGCGCAGCTGCGCACCTTCGTCACTATTGCCGACAACCGCCACTTTGGTACTGCCGCCCACAAGCTGGGCATTTCCCAGCCTTCCCTCTCCCAGGCCCTCGTTAGCCTCGAGAGCGGTCTTGGCGTGCAGCTCATTGAACGTTCAACCCGACGTGTTATTGTGACCGCGGCCGGCCTGGAGCTTCTCCCCTACGCCCGTGCCGTCCTTGATGCCACTGAGCTCTTTAGCG
This sequence comes from Corynebacterium sp., assembly GCA_030530875.1. GTDB lineage: Bacteria > Actinomycetota > Actinomycetes > Mycobacteriales > Mycobacteriaceae > Corynebacterium. The sequence goes on from JAUMUD010000002.1 coordinate 78,006, forward strand.
CCCAGGCCCAAGGCACTGGCGGACATCTTACCGGCCCACTGACTGTGGGTATTATCCCTACCGTTGCCCCATATATCCTGCCTAATCTTCTGCAGATCCTCTTTAAGGATATGGCTGATTTGAGCCCTCGTATTGTTGAGGATCAGACCACACACTTGGTAGAAAAGCTCCGCGAGGGCCGCCTCGACGTGGCCGTGCTCGCGCTGCCTGAGGAGCATAATTCTCTTACCGAGATTCCGCTTTATACTGAGCGCTTTGTGCTTGCTGTTCCTGAGGGCCATAGGCTTGCTGGCCGCAATGACCTGCACCTGGATGCGCTCACTGACCTCGATCTTCTTTTGCTGGATGATGGCCACTGCTTGCGTGACCAGGTTCTGAGCATCTGCCGCTCCCCTGAATTTGAGCGAAACCCAGTGCATATTTCTGCAACCCGCGCGGCGTCGTTGGTTACTGTTTTGCAGTGCGTGGCAGCCGGCATGGGTGCTACCTTGATTCCGGAATCTGCTGTGCCGATTGAGGGCACGCGACCAGGTATTGCGCTCTGCCGCTTTGCCCCAGATGTGCAGGCAGAGCGCACCATTGGTCTGGCCTACCGCTCCTCTTCCAACCGCGCCGATACCTTCGCCGCTTTTGGTAGGGCCGTGGTACAGGCCGTCGAAAAGCTAGATGTAAAAATCGAGCTTTAAATAGCAGCTTTGCGGGTTGCGCGGTTTTCTTCCTGGCTTCGGATCATGCCATAGGCCACGGCCGAAGCGAGGAATGGGCCGAACATGATTGGGAAGATGATGCAGCCCACAGCACCCACAATGCCAATGAGGAAATAGAGGCCGAGCAAGGGGAAATAATGGCGGGCGGTGAGCTTTAAGGCTTCGCTGAATGCACGGCCCTCAATGGCACTATAGGGCAGGAAAAGGAAGAACGGCGAGATGATCAGTGAGAGCAGGCCGCCGACCCACGGGATGAAAGAGAGTACCGTGGTGATAAGCAGCACGAGGATACATGCGCCGAGAACGCGCAGGTACGGTATGCCATCAAAGAGGTCACCCCAGCCAACCTTGTCCTTAAAGAGGCTGTGATACGCCACGTTATAGACAAAAGGCATGAGCAGTACGCCCACAATCATGAAGGATATGGCGAAAATCATCAGCTGTGGATGATCGAGGTAGATCTGGTAGCCGCTGCTTGGGGGCTTATTGGGGTCCATGTTCTCAAAGATGCTAAAGAACATGCGCAGGAACTGGTAGAAGAAGAACCAGGCTGCAATGGCCACAATAAGGCCGAGGACGGACCAGATTTTCCAGTGGCGGAAGGCGAGACGGAAGCCGGAGCCAAGGGATGCGCCGAGGCTGAATTCGCCGCCATTGGCGCGCATAATCTGGTTGATGGGAGTCATGATGACTACCTCCTTTTAGAGTTCTTCTTCGATGGACCTGGCCATGCCATAGGCAACTGCCGTGATAAGCAGGGGCACGAACATCAGAGGGAAGAGGGCTAAGAAAAGTTCATTGAGGATGCTGACAATAATGCTCACACCCACTAGTGGCAGGTAGAAGCGCCGGCCAATGCTAAAGCTGCGCCCGAGGTCAATGCCTTCTACGGCCACAAATGGGAGGAAAAGGTAGAAGGGACGCAGGAAAATCTGCAGGATAATGGAGACCAAGGGGATGTAGGAAAGGATGGCTTCGAAAAGCAAATAGAGGAAAACACCCAGCAGCGTGCGCCAGTACGGCACCCCACGCACCAGGTCGGCCCATTCAATCTTGTGGAAGAAAAGGCCACGGTAGGCGGCATTGTAGATAAGCGGGGAGACAAAGAAGAGGCCGAGTAGGGCGACCAGTATCAAACCGAGAATCAAGGGATCGGTACTCAGGGTCTCCGTAAGGGCCCAGGCGAGCTGATCCTCGCTGGCGTTGCCGGGGAGATCACTAAGCAGCAGGCTGAGGACCATGGTGAAACCAGCCATGACCATACAGGCCCCCATGACAATGCTAATAATGAGGCCGAGGAATACCCAGAGCTTCCAATGGCGGAAATTCAGAATGAAGCCATTCTTGAAGGCCACGCCGACACGGAAAGTGCCGCGTGATTCCTGCATAATTTGGGAGATGGGATTCATGAAAATCCTCCTACAATCAATAGCAACTCTAATCAAAGCTTAGCACATAGAGGGTGCTAAGGGAATGAACTAAAATTATGACGATGCAAAAACACAAGACAAAGCACAATACTCGTACTCTCTCCCCTGAGGCCAAGAAGCTCATGCGTGAGCTCGATGGCGTGAAGATCAAGGAGCGGCCGAATTTTCGGCGCCGAATTAGGGGTGCCAATAGTGCTGCCGCTTTTAGTGCCATCCAGGCGGACCTGGCTAAGGCTAAGGCGCGGGTGGAGGCGATTCATATCCCTGCCATTGAGTACCCGGAACTTCCGGTGAGTGCCCGGCGCGATGAGATTATGGCGTCGATACGCGATAACCAAGTTGTGATTATTGCTGGTGAAACTGGTAGTGGCAAGACTACGCAGATTCCTAAGATGTGTTTGGATTTGGGGCGTGGGCGCTTTGGCATGATTGGGCATACGCAGCCGCGTAGGCTGGCGGCGCGTAGTGTGGCGGAGCGCATTGCCGAGGAGCTTGGTCAGGAGATTGGCCAGTCGGTGGGTTATGCGATTCGCTTTGATGACCGGGTGGGCCCGAATACGGCGGTGAAGCTGATGACGGACGGTATTATTCTGGCGGAGCTTGCACGTGACCCGCTGTTGCTGGCCTATGACACGCTCATTATTGATGAGGCCCATGAGCGCAGTCTCAATATTGACTTTTTGCTGGGTTATATTAAGCAGCTTTTGCCGCAGCGCCCGGATTTGAAGGTGATTATTACTTCGGCGACTATTGACCCGGAGCGTTTTGCTGAGCATTTTGATGGCGCCCCAATTATTGAGGTCTCGGGTCGTACCTATCCTGTGGAGGTGCGTTATCGCCCGGTGGAGGAGATTACCGAGTCTAATGATTTGAATGATGCGGTCCTTGCTGCCCTTGAGGAGTTGATGGCGGAGGGCGATGGGGATATTCTGTGCTTCTTTGCCACTGAGCGTGAGATTCGCGATATGTTGGAGCTTATTGAGGCGCAGAATTGGCGCAATACCCATGCGGTGCCGCTTTTTGGTCGCCTGTCTAATGAGGAGCAGCATCGTATCTTTAGTCCCCATGCGGGTAGGCGCATTGTGCTCTCTACGAATATTGCGGAGACTTCGCTGACGGTGCCGGGTATTCACTATGTGGTGGATACGGGCTTGGCGCGTATTTCTCGTTATTCGGTGCGCACGAAGGTGCAGCGTCTTCCAATTGAGCCTGTTTCCCAGGCTTCGGCCAATCAGCGCTCGGGTCGTTGTGGCCGTATTGCTGATGGTGTGGCTATTCGTCTGTATTCGGAGCAGGATTTTCTCTCGCGCCCGGAGTTCACTGACCCGGAGATTCTTCGTACTAACCTGGCTTCGGTGATTCTTCAGATGGAGAGTCTTGGTCTTGGGGATATTCCTTTTGTTCAGGCCCCGGAGCCAAAGGCCTTGCGTGATGGTAAGAATCTTCTCTATGAGTTGCAGGCGCTTCGCCATGAGGCGGATTTGCGTCAGCCTATTCGCCGTAAGGTGGGTAAGCCTTCTGCCCTGCTTAGTCCTATTGGGCGCACGCTGGCCAAGATTCCGGTCGACCCGCGTCTTGGCCGTATGCTTGTGGCCGCTAATCACAATGGTGTGCTTTCTCAGACTCTGGTGATTGTGGCTGCGCTCTCTATCCAGGATGTGCGTGAGCGTCCCCTGGAATTCCAAGCCCAGGCTGACCAGCAGCATGCCCGCTTCAAGGACACCACCTCTGATTTCCTCTCTTACCTCAAACTCTGGGAGTATATCCGTACTACCCGCAAGGAGCTCTCGGGTAATCAGTTCCGTAAGCGCATGAAGGCGGAGTATCTGCACTATGTGCGTATCCGCGAGTGGATGGACTTGGTCACCCAGCTGCGTGAGGTCTGCCAGGAGCTTGACTGGAATACTAGCCGCCCGGCGGCGAACACCACGGAAGCGGACCGTATTCACCAGGCGTTACTCACGGGCCTTTTGGGCAATATTGGTGCGCGTATCCGTGAGACCCAGCAGTTCCAGGGTGCGCGTGGCACGCAGCTCATGATTTTCCCTGGCAGTGCGCTGGCCAAGAAGCCACCGCAGTTTATTATGGCCGCGCAGATTGTGGAAACTACCCGTCTGTGGGCCCGCGATGTGGCGCAGATTGACCCGGCGTGGCTTGAGGATATTGCCGGCGATCTGTTGCGCCGCTCCTATTCTGAGCCGCATTGGTCCGCCAAGCGCCAGGCTGCCATGTGCTATGAGCGCTGTCAACTCTATGGTGTGACCATCTATGCCGATCGCCTCACCGCCTACCAGAAGGTGGACCCTGAGGCCGCCCGCGATATGTTTATCCGCAATGCCTTGGTGCAGGGCGAGTGGTCGACCCACCATAACTTCTTCCACCAGAACCAAAAGGCGCTTGCCCGCGCCCAGGAAGTTGAGGAAAAGGCTCGCCGCCGCGATCTTCTTATTGATGATGAGCGCCTCTATAGCTTCTATGATGCGCGTATCCCGAAGAATGTCACCAGTGGCGCGCATTTCAATTCTTGGTTTAAGAAGCAGGACCCGCATTGCCTGGACTTTGATCCCGAAAAGCTCCTCCATGAGGATGCGAAGGACATTTCCACCACGGACTTCCCGGATACCTGGGGTGACTATGAGCTTTCCTATGTCTTTGACCCCACCGACCCTAATGATGGTATTAGCATGCGGATTCCTGTCCCGCTCATTGCCGCTGTGGACCCGGCGGGCACGGATTGGTTGGTGCCGGGCATGCGCCAGGAGCTCGTCACGGAACTGATTCGTACGCTTCCTAAGGCTTTGCGACGCCTCGTCGTCCCGGCCCCTGACTGGGCTGCGAAAGTCACCCCTGAGCTCAATGCCCTCAATAGCACCCATGAGCCAATTACCACGGCTCTGGCTAAGCTGCTGCCACGGGGCATTGATGATACGGACTTTAACCCGGCGAAGCTGCCACCGCACCTGCGCATGAATTTCTTGGCTATTGATAAGCGCGGCAAGGTCATTGACCAGGACCGTGACCTGGCTAAGCTGCAAAGGCGCCATGCGCACCATGGTGGTCAGGAAATGGGTGCCTGGGATAAGGACCTTGGTGGTGAATTCACCCGCACGGTCGATGGTAAGGAGGTGCGCACCTTCCCCGCCTTGACAATTATTAAAAACAAGCAGGGTAAGCAGGAAGTGCGGGTGAAGGCCATGCCGACCAAGCAGCAGGCGGAGGCTGCCATGCTGCGGTCCACGGTGGCCATGCTTGGTGCTAATATCACGGTCAAGACTAACCCAATGGTCAAGGGACTTCCCTTGAATCAGCGCGTGGCGCTCGACCACTATCCGCATGGTGGCCTTGAAGGTCTCATTAATGATGCGCGCATTGCTGCTATTCGTGATGCCATGTTTGCCCATGGTGGACCAGCCACCAGCCCGGAGGGCTATGCGGAGCTCGAAAAGACCATCACCCCTGAGATTCCAGGACGCGTACGCCAGATTATTGTGGCTGTTGCTCCTGGTATTGAGGCCTGGGTGCGAGTCAATGCTGAGCTCAATAAGTGGACTGGTGAGGCCATTGATGATATGAAAAAGCAGCTCCAGACCGTCCTGCCACCCAATGCCATCTCCATCTTTGGTGCGGAGCGCTTAAAGCACCTGCCACGATTTATGGAGGCCATTAATATCCGCATGGATGATATGGGCCGCGACCCGGATAAGGACGCGGACCGTCAGGATGAGGTCAACCGCCTTGAGGACATGCTTCCAAAGGAAGTTATGGCAACTAAGGAGGGCAAGGAGATTCTGTGGATGCTGCAGGAATTCCGAGTCTCACTCTTTGCCCAGCGCCTGGGTACGAGTGGGCCGGTCTCTGCTCGAAGAATCGAAAAGGCGATCCACAAATTAGGGCTTTAGAACTCGCCCTTATTTTTACGACGCATGCTTCTGATTTCACGTTCGAAGTCAGAAGCATCCTCGAAGCCCTTATAGACCGAGGCAAAGCGTAGGTAGGCGACTTCGTCGAGACGCCTCAATGGCTCAAGGATGGCTAGACCAATCTCATTGGCATTGACCTGTGAGGAGCCCTTGGTGCGTACGGAATTTTCCACCTCTTGGGCAAGGCGCTTCAAAGCATCATCGCTCACATCGCGGCCCTGGCAGGCGCGACGAACACCATTAATGACTTTTTCACGGGAGAATTCTTCTGTCACGCCATTGCGCTTGACCACGAGCAGCACGCAGCGCTCCATGGTTGTGAAACGGCCACCGCAGGACTCACATTCGCGCCTGCGGCGAATGGTGGTACCACGGTCAGTGACGCGGGAATCAATAACGCGGGAGGCTGAATGCTGACAGAAGGGACAATGCATGAGCACCATTATATAGACAACCGTAGAAGCGCAGAGAAAATTTTTCTCTTCTATGGTTTACGGGGGTGAGGTTTTTCGGTACACTAGGGTTTTAGTACAGTTGTTTGAAGCACTAGTGAACGGAAGAATTGCAATGCCACCCCGCAAAAAGAGAATTACCAAACCTGCTGACCTCTCCACCCGTCAGCAGCAGATTCTGGCTGTGATCCAGAATTCGGTCAGCCTTCGTGGCTACCCTCCTACCATCCGTGAGATTGGTAAGGCCACTGGCCTTACCTCCACTTCCTCGGTGGCCTACCAGCTTGAAGTTCTTGAGAAGCATGGCTTCCTCAAGCGCGGTGAGCGTGGTGCTCGCGCCTATGCCGTGAAGGAAGATAAGGAACTGCACAAGGTCCTCAAGGAACTCACGGAAGACCCTGCTGACTATGACTTTAGCGCCAATTATGTTCCCGTGGTTGGCACCATAGCAGCTGGCACGCCAATTACCGCCAAGCAGAATATTCAGGATTATTTCGCCATGCCGAAGTCCATGGTGAAGGATGAAAATAGCTTCGCTTTGAAGGTGAAGGGTGACTCCATGATTAACGCAGGAATCATGGATGGCGACTGGGTTGTCGTTCAGCCACAACATACTGCGGAAAATAAAGAGATTGTCGCCGCTCTCATTGATGGTGAGGCCACCGTGAAGTATTGGGATACCAATGAGGCGGATAAGGGGCAAATCTGGCTTCAGCCCGCCAATGAGAATTACGAACCTATTGATGGCAATAACGCCATTATTCTCGGCAAAGTAGTCTCCTTGCTCCGCAAGTACTAGTCTGGGCGCTACTACCCCGCAGCTTCTTCCATTTGGCCACAGTTCGCTGTGGCCATTTTCTTTGGGCTCACCCCCGAAATTCCGCGCAAAGTTTTCTTAGATTTGAGTGGTCCATTTCAGAAATTCTTATAAGATTTAAGGTTTCCTTAAGGAATGAATCAAACAAGTGAGGCTTCAGGAACCCGAAACCATCGAACAACTTCGGTTCATTTTTAGGACAACAGCTGAGAAATGTTAGGAACATCACACTCGTATTTAAAAAATTTTTCTTGAAAAATACAGACTTTTGAGACAAGGCGCTTTCTTGGTCTTTATTTTATCAATGCAGGTTAATGGGTGTTTTATGTGGATAACCTGAATCGATCAAGGAAAATTTTTATGTATAGAGTGAGTAACACCCATAACATTAACAACATTTCTATCATGACCTGCCGTTTCCAGGTTGACTTACTGGCTCCAACTCTTTAAGCTTTTTCTTAGTTAGAAACTCTAGCGGCGGTACTGCATGCAGTGCCACCACTTCTTAAATACTATTCAGAAACACAAGTTAAGAAAGGCACGCGATGCGTAGTACACGACGTTTAATGTTGCATGGCCGCAAGGCCGTGGTCGCCGGTGCTCTTTGCTTGAGCGTAGCTGGCTCACTTAGCGCAATCCCAGCAGCACATGCGGATACCACCACGACTACAGAAACCCAAGAGACTGATTATCAGCGAGATGTGAGGATCTTCAAGAACATCTACACTTCTGCTCAGAACCGTATTAAGGCTAATACCAAGCTGACTACGAGTGAGCAGGAAGACTGGCTGAAGTATCTGTCTGACGAGGCTAAGACCGCCTGTGCTCCAGCTCTGATGACAGAGGATCTCGACCAGGCTGCACGCAATGAGCTCTCCCAGCAATGCCGCACCAAGGTCAATGCTGTTGATGCACTGATTCAGGCTAGTGCTGGCCTCTCTACTGAGAAGAATGCAGCCAAGGATGAGATTAACTCCCTGGCATATCTGACCGAAAAGCAGAAGGCTGATTATGACAGCGAGATCACCACTGCTGCTAAGAAGGTCGACCAGGATCAGCTCGTTTCCACCTCTGTTCCAGTGGACCTGAGCGATGTCCAGGTTGGTGTTATCTCTAATATTATGGAGAGCGCTCGCACTGCCAACCTTGATGGCCTGAAGAACCTCTTCACCCAGTATGTCAGCTCTTATAGCACCCTCACCGATGCGGAGCGCAACGGCTACATCAACTGGGTTGGCATTATCACTGATAACACCGCTTCCACCATCAGCACCATTGAGGAGCGCTTTGCTGATGCAGCCCGCGCATACTTGGCCAGTGCTCAGAATGCCACTAATATCTCTGTGGCAATGACCAACATTGACAATATCCTCAAGACTGACAACCCTGGTACTGATAAGATCACCGAGATCAATGATGTTGTCACCCTGGCTGCACCACTGAATCCATATTCCCGCGACCTTGAGTCTGGCCGTGGTACCCCACTGGATGAGGTTCCAGGTGAGGCCAGCACCAGCAGCAAGATTCCAACCTGGCTCTGGTACGTCATCGGTGCTGCGGGTATTGGTCTCATCGGTGCGATTGCTGGCGCCATTGGCTCCGCACTCCACCTGCTGCCAAACCAGCAATAAGCTATAGTTTCTATCTTTTCTAGTGTGCTGCTAGATTAGCTCAATTGAGCACCATAGAGGCCCCGGTTATATCCTAGCCGGGGCCTCTACCCCTATTCGGGGGTAAAAATCGGCTTTGGAAAACACAAATGTGGAAAACTATGATAGAAAATACATAGTTATTCTTTTGATAAATTTGGTTTTTCATTGCTGGTATAGCAATTTTCTAGGAAGGGGCGCTAAGCATGTATGCCGAAGAACGTCGCCGTCAAATTGCTTCTTTGGCCGCTGTTGCCGGTCGAGTTAATGTCACAGAACTCGCTGACCGCTTTGAGGTGACAGCGGAGACCATTCGCCGTGACTTGGCCATCCTCGACCACGAGGGTTCCGTTCAACGCGTCCACGGCGGCGCTGTCGCCTCCCAGAACTTCCAAACGACCGAATATACCCTCGATGTGCGCGCACGCTCCGCACAGGCCGCTAAGCGCGCCATTGCCCGCACTGCCCTTCAGTTCCTCCCCGAACCAGGCTCCTCCATCTTCTTTGACTCGGGCACAACACTTGGCGCACTGGGCGATCTTTTCACCAAGCTCCCAACGGCCCAGCAGTATTCGGTAACCACCAATTCCCTGCCCATTAGTCTGGCCATGTCCTCTGCTGGCCTCAATAGCGTGCAACTACTCGGTGGCAATGTGCGTGCCATTACTCAAGCAGTGGTTGGGGATACTGCGCTGCGTACCTTGGCTTTGATTCGTGCTGATGTGGCCTTTGTTGGCACTAACGCACTGACTGTGGATCATGGTCTGTCCACTGCGGACGCGCAAGAAGCCGCTGTTAAGCGCGCAATGATTATGAATGCCCGCAAGGTGATTGTGCTGTGTGACTCCTCCAAGCTGGGCTGCGATTATCTGGTGAGCTTCTCCACCATTGGGGATATTGATGTGCTCATTACAGATTCCAATGCCCCATCAATCTTCATTGAGCAGCTGCGTCTCCACGGCATTGATGTAGTCATTGCCGATACCGGGAATTCGAAGAATTAAATTTATGGCTGCCTTCGGGCCGCTTTTCTTTTCCTTGTATTTCCTTTTTTGAGGTAACGAAAAACAGAAAAAGGACGCTGCCGAAGCAGCGCCCTTGGAGCGGAAAGTATTCCGGAATTAGCCGTTGATGACCTTGCGTACAGCGTTGCGGGCCTCAGTAGCACCCTCAGCATTGAGAGCAGCCTCAGCGGCCTTCTGGCAGGTCTCGAAGTCAACAGCGGAGAGCTGTGCACCAACACCAGCAATAGCGGTGGAAGCAGCAGACAGGGAGTTGACGCCAAGACCGGTAAGAACGCAAGCGAGCAGTGGATCGGCAGCAGCCTCACCGCAAACACCGACAGCAGCGTCGTACTTCTTACCATTGTCACAGGTCATCTTGATGAGACGCAGGACAGCTGGCTGCCATGGGTCGGTCAGGTAAGCGAGCTGTGGGCTCATACGGTCAGCAGCCATGGTGTACTGGGTCAGGTCATTGGTACCAATGGAGACGAAGTCCAGGTGAGGCATGATCTTATCAGCCATCAGAGCGGCAGCAGGAACCTCAATCATGGCGCCGGCGGTCAGGCCGCGCTCCTTACAAAGACCAGCGAACCAAGCAGCCTCACGAGCGGTAGCAACCATAGGAGCCATCACCCAGGTAGGAGCACCCTTAGCCTCACGGCCGAGGTCATTAGCAGCCTTAGCAATAGCGTCGAGCTGACGGGTCAGAAGTGGCTCATTGGCACGAGCAACACGCAGACCACGAACACCCAGAGCTGGGTTCATCTCATCGGCCATGGAAGCGAAGGCAACTGGCTTATCGGAACCAGCGTCGAGGGAACGAACAACAACCTTAGACTCAGGGAACTGCTCGAGGACCTTCTTGTAGACCTCAGCCTGCTCGTCCACAGATGGCTCCTCAGTAGCAGAAAGGAAGCACATCTCAGTACGGAAGAGACCAATACCCTCAGCCTGGGTACCAGCAGCAAGGCGGGCAGCATTGCCGTCCTGGACATTAGCCAGGAGCTGGACGCGGTGGCCATCCTTGGTCTGAGCTGGGCCACGCCACTGAGCAACGCGCTCAGCAACGAGACGGTAATCGGAAACAGCGCGCTCAGCGAGCTCTGGGTCAGCGCCCAGGGTGACGGTACCGAGGGAGCCGTCGACAAGCACCTTCTCGCCAGCCTTGATGTCCTTGATCTTGGCGCCAACAGCAACGATGCATGGGAGGTTGAGCTGGCGAGCAAGAATAGCGGTGTGGCTGGTTGGGCCACCGAGCTCGGTCACGAGCGCACGGAAGTGCTTTGGATCGAGGGATGCGGTGTCGGCTGGGCTGAGGTCATCAGCAAAAAGAACTACCTCACCGGTAACAGATGGAAGACCTGGCTCTGGCTCGCCGCGAAGCTCGGCAATAACACGGTCGCGGATATCGCGAAGGTCGGTGACGCGCTCTGCCATCACACCACCAGCAGCCTCAAACATGGAGATGAACTTGGTGGTAGCAGCAACAACAGCATAGTCAGCTGGGTGGCCGGAAGAAATGTTCTTCTTCACAGCCTTGCGCCAACCACGGTCACGCAGCATACCAGCGGTAGCATTCAGAATTTCCTTGGCGTGGCCATCGGCAGCAGCAGAACGAGCTGCAAGATTTTCAGCAACCTTATTAGCGGCCTCTTCGAACTTTTCGAATTCAGCATCGCGGAGATCTTCAGCAACAACAGCACCGGCACTTGGCAGTTCTGGACGTGGAGAAATCCAGATAGCTTCTGCATAGCTGATGCCTGGCACCACTGCGGTGCCCTTAATGACGGTGTCATGGGTCACGTTACTCAATTTGGAATACCTTCCTCACTAGTGTTTCCAGACCAATCTACCACTTTTTTAGGAATAGGCTCGGATACTAAAAGGGGGGTGTGTTGGAAAACACATAAAGAAATGTTGGAAAACCCACATTTAACCTTTGTTTGTGTGGTTTAATTGATCATGACGGACAAAACAGAACCAAAGGAGGTGAGTATGCTCACAGCACACGACCGTCGGAAGGAGATTGTCTCCCTCATTATCACCAATGGCCATACCGGAGTTTCCGAACTCTCGGAGCGTTTTGACGTCGCTGCCGAAACAATCCGACGGGATCTGAAAGCCCTCGAGGCTGAAGGACTCGTGAGTCGTGTTCATGGTGGCGCTGTTCCACAAAATGGTCTGCCGGACCTTCCATTCCGCGAATCCGAGCAAGCCAATATTGCAGAGAAGACAGATATTGCCGCATTGGCCGTCGATCTGCTCCCTCAAGGACCAGCGAGCATCTTCCTCGATTCGGGCACTACCACTGCCCGTTTCGCTGAGGAACTGGTGCGCCGTTATCAGGGCCAGCCATGGACCATTGTGACCAATTCCCTGCCAGCAGCCATGATTTTGGCTGATGGGAATATCCCAGGGGTCAATATCCTGGGCGGCACAATGAAGAACATCACTCGTGCTGTGATCGGTAATCAGGTGGTTGAGGCTATCGGGAACCTGCGGGCGGATTTCGCCTTTATGGGTACCAATGGCATCACCGAGGCCCATGGCCTTTCCACCCCTGATACTGCCGAGGCTAGCGTGAAGCGAGCCATGATTGAGGCCGCACAGACCACAGTTGTCCTGTGTGATTCTTCGAAATTTGGCCGTGAATTCCTCGTTACTTTCAGCGACCTCGATGCCGTAGACATTGTCGTCACCGACAGTCACGTGGAGCAGAAATTCTGCGATCTTCTTAATAATTACGACATCAAGGTGGTCAATTAAATGATTGTGACTCTAACCCCCAATCCGAGTATTGATCAGACCCTGTCTCTCGGCGAAGAGCTTGAGCGTGGCACTGTTCAGCGCCTGCAGCAGGTTACCTCGGTAGCCGGCGGCAAGGGTGTTAACGTGAGCCATGTTGCTCATTTGGCCGGTGTGAAAACTCTGGCCCTCTTCCCTTCCGCAGGTAACGACCCATTCCTCGGGCTCTTCAAAGATGTGGAAATTCCATATCACGCAACCCCACATGATGGCCCTGTTCGTACCAATATCACCATTACTGAGCCTGATGGCACTACCACCAAGCTCAATGGTCCAGGTCATGAGCTCAGCCCTGCAACTGCAGAAGCACTTATGGAGGATCTCCTCCGCTATGCTGAGGGCGCAAGCTGGGTAGTTCTTGCTGGTTCCTTGCCTCCAGGGCTTCCTGCTGACTGGTACGCTCAGGCTCTTAAGGCTCTACGCGCAAAGTTCCCTGAACTTCCTGTTGCTGTAGATACCTCTGATGCTCCGCTCATTGAGCTGGGCAAGCACCTCGATGAGGTTGGTCCTACCATCATGAAGCCAAATGGTCTGGAATTGGGCCAGCTGGTCGGTGTGGATGGTCTCCACCTTGAGGAAGAAGCGGAAAAGGGCAATTATGCACCTGTTATTGAGGCAGCCAAGCCGCTGATGGAAAAGCAGGTCGATGAATTGCTCGTCACCCTGGGTGGTGCCGGCGCTGTCCTTATTACTAAGGAGGGTTCCTGGATTGCCAACCCTGCACCAATCACCGTGGTTTCCACTGTGGGTGCTGGTGACTGCACGCTGGCTGGTTATGTTCTTGCCCGTTCCCGTGGCATGGACCATGCTGATGCTCTTGCGCAGGCAGTGGGCTACGGCTCCGCTGCTGCAAGCCTTCCGGGGACAACCATCCCCACCCCTGATATTATCAACGCGGCTGGCGCTACCGTGCGCAGCCTGGCATAAGGGAGTTTCCCATGAGTACTGATGTCATTACCCCAGAGCTCGTTGCTCTTGACGTCGATTTTGGCACGACGCCACAAGAAGTCATTCCTCAGCTGGCACAGATCCTGGTAAATGCCGGTCGTGCTACTGATGGTGAACAGCTGGCCAAGGATGCTTTGGCCCGTGAGGCTAAGTCCGGTACTGGTGTTCCTGGCGGCATTGCTATCCCTCACTGCCGCTCTGAAGCCATTACAATCCCAACCCTGGGTTTTGCTCGCCTGTCCAACATGGCTAATTTCTCCGCCCCTGATGGCGATGCGGATATTGTCTTCCTGATTGGTGCCCCTGCCGGTGGTGGCAAGGAACACCTCAAGATCCTCTCCAAGCTGGCCCGTGCGCTGGTGAAGAAGGACTTTGTTGAGAGCCTGCGCAATGCAGCTACCAAGGAAGAGGTTGTGGAGCTGGTTCTTGGTGTGGTTAACGCCAAGCCAACCGCTGCTAATCCAACCGCCAAGGCTGCTGAGGGTGTCAAGGCCGTCAATATTGTTGCTGTGACTGCCTGCCCAACGGGTATTGCTCACACCTACATGGCTGCTGATGCTCTGACCCAGGCTGCTCAGGAAATGGACAATGTCAATCTTTCCGTTGAGCCTCAGGGTTCCGGCAAGGTTGTTCCACTTGATGACGAGATTATTAAGAATGCGGACGCCGTAATCTTCGCTACCGATGTGGGAGTGCGTAATAAGGAGCGTTTTGCTGGCAAGCCAGTAATTGAGTCTGCTGTTCGTCGCGGTATTGACGAACCACGCCAGATGCTGGAAGAGGCTATTGCTGCTGCTTCTAACCCTAATGCTCACCGCGTTCCTGCCGGTGGCGGCTCGGAAAACACCAACCCTGAGGCTGAGGGTTCCTCCCTTGGTTGGGGCAAGCGCATCCAGCAGGCTGTGATGACTGGTGTTTCCTACATGGTGCCATTCGTTGCTGCTGGTGGTCTTCTCCTGGCCCTGGGCTTCCTCTTCGGTGGCTATGACATGGCCAATGGCTACAAGGACATCGTCGCGGATTACTCCCTGACTAACCTGCCTGGCCATGTGGTTGGCGATATGACCTTCGACCGTTCTGGCTTCCTGCTCTACTTTGGTGCTGTGCTCTTTGCCATTGGTCAAGCGGCCATGGGCTTCGTGGTTGCCGCACTTTCCGGCTATATCTCCTTCGCTCTTGCTGGTCGCCCTGGTATCGCACCGGGCTTCGTTGGTGGTGCAATCTCTGTGACCATTGGCGCTGGCTTCATTGGTGGTCTGGTCACCGGTATTATTGCCGGTCTCATCTGCATGTGGATCTCTAACTGGGCAGTACCTCGTATCGTTCAGTCTCTGATGCCTGTGGTTATCATTCCACTGCTTGGTTCGCTGATTACCGGCCTCCTGATGTACCTGCTGCTCGGTCGCCCACTGGCTGCCATTATGAATGGTCTGCAGGATTGGCTGAGCTCCATGAGCGGCTCCTCCGCTATCCTGCTCGGCATTATCCTTGGTCTGATGATGTGCTTCGACCTCGGTGGTCCAGTGAACAAGGCTGCATACCTCTTCGGTACCGCATCCCTCTCCAATGGCGGTGAGGCTGATATGAAGATCATGGCTGCTGTTATGGCTGCCGGTATGGTCCCACCAATCGCCCTCTCCATTGCCACCTTCATGCGCAAGAACCTCTTCACCCCTGCTGAGCAGGAAAATGGTAAGAGCTCCTGGCTGCTGGGTCTCGCCTTCATCTCTGAGGGTGCTATCCCATTCGCCGCTGCTGACCCACTGCGTGTCATCCCTGCCACCATGGCCGGTGGCGCTGTGACTGGCGCACTCTGCATGGCCCTGAACGTCGGCTCCCGTGCTCCTCACGGTGGTCTCTTCGTCTTCTTCGCAATTAGCCCATTCTGGGGCTTCCTGCTGGCCATCATTATCGGTGTTATTGTCGCCGCCTTCCTGGTCGTCCTTCTTAAGACCGTCTGGAAGCGCGATAAGGCACCAGCCGCTGCCTAAAATAGCAGCTCACCCCATACTCAACTGGCGATAGTGGCCACCCCGTGGTACTATAGTCGGTTGAGTATTAAGGGTTCACCCTTACTCTGCCCCTAAATTCAATTAATGAAAGGACCATTTCATGGCTTCCAAGACTGTTACCGTCGGCTCCACCGTTGGTCTCCACGCTCGTCCAGCCACCATCATCGCTGAGGCTGCTGGCGAGTACGATGAGGACATCTTCCTCACCCTCGTTGGCTCTGACGATGACGAAGAGACTGAGGCTGCCTCCTCCCTTATGATCATGGCTATGGGTGCTTCCCACGGCGACCAGATCACCGTCACCTCCGAGAACGCTGAGGCTGTTGAGAAGATCGCAGCTCTCATCGAGAAGAATCTCGACGAGGAGTAATTCCAAGCATTTACTGCTTCAACCGGGCTTCGGCCCGGTTTTTTTATTCCCCAAGTCTTTTCGAAACTGCGTAACGGCCGTGCACTTAAGGCCCGCACAAAAGCCAAGCCCGCTACAGTACTTCCTCGTTCCAAAGTGAGATACACCACAGTAGGGCAAAATTTTTTCTTTATTAGTAAACTTTTTAGTAAAATCTTTAGTTAAGCAATTGGTTTTAATTTAGTTGCTGAAGCCTCTTTCTTCTTTTCTTATTACTAAGGAGTTAGCCCCATGAGTACAACCACGGGCATTGCGACCGGCCAACATACGGGCGCAAATATGAAGGCGCGAATCTCTTATTCCATTGGCGCCTTTGGTAATGACGTCTTCTATGCCACGCTGTCGACGTACTTCATCATCTTCGTCACCTCCCACCTCTTTAATACCGGTGACACTGCTCATAACAACCGCATGGTTCTCTATGTCACGCAGATTATTGCGGCCGTGCGTATCCTTGAGCTAATCCTTGACCCATTCATCGGCAATCTGATTGATAACACCCGTACTCGCTGGGGCAAGTTCAAGCCGTGGATTGTGGTCGGCGGCATTGTTGGTTCCATCGCGCTGCTGGTGCTCTTCACCAACCTTGGTGGTCTTAATGAGAGCCACCCGGTTCTTTACCTGATTGTCTTCGCGATTATCTACATCATCATGGACATGTTCTATTCCTTCAAGGACATTTCCTTCTGGTCCATGGTGCCAGCCCTAAGCTTCAGCTCTGAGGAACGTGAAAAGACCGCTACCATGGCCCGTATTGGTTCCACCATTGGTGGCAACCTGGTCGGCGTTGTGGTTATGCCACTGGTGCTCTTCTTCTCCCTCAATAAGCACGATGGTGTGGGCGATAACCGTGGTTGGTTCATGTTCGCATTGATTGTGGCCCTGGTTGGTATCTTCACTGCCCTGGTTGTGGCCTTCGGCACCAAGGAAATTGACCATGAGATGCGCAAGAATACCCACAAGACTACCCTCAGGGGTGTATTCAAGGCGCTGATTAAGAATGACCAGCTCATGGCCATCTCGCTCTCCTATGTGCTCTACTGCACCGGCGCCACCATCATCAACGCCTCCCAGCTTTACTACTTCACCTACATTCTTGGTAATGCTGCTCAGTTCTCCATTCTGGGCACCATCAATATGCTCGTAGGCCTGATTTCGGTCTCCCTCTTCCCGAAGCTGGCTAGCAAGTTTAACCGCCGCAACCTCTTCTTCTACTGCATTGCAGTCATGGTTCTTGGTGTTGTGGTCTTCTTCTTCGCTGGCAAGTCCCTTGCCCTGGTCCTCATCGCTGCTGAGCTCTTCTTCATCCCTCAGCCACTGGTCTTCCTGGTTGTCCTCATGACCATCACTGACTGCGTGGAATATGGCCAGCTCAAGCTCGGCCACCGCGATGAATCCCTCACCCTCTCTGTCCGTCCAATGCTGGATAAGTTCGCTGGCGCTATCGGCAACCTCGTTATCGGTGCCGCTGCTGTGGCTGCTGGCATGACCACCGGCGCTACCGCTGAGACTGTGACCAGCTCCGGTATCTGGTCCTTCAAGATCTACATCTTCCTCATCCCAGTCATCCTCATCCTGCTGGGTACCTTGGTATTCTTCTTCCGCGTGAAGCTCACCGAGGAACGCCATGCTGAAATTGTGGAAGAGCTTGAGCGCACCTGGGGTAAGGAAACTGCCTCCGAGGCTAGTGTTGCTGTGAGAACCAAGAAGCAGGAAATCCGCACCCCAATCCTTGGTTATCTCCACCCACTGAGCGATGTGAAGGATCCTGCCTTTGCGGCCGGTAAGCTTGGCCAGGGCTTTGCAATTAAGCCTCTCAATGGCAAGGTCTATGCCCCATTCTCTGGCACTGTCAAGGTCCTCTTCCCAACCAACCACGCCATTGGTATTGAGTCTGATGACGGTGTAGTTCTCCTCATCCACATTGGTCTTGGTACCACGAAGCTTAAGGGCGAAGGCTTTAGCACCTTTGTCGCCCAAGGTCAGCGTGTGGAAGCCGGCCAGAAGCTCATCAAGTTTGATGAGGACTTCATTGAGGAAAGTGGCTTGGATAATACGGTCATTATGACTGTCACCAATGCCGATCAGTTCAGCACCATTCATATTGAGGGTGAGCCAGGTCGCCTGGTCACCATCGAGGATAATGTCTTGGAATTGGAGCGCTAAATGATTAGTGTACGTACAAGCTCTGCTGGAACCCCACAGTTCCACCTGCACAATGAGCAGATCAGCTATATCTTTGGTCTCGCCGAAGACGGCAAGCTGCTCCACTACTACTTCGGTGCAGCTGTTCCTGATGCTGACTACCAGCACTTGGTGGAATATATCCCCTATCCTGTTTCCACCCTGCGACGTGAGGCCGATAGGCTCTACAGCCTGGCACGATGCATGCAGGAGCTACCGGAATATGGCGCCACAGATTTCCGCCACCCTGCTATTCAGGTGCGCCAGGAAAATGGTTCAACCTTGACCGATTTCATCTATGAGTCCCATGAGATTGTGCCGGGTAAGCCAAAGCTTGAGGGCCTTCCAGCAAGTTATGTGGAAGATGAGTCAGAAGCTGAAACCCTGATAGTGCATCTCGTCGATACGCTAAGTGGGGCAAAGGTCGCGCTGCTCTACAGCATTTATGCTGATAGGCCAGTGATTGCACGCAGTGCCATTGTGGAAAATCATGGGGCACAGACCCTGCACCTGGAAAATCTTGCTTCCTTTAATCTGGATTTGCCCGACCATAATTATGAGTGGGTACAGCTCAGTGGAGCTTGGGGTCGTGAACGCTATATTAAGCGCCGCTCTCTGGAGGCTGGAATTACCGCAGTGGATTCTACCCAGGGTTATTCCTCCCACCAGCAGAATCCCTTTGTGGCTCTGGTTCGCCCGGAGACCACGGAACATTCCGGTACGGCCATTGGTCTAAGCTTCCTCTATTCGGGTAATTTCTTGGCTCAGGCTGAGGTGGATCCATGGAATGTAACCCGCCTGCAAATGGGCATTAACCCCTTTGGTTTTGACTGGGAGCTTAAGCCCGGCGCGCGCTTTACTGCCCCGGAAGCGGTACTGACCTATTCGGATGAGGGTCTCAATGGAATGAGTCAGGCTCTACATTCCTTGCTGCGTAACCGTGTGGCTCGTGGCCCATGGCGGAATAAGGAGCGCCCGATTCTCATTAATAACTGGGAAGCCACCTACTTCGACTTTACGGAGGACAAGCTGGTTTCTATTGCCAAAACTGCCAAGGACGTGGGTGTTGAGCTCTTCGTTCTGGATGATGGCTGGTTTGGTCAGCGTACGAGTGATACTGCTGGTTTGGGCGATTGGTATACCAATACGGATCGCCTGCCGGGTGGTATTGGCTCCTTGGCGGCGAAGATTCGTGACCTGGGTATGAAATTTGGTCTGTGGTTTGAGCCGGAAATGGTGAATCGGGATAGTGATATGTTCCGTAATCACCCTGAATGGACCATTCAGACCCCTGGGCGTCCGCTGCGTCATGGTCGCCATCAGTTTGTGCTCAACTACGCTATCCCTGCTGTTGTGGATAACATTTTTGAGCAGATGTGCGCCATTATTGATGAGGCGAAGCTGGATTATATTAAGTGGGATATGAATCGCCCGCTGACCGATGTTTTCTGTGCTGAGCTTCCGGCCAGCCAGCAGGGTGAGGTCTTCCACCGCTTTGTGCTTGGGCTTTATGACCTGTATGAGCGTCTCCTTGAGCGTTATCCTAATTTGCTCATTGAGTCCTGTGCTTCTGGTGGTGGCCGTTTTGATGCGGGCCTGCTCTACTATGCCCCTCAGGCTTGGACCAGTGATGATACGGATGCCATTGAGCGTATGAAGATTCAGTATGGTACGAGTCTTGCTTACCCAATTTCTAGCATGGGTGCCCATGTTTCTATTGTTCCGAACCATCAGACCCGCCGTATCTCACCTTTGGCTACCCGTGCCCATGTGGCCTATTTCGGTGCCTTTGGCTATGAGCTTGACCTCAATGACCTTAGCCAGGATGAGATCAATCAGGTTAAGGAGCAGATTGCTTTTTATAAGCAGTACCGCCACCTTATTCATGAGGGTACTTTCTATCGCCTGAAGTCGCCTTTTGAGAGCGGTCAGGAAGTGGCGTGGATGGTCGTGGATAAGAACAAGGAACAAGCAGTGGTTGCGCACTTTACGGTGCTCAATAAGGTCAATGCGGCCTTTAATCGCCTGCTGCTTAAGGGCCTTGACCCCAACGCCACCTATACCCTGCAGGAAGCACCGGATAATGCCCTGCGCAACCCGCAGGAAAATGGCGTGACCTATCCGAATGTGCCAACTTATTCCGGCGCGGCGCTGATGAATATGGGCATTAGCACCATGGACTCCTCCTGCGGTGAGATGCTCCCACAAAACCGTGACAGGGACCTTCCAAGTACTGATTTCCAATCGCGGATCTGGGTACTGAAAAAGAAGTAAGTAAGATTAGGGCTGGGTGGAATATACCAGCCCTTTTTTGCTTGTATAATCACGCCAGTGAAGGAAGAGGTATCACGTGCCAACTATTAAAGATATTGCGGCCAAGGCAAAGGTGTCTGTGGCAACTGTCTCTCGTGTGCTCAATAATGATGAGACCATGTCGGCCACGCAGGAAACCCGCGATAAGATTTTTGCCATCGCTGATGAGCTGGGTTATACCAAACATAAGCGGAATAATCAGGTGACTAATCGCTCACTGGCCATTATTCAGTGGTTCAGTGAAGCTGAGGAAACCGATGACCTGTACTACTACTCCATCCGTATCGGCATTGAGCGTAAAGCCCAGGAACTTGGCTATGAGATTATCCGCATCTTCAACAATGACCCCATCGACCCAATTGAAAAGGTCGATGCCGTCATCGCCGTGGGTAAATACAGCTCTGCCCAAATCCTCCATTTCAGCCGCCTCAATCCTGTCATCTTCTTTGTGGATAGCGACACGCTGGAACAAGGCTTTACCTGCATCACCACGGACTTTAGCCATGCTGTGGTTGAAGTCCTCGACCACTTCATCCACAAAGGCCACCGCCATATTGGCATGATTACTGGCAGTGAGCGCACTAGCGACCAAACCGAAGAACTTGAAGACCCCCGCATTCAGACCTTCACCTACTACCTGGAACAGCGCGGCCTCTTCAACGCTAACTATGTCTACACCGGCGTATTCTCCACCCAAAGTGGCTACGAACTTATGAAGGAAGCCCTGGAAGAACACGGGGACGACCTCCCCGATGCGTTCTTTATTGCCAGCGATGCCCTCGCCGTCGGTGCCCTGCGCGCCCTGCAGGAAGCCGGCAAGAATGTGCCCGAAGATGTCAGCATCATTTCCTTCAATGACACAGCCATTGCGAAACAGGTCTTCCCACCTCTGTCTTCCGTATCCGTCTTTACAGAAGAAATGGGTGCCCGCGCAGTCTCCGAAGCACACGCCTACCTCGAGCACGCCATCCCTGATGTCCCCTACCTCATTCGCCTCGGAACCCACCTTACCCTGCGTAAATCTAGCAAGAACTAAACTTTAGTAAAATTTTACTTGAAAAGTTTACTAAAATATTTTATGCTTGAGCTATGAATACCACACAGCTCCATAGTTCTTTTGCTTCTATCTTTGGCTACGAACCCGAAGCCTCTTTCTTCTCCCCTGGCCGAATCAACCTCATCGGCGAGTACACCGACTTCAACGGTGGCCATGTCTTCCCTGCTGCTATCAGCTTGGGCACCTGGGGTGCTGCTAAGGCCAGGGAGGATAATCTCCTCCGCTTCTACTCGGCGAACTTTAGCGATGATGGCATCATCGAAGTTGACCTTGCTGACCTAAGTTTTAAGACGGAACATGGCTGGGCCAACTACGCCAAGGGCGTTCTTCTCTTCCTGCAGGAAGCAGGCCATAAGCTTCCTCATGGCTTTGACCTCTTCATTGAGGGCACCATCCCTAATGGTGCGGGCCTCTCCTCCTCTGCCTCCCTGGAATTGCTCATTGGCATTGTGGCCGAAAAGCTCTTTGACCTGAAACTTGAGCGCCTTGACCTGATTAAAATTGGCAAGCTCACGGAAAATAAGTACATTGGCGTGAACTCCGGCATTATGGACCAGTTCGCCATTGGCATGGGTGCGGAAAAGCGCGCCATCTACCTGGATACCAATACCTTGGAATATGAGCTGGTTCCTCTGGACCTCGGCGATAATGTCATTGTCATTATGAACACCAATAAGCGCCGTGAACTGGCCGATTCCAAGTACAATGAGCGCCGCGCGGAATGTGAAAGCGCACTGGCTGATCTGCAAAAGGGCATCAATATTGCCACCCTCGGTGACCTCGATGAAGCCACCCTCGATCAGTATGCCTATCTCATTAACGGCCATAACTGCCTCAAGCGTGCCCGCCATGCCGTGTGGGAAAACCGCCGCGTGGAACGCGCCACCACTGCCCTTCGTGCTGGTGAACTGGCCGAATTTGGCCGCCTGGTCAATGCCTCCCATGTATCCCTTGAGCATGACTTTGAAGTCACAGGCAAGGAACTGGACACCCTGGTCCACGCCGCCTGGGCGCAGGATGGTGTGGTTGGTGCCCGCATGACTGGTGCCGGTTTCGGCGGCTGCGCCATTGCCATTGTCAACAAGGATAAGGTTGAAGCATTCACCAAGGCCGTCACCGAGATCTACACCAAAGAGATCGGCTACGCCCCAAGCTTCTACCCGGCCGAAATTGCCGATGGTGCACGCGCACTGGACTGACACACGCACCAAATAACACACACAACACCTCACACCCCATAGTCATTCCAAGGATCAAGCATGAAACGTGTTGATGCACTGGCCAGCGCTATTATCGCGCAGAGCGACTATACCGAGCTGGATCGAATCTACCTCCGTAACCGCCTCTTCGCCCTCATCGGTGAGGACACTGGCAATGCGGAAACCCAGGAAACTGAACTCATCCCATTGGTCCATGAGCTTGGCCCCGATGAGATTCTCACCAGTGCCGTGATGGACTTCATCACCCCACCACCGCACGTGGTCAATGCCCAGTTCTGGAATGACTATGCGGTTGATCCGCAGAAAGCAATCAGCAATTTCTACTCTCTCAATTGCCGCAATGACTACATCAAGCTTGGAGATATTGCGCGCAATATTGAGTTCACCGCCCCATCCGACTACGGCGATATTGAAATCACTATCAATCTCTCCAAGCCGGAAAAAGACCCCAAGGCCATCGCTGCTGCTAAGAACGCACCTCAAAGCGACTACCCTCTCTGCCAGCTGTGCATGGAAAACGAGGGCTACGCTGGCCGTGTCAACCACCCGGCCCGTGCCCAGCACCGCATCATTCGCGTCGAGCTCGACGATGAAAACAAGAAAAATAGCAAAACTAACACCACCTGGAAGCACACATGGGGCTTCCAGTATTCCCCCTATGCTTATTTCAATGAGCACTGCATTTTCCTCGATGCTGAACACAGCCCGATGGAAATCACCACGCAGACTTTCCGCGAGCTCCTGCAGCTAGTTGATCTTTTCCCCGGCTACTTCGCGGGCTCCAATTCTGATCTTCCGATTGTGGGTGGTTCCATTCTTAGCCATAACCACTATCAGGGTGGCCGCCACATATTCCCAATGGATAAGGCCAGTACGGAGTACGAATTCACACTCAAGGGTGTGAAGGCCGAAATCCTTAAGTGGCCAATGAGTGTTATCCGGCTCCGCAGCGATGATCCGCACGCACTAATAGAAGCTGCTGAGCACGTTGCGGAAAGTTGGAAGACTCATAGCGATGAAACCGTCGATGTCATCGCAAACAGCAATGGCACCCGCCACCATACGGTCACGCCTATTGCCCGCAAGGATGGCGATGCGTATATCCTCAACCTGGTTCTTCGTGATAATCACACCAGCGAAGAGCACCCTGATGGTGTCTTCCATCCACACAAGGATGTGCAGCATATTAAGAAGGAAAATATTGGTCTCATTGAGGTCATGGGCCTGGCTATTCTGCCACCGCGCCTCAAGGAAGAGATGGCTGCAGTCGAGCGCTATCTGCAGGACACCACTGCGGATGAGCAGGCAGCAATTCGCACCAGTGGCATTGCTGAATACCACCTTGAATGGGCGAGAAATATCAAAGCCGCAAACCCCCAGCGTGCTATAATTGACACATCTGCGCTGGTAAAAGAAGAAATCGGCCACGTATTTGTCCGAGTTCTTGAAGATGCCGGCGTTTTTAAGTGCGATGAGCAAGGCCGCGCAGCCTTCCACCGCTTCCTCAACCTGATTGGAGAATCATAATGGCTATCCTCGTCCTGGGTGGTGCCGGATATATCGGCTCCCATATGGTGGATTATCTCGTTAATAAGACGGATGAGGAGGTCATTGTTGTCGATAACCTGGTCACCGGGCACCGTGCCGCCGTGCACCCTGATGCCACCTTCTATGAGGGCGATGTGGCCGACCAGGACTTCATGCGTGGAGTCTTCAAGGCGCATGATATTGATGCGGTCATTCACTTCGCGGCCTACAGCCTTGTGGCTGAGTCCATGGAAAAGCCACTGAAGTATTTTGATAATAATACTGCCGGTATGGTGAAGCTTCTTGAGGTCATGAATGAGGCCGGTGTGAAGAATATTGTCTTCTCCTCCACGGCTGCTACATATGGTATTCCGGAAGAGATGCCAATCCGTGAGACCACCCCACAGAAGCCAATTAACCCTTATGGTGAGTCCAAGCTCATGATGGAGACCATCATGAAGTGGGCTGATAAGGCCTATGGGATTCACTATGTGCCACTGCGTTACTTCAATGTGGCTGGTGCTAAGCCGGACGGTTCCATTGGTGAGGACCACAATCCGGAAACCCACCTGCTGCCAATTGTTCTTCAGGTGGCTGCAGGCAAGCGCGAAAAGATCTTCATTTTCGGCAATGACTACAACACCCCGGATGGCACCAATGTGCGCGACTATGTGCACCCATTTGACCTTGCCAGCGCCCATATGAAGGCCGTGGAATACCTGCGTAAGGGTAACCCTTCCACCGCCTTTAACCTTGGTTCGGCCAATGGCTTCTCCAATTTGGAAATTGTGGAGGCTGCCCGCAAGGTGACCGGCCACCCAATCCCTGCTGAGCTCTCCGATCGCCGCCCTGGCGACCCAGATACCCTCATTGCCTGCTCTGATAAGGCCCGTGAGGTGCTCGGTTGGACCCCTGAGTTCGACACCATGGAGAAAATTATCGCCACTGCTTGGGCATGGCATTCCAGCCACCCAGACGGCTTTAATGACTAATAAGCACAGAAAGGTCGAACCCGAGGACTCGAAGTCTTCGGGTTCTTTTAGTCTTCCACTCTATGCGTAATCCGGCTTGCTGTGAAGCATACTCAAAAAGCGCTGCTCAATATCGGGTCGGTTTGGAATGAGCTGCTGGAAGATATGCAATAGATGTTGGCCATAGACGGCGGTGATGCCAGCATCGGCAACCCAGATATAGACATCCTCCCAGAGGTCAATGGCGGCATCGTACCACTCGCCAAAGAGATCCACGGCATCCATGCCTTCGATGGGAAGGGCGCGCCAGGCTTTGGTGGGAATGCCTGCCTGGGCAAGAGCCGTATTGAGCTCATTGGAGTAGTGCACCACATGATCCAAATGCTGCTTGGTGGCAGCATCAAAGGCCCGCGCATTATCGCGGGCGAGGAGAGTCTGCACTTGGGCGTTATAAGCCTTGAGGGAGCCCGCAAGGAGCTTCATGAGAGCTTTGTGATCCGACATAGCTCAAGTGTAAACGCTTTTAGAGCTCGAAGTATTCGGGCAGCTTTGCTGTGCCCCCAAGATGGAAGAGGCGAATGAGCGGGCGGGTGCGCAGCGCACGGGTATCAGTTACGGCCGCATCATAGAAGCGGTGCGTGAGTAGCACGCGGGCCTGGGCTTCGGCGAGAGGTGCCGGAATATTTTTATCCAAGGCGGTGCTAGAGGCGGTGAGGCCAGGAACGGAATCGAGAAGTTCGCGTTCCTTTTGGATGCGGGCATCAAAGTTTTGGTATTCCAGGCCCACTGCTTCCGCAGCACGAGCCTTGGAGGCAAGTTCCGGGTGGAGTGTAGCAATTACTGCCCCGCGGCGATTCAGTGCGGCCTCAAGGGAGGCGCGGGCAGCATCCGTGCGAATATGCAGGCGATGAAGACGCTGGGCAGTAAAATACGCCCACAGGATAATGACCACTGCCAGGGCCACAGCGAGCACAATCCATAAGACAGCAGCGGTGGGTAGCATAAGAGTCCTTATCCGTGGGCGTTAGAGTGGTGAGTTACTTGCGACCCTCACCAACAGTTTCGAAGAGCTTCTTCATGATTGGGTAAATGATAATCACACCAATACTACCCCATGCAATGCCCTGAAGCTGAAGGGAGCCAACATTGAGGGTGAGGTTACCGATGCCGGCAATAAGAGCAACGGCAGCGGCAGTAAGGTTCACTGGATTGGTGAAGTCCACCTTATTTTCCTGCCAGATGCGAATACCCAGCATACCAATCAGGCCGTAGAGCACGATAGTGGCGCCACCGAGCACGCCATTAGGAATAGTAAGAACCAGCGCACCAAACTTAGGCACAAAGGCAAGCAGAATAGCGCAGGCAGCAGCAACCCAATAGGCCGCGGTGGAATAGACCTTGGTAGCAGCCATCACACCAATATTTTCAGCATAGGTGGTGGTACCGGAACCACCGAAACCACCGGCGAGGGTGGTAGCGAGGCCGTCGGCAAGCAGAGCGTCGCCGGCGAGATCATCAAGGTTGCGCTTGGTCATATTAGACACAGCCTTAACGTGGCCAACATTTTCCGCAATGAGAACAATAATGACAGGAATGGTAATGAATACCACGTTGAGGTGCATGGATGGGTGGTGGAACTGTGGGAGACCAATCCAGGCAGCGGAGTTAATGGTTTCGCGGGTGCCCTCAGGAACATTGCCGGTCAGAGCAGCGAAAATCCAGCCCACAATCACACCGATAAGAATGGAGAGGCGGTTAATCATGCCGCGACCAATCACGGTGCAGAGAATAATCACAAGAAGGGTGACACCAGCAACCAGTGGCTGCTTTTGGAAATCAGAGGTGGCCGCACCAGCAAGGTTAAGACCAATGAAAGCAACAATGGCACCGGAAACCACGGGTGGCAGAACCGCATCAAGGACGCGTCGGCCAGCAATTTTAACAATAATACCGACAATCAAAAGCGCAATACCGGCAGCCAACACACCACCGACCTGAGCATTAATACCCTGCGCCTGAGAGGCCGTGAGAGGCGCAATGAAGGCGAAGGAGGAGCCCAGATAGGAGGGGAGGCGGTTGCGGGTAATGAGCAGGAAGAGAATCGTGCCGATACCGGAGAACAGCAGCGTGGTATTAACCGGGAATCCGGTCAAGGTAGGCACAAGAAGGGTCGCACCAAACATTGCTACAACATGCTGTAGACCAATGCCAATGGTGCGACCCCAACTCAGTCGTTCTTCTGGTGCAACAACGGCACCAGGTTTAATGTGTTTGCCGTCACCGTGGACGGTCCATCCCCAAGAATTACTCATGACCCCCAATACTATTGAGAAGTCATGCCTTCATGCAAATAAGATTGGTATTTCTGCGCAAGTTCCTGTGGAAGACGAATATCAAGTACAGTGCCTTCATTTATATGTTCTTCTTTGAGCACAGTGCCCTTCTCATGAAGCTCCGCAACGATACGTCCTTCAGAATAAGGAATGAGCAACTGCACGTGGGCATCGCGCTCATTGAGGAAGAGTTCGACGCGCGCCTCAAGTTCCTCAATGCCTTCGCCGGTTTTAGCAGAGACAAAGACCACATCATCTAAGTAGTGCCTGAGTTCTGCTAGTACCAGTTCATCGGCGGCATCCACCTTATTCACCACAATAATTTCGGCCGGTGCTTCCGCCTTGGTTTCGCGAACAATATCGGTAATGACATTATTCACGGCCTCGATCTGCTTGAGCGGGAATGGGTCGGAGCCATCCACCACGTGGAGCACCAGGTCGGCCTCAATGACCTCCTCCAGGGTGGAACGGAAGGCTTCCACAAGCTGGGTAGGCAGGTGGCGCACAAAACCGACGGTATCAGTGAAGGTCACTGCCCTGCCGTCCTTGAGGTTCACGCGGCGGGTGGTTGGGTCCAGGGTGGCGAAGAGGGCGTCCTCAACCAGCACACCAGCACCGGTCATGGCATTAATCAAGGAGGACTTGCCAGCATTGGTATAGCCGGCAATGGCGACCTGGGCAATGGCGGATTCTTTACGCTGGGAGCGCTTAACCTCACGGGCAGTCTTCATATGGGCAATTTCCTTGCGGAGCTTTGCCATATCGGAGCGAAGACGGCGCCTATCAGCCTCAATCTTGGTTTCACCAGGACCACGAAGACCCACACCACCATTGGAACCGGCACGACCACCGGCCTGACGGGACAGCGCACCGCCCCAACCACGCACGCGGGTAATGAGGTATTCCATCTGTGCCAGGGAGACCTGGGCCTTACCTTCCTTGGACTTGGCATGCTGGGCAAAGATATCAAGGATGAGCATGGTGCGGTCAATCACCTTAACATCCAGCGCCTTTTCCAGGGCAATCATCTGGCCGGGGCTAAGCTCACCATCGCAGACCACAGTATCGGCGCCGGTGGCCTGCACAATATCTTTGAGCTCCTGGACCTTACCGGAACCAATATAGGTACCAGCATCAGGCTTATCGCGCTTCTGGTAGAGAGTCTCCAGCACCTCGGAACCGGCAGTTTCGGCCAGTGCTCGGAGCTCGGTCAGATTGGCTTCAATCTCCGCCACGGTACCGCTGGTCCACACACCAACGAGGATAACTTTCTCCAGGCGGAGCTTACGATACTCAACATCATAGCCATCGGACTGTTCAGTATCGTGGATATTTAAACGACGAAGTCGGGAGCGCGACTCGAGGTCGAGCTCACCGACTGTTGGTTCGTGTACGTATAATTCGCGTTCAGTCATTACTGACTAGTGTAGGGTGAAGCGACAACACCTTCAAGCCGCGTCCCAGCGGGGCCGCAGCCGGATTGTGAATACTTGCATTTTCATCGCGATGATCACAATCAGAGGCGCAACTACCACAGGCCCCCGCGCAGACACTTTCCACGCGGGCATCCAGCTTACCCAGGCGCGCAAGGTGCTCAAGGACTATAGCCACGGTGCCGTCGCTAAGCCCAGTGCGGGCGGCGATCATGTCTTTGGTATTGGCACCATTGGCGATAGCCTCAAGGACTGCAGCCATGGGGCGCGAGGAGCGTTCGGGGTGCTCAGGGGTGCGGTTTTTGCGAAAAAACATGATTAGAACCAAATCTTGAGAACATTGAAGACAATAACGGCAAGAACCCAGGCGATGCCCAACTGAATAATCACACCCATAGCTGTCCACTTGCCGCCAATCTCACGGCGCTGGGCACCGAGGGTGGCCACGCACGGGGTGTAGGCGAGCAGGAAGATCATGAAAGCCCAGACAGCGGCAATGGTGTGATCATTGGAAGCTGCGGCGAAATCCTGACGGACATTCTGGGCCAGTGGGCTCTCAGCCTGGGTCGTGGAATCATCATCGGTCACATCATCCACAGCATAGGTCTGTGCCCAGGAGGAAATCACGGCCTCCTTGGCCACAAAGCCGGTAATCAGGGTGCCGGTCAGCGTGCCCTTGCCAAAACCTGCTGGCTCGAAGACTGGGGCGATGGTTTCAGAAATGCGACCGTAGACGGAATCCTCAAATGGCATATCCTCATCGGCGAAGCCATAGCCGCTAACCACTGGGACGGACTGAAGGATGAAGACTGCGGCCACGGTGACAACAATGATGCCACCGGCGGTCTGCAGGAAGCCCTTGAGGCGAACCCACATAACGGAGAGCGCAAGGCGTGGGCCAGGAACCTGGTAGATAGGAAGGTCAATAACCAGTGGCTCAAAGCCAGCGTGACGCCACAGGGTGGCGCGCATGAGCAGACCGGCAATAATGACCATGGCCACGGAAATCACATACATGGCAAAGACCACGGTACCGGCGTGTCCTGGGAAGAAGGTGGCCGAAAGCATCACGAACACGGTCAGACGGGCCGAGCAGGAAGTAAATGGAATCAGAAGGGCTGTGAGCAGACGGTGCTGTGGCTTGCCCAGCACACGGGTCGAGGAAATAGCTGGCACATTGCAGCCAAAGCCCACAATCAGTGGGATAAAGGCCTTACCAGGAAGACCGATGGTCTTCATCAGACGATCAGTCACCACTGCCGCGCGGGCCATATAGCCGGAATCCTCCAGGAAGGCCAGGCACAGGAACATCAGCGCCATCAGTGGGGCGAAGGTCAAAACCGTACCCACACCGCCAATGAGGCCATCAACAATCAGACCCTTCAAAATGGCATGGTCACCAATCAGACCAGCCACAAAATCTGAAATTGGGCCGCTAAAGAGATTATCCAACCCATCCTGGAATGGCTTAGCCACAGTGGTCGTAATCTGGAAGACAATCCACATCACAAATAGGAAGAGAAAAGGACCAAGCACTGGATGCAGTGCGAAACGGTCAATCTTCTCTGTGAGGGTGGCCTTTGGCGGCTCCACATGATGTACGGAGGCCTCAATGCCACGCTCAACCCAGTCAAAGCGGGAATCAGCAATGGCCACATCATCATTGGCTTGCTCCCCGTGGGCGCGGGCACGACGGCGGCGTGGCTCGGTGCCAAGCTGCTCAATCACAGTCTCACCCACAACCTTGAGGTTACTGCGGTGACGTGGGTCAACAATCACAACAGGGGCGTTGATGAAGGCCGAAAGTGCCTCAGCATCAATTTCCTTGCCCTGGCTGCGCGCCACATCGGCCTTGGTAATCACCACAACCATGCGGAAGCGGCTCTCGGCCAACTGCGCAACCATGTAGAGCGAGCGGCTAATCGAGGCCGCATCGACCGCGACCATGACCAGGTCCGGGCGCTCTTCTACCCCACAATCAATCACAAGATCGCGGGTGAGCTGCTCATCCGGGCTCACTGGGTCCAGGGAATAAGCACCTGGGAAGTCAATGACGTCAAATTCACGCTCCCCAACATTCCATGCACCGCGGGACACGGCCACGGTGGTGCCTGGCCAGTTACCCATGGCTGCCTTTGCGCCGGTCAGACCATTAAAAAGCGTGGATTTACCAGCATTTGGCGCGCCAACCAGGGCAATAACTGGGGAACCCGGCTTCGCCTGCTTGGTTTTAGTTTCGCAATGACAGGTTGTCGTCGCTGCCTTGGCCATTAGTGTGCACCTTCCTTCACTTCAACGAAAATGAGCTTTGCTGTTTTCTTATCCACGGCGTAGCGGGTCTGGTCAATCTTGACTACACGGCCACCAGCACTGGTGCGCATAATCGTGGTGACCTCACTACCCACACGCAAGCCCAATTCACGAAGACGTCGGTTCATCTCTGGGCTAAAGGCGTGCTCTTGCACGGCGGTAATCACGCCGAACTGCCCCTTTGGCAAGTCGGCGAGGGCAATCTCTGATGAGACCATGGGTACTGCTCCAAAAGCTAAAAATCCAAATAGGAAAATATAAACAAATACATAGCCCCTGTCGGCTATGTGCACCATAGTACTCCCTAAGTTTGCATATATTTACCTAATCATTGGCTACACTAAGTTATGCAACCACACTACCAGCACAATCACCCCAAACTATTCGATAAATTTCCAAGAAAAAACTTCAAAAAGCACACCTCAATGCCCCAATTATGCGAATTTTGCGACCCGAAAATCACAACTTTTTGCATAAACACGCCACAGCGCACCACACGTACACCACCCCAATACGCCTTTAGGTGGATACCAATTTTCCGCAAACCGATTAATATATAAAACTATGAGTTCCGAATCTGATCTTCGTAGTATCGGCATGGACTACCCTTCCTGGCAGGAAGCTGTCGATGCCGCGATTGCCTCCAATAGGCTTGCTGTCGTGGGCGAACTTGGCGCCGGCCAGCTCGTTCAGTTCCGCGATCCTAGTGGCGCGCAAATCATCATTGTTGCCGCTGAACCTTATGCGGTTTTTGCTGGTTTCTTCCCTACTGGCAACCTTCAGGCGGTTACCGCCCATATCCACATGATTGACCGCATCCGCGGCCGCCTGGATATCCTTGATGGTCAAGGCAATGTCATTGACTCCATTGAGGCCAATATTGCTCAGGGTCCACTGCTCGCCGATGAGAAGTACCAGCAAGTCTACCTCACCCTTCTCGCCCATGAAGACCCACAGGGCGATCACAAGGTCGTTGTGGAATCCGCCCGCTATGCCACCAATCAGACCTCCGGTCAGCGCTACCGCATCATTGAGGTCTCTGAACCTGACCTCTACACTGTGGTTCTCCCGGATGGCGATCTCCCAATGCAGGGCGATGAGCTCACCCTCTCCGGTACCCTCTCCGGCGTAGTCGTCCCGCCACCAAGCTGTGGCGACGGCGGCGGTTGCGGCTGCGGTGGCGGTGGCTGTGGCGGCCACGGCCATGCCGAAGAAGCCGAGGCCAAGGATGAAGAAAAGCCTGCCGGCGGCTGTGGCGGCGGCTGCGGTGGTTGCGGCGGCCACTAAAGCGCCAAGCGCCCACATTTTAACTCCCCACGAGGACTAGCTTCCCACGAAGAATGGTTCCTCATGGGGAGTTTTGTTATCTCTACCCCGCCAATATCTCTTCACGCAGGATTCGTAGGAATTCTACGGCCAGAGGGCTGAGACTGCCGTGGCTTTTCCACATGAGACTGGCGCGTAATTCCACCCGTGGCTCACAAGGAATAAAGCGCAGCGCGGGGTCCATATTGGGAAGATTCTCCAGCGCCAGGGCAATGCCAAGACCCGCATGAATTAGGGCATAGACATTGCCAATGAGGTTATACTGCGCGGCAATAGTGAAGTCCTCAATGGGCTTATGCAGCCATCCAATGAGGCCACCGTGCTGTTCCACTTCCTGTGAAGAGATAATAAGCGGATAGTCTTCCAGGTCCTTACTTTTAATCGCCCTTTTCTTTGCAAGAGGGTGATTGGCTGGGATAATGACTCCCCACCGGTCGCTATGATTCACATCCAGATTCTGATAGCGCTGCGCATTTGTCGCCCCAAGCATGAAGCCAAAGTCGAGGGTGCCATTATCCAGCCCCTCATAGATCTGTGAGGCATTAGCACTTATTATGTGGCAGCGCACCGCGGGATGAAGCACGCGCATTCGCGTAACTGCGCGGGCAATTATGTCAAAACCTGCGCTTTCACCAGCACCAATGCTAAGTACCCCAGCAAGACTTTCCTCAGCAGCACGAAAATCTTCGAGAGTTCTATCCACCAGGCCCGCAATATCAATAGCCCTGCGATAAAGTTGTCTTCCTTGGGTTGTCAGTTCTAGGCCCTTGGCCCGATTACCACGGATAAAGAGTTCCACGCCCAGTTCTTTTTCAAGTTCTTTAATCTGCCGGGAAAGAGCCGGCTGACTAATTCCAAGAGTCCAGGCCGCGTCAATGAAGCTCCCCTCGGAACACACAGCAAGAAAGCCGCGCAGCTGCTTAATCTCCATGGCAACCTCCCAAAGAAGACCCATCATTTACATAACTTATTTGCATGTAATCATATACCAGTTTCTTCTTTGATATAAGCGCTGGCCGCTGCAAGAATGAAGCCATGACTTCCAATAATGAACTATTTGAAAAAGCAGCCAAGCTGGAAACAGTGAAGGAAATTGTCCCTGGCTCTGAGGACTCTATCCTCATTACTAATCTTGCTGAGCGTGCCATTGAAATCATGATGCGCTTCAATAATGAGTATCGCGATCCCCAAGGACGCCGTGAACTCTTGGAAGAAATGACCGGCAAGAAGATTGATGAAACAGTGCTGGTCTTTCCACCTTTTAATGCCGATTGTGGCGCCAATATCCACCTTGGTAAAAATGTCTTTATTAATTCCGGCTGCAAGTTTCAAGACACCGGCGGAATTTATATCGGCGATGGCTGCGCCATTGGCCACAATGTCGCAATTGCCACGCTTAACCATGATTTTGATCCGGCACAACGCGGCACCCTTCACCCGGCAACAGTGCGTCTTGGTCGCAATGTCTGGGTTGGTTCCAATGCCACAATCCTGCCCGGCGTAACTGTCGGCGATGGCGCCATTATTGCTGCCGGCGCGGTAGTAACCAAGGATGTTCCGCCAATGGCCATTGTGGGCGGTGTCCCGGCCAAGGTCATCAAGATGATCGATGGCGCCCCTGAAAATTAATTTCCTCGCAGATTAGGAGCTCCCATGCAATACATCACCGGCATCCTACTGAGCCTCGCTGCAGCTCTCGGTTTTGGCGCATGCACACCACAACATCAAAGCCCCACCACAGAATCCACCCAAACTCAGGCAGCAACCAGCGCAGATGCGACGAGCACCGCAATTGCAGCGCCGGTAAGCACGCCACCCGCAGCAACCCCACCGGAAAGCACAACGCCAGCAAGCATTCCTTCCCCAATTCAGGAGACTTCAATGGCAGCAAATCCACGTATTACTCTCAACGGTCAGGTCTTTAATTTCCACCCTACTGAGAATGCGGCTGTAGAGGATCTTCGCAGCCTTGGCAATATTAGCCTCACTATGAGTGAGTTCAATGGCAATGAGTTCTATAGCCGACTTCCCCGCAGTCTTCCGACAAATAACAGCGTCCCCGAGCAAATTAATGCCGGTGATGTGATGCTGTGGACTGGTAATACTCTTGTCATTTTCTATGAGACTTTTACTACCCGCTATTCCTACACCCGCCTTGGGCACATTGATAACCCTGATGCTATTCGTGCCCTGGCTAACCAAGGATCGCTGCAGGCTGAGCTTACTTGGTAAGTAATTTTAATTATTCCCCAATGAAGCATATGTAGAATCCACTACACCACTGGGAAGAGCTTCGGTTCTTCCCAGCATCCCCTAAGAGTTGTACGCTCACAGTGAATTTTGCTCTGAATCTACAGCAGTTTTTTATGTGAGTGTGTAGACTTTTAGGAAAGATTGAACTAAAGATACGCAATAAGTTTGGAATTTTCGCATGACCCTCCCAAGTTTGTTCACTGTCACCGCACTGGTAGCAACTCTGGTCTTTGGCCCACATGGCGCCACCGAGTCCACCCCAGCGCAGACTAACTATAAGGTCGTGACGGTGGATGGTGTCGAGAAGATCGAGAAGGTCAGTGATGAGGAAGCCACGCAGTCCAGTACTTCCACATCCACTACCCCACAGAATTCCACCGCATCCACGGCACAGCCAACCTCAATTGCTGCAAGCAGCATTCAGGTTGTAAATGACGAAGCCGAGTTCGAGGCCACTGAGCCAAGTTCCAGCTGCTGCCCACCAAGCGACCTGAGCTAAAAGATTTTTGAACTACGCCAAAGGCCTGAATCCAGTATCGACTGGATTCAGGCCTTTGTTTGGTTTTGGTATTGTGACTTTGCTTTTGTGATTAGTTCGTGAAGAACTCACCCTTGGCCACAATGGCAGATGGGCCACGCAGGCTTGAGCCCTCTTCAGTGATGACCACGTGGATGGTGCCGCCAGGGACATGGACATCCACTTCACCAGTGGCTTGACCGGCATCAGCAAGGGCAGCAACGGCGCTAGCCACAGTGCCAGTGCCACAGGAGCGGGTTTCACCAGCACCACGCTCATGGACGCGCATGTGCACAGCACCGTCCTTGAGTGGGGTGAGAATTTCGGTATTCACACCGGCCGGGAAGAATTCAGTATCAAAGCCGATTGGGTTACCCACAGGCAGGCGGCCGAGGGATTCTTCGGTGAGACCAGGAACCACGCAGGCCAGGTGCGGATTACCCATGCTGACGCCAAGACCAGCAAAGCGCTGCTCACCAATAATGACGGTGGAAACACCTAGGACTTCCGGCTGGCCCATATCCACTTCCACATCGGCGGCAAAGTCATCGAAGCTATGCACAATAACAGGACGCAGCCCGGCGCGAGTGCCGACCACCAGACGTGGTGCTTGTGGCAGGCCGTAGGTGCGGGCGACAAAGTGAGCGAAGACGCGTACGCCATTGCCACACATTTCAGCAGTGGTGCCATCAGCATTGCGGTAGTCCATGAACCACTCGCACTCCCCTGCGGTTTCGTGGTAGCCGAGTGTGGCGGCAGTTTCGGCATTGAGCACGCGAAGAATACCATCGGCACCGATGCCGGCACGGCGATCGCACAGTGCCCGGATTAGTTCGGGGCTCAGGTCAATCTGACCGTTAGGGTCGTCGAGGATGATGAAGTCATTTTCGGTGCCGTGGCCTTTATAAAACTGCATTATTGTCCTTTTTGTGTTTCGAGAATTTCTAGAGTTTGAGCCAGTGTATCACCCGTGGCATCAATCCAGTGAGTGCGGGGGTCGCGCTTAAACCAGGCTTTTTGGCGCCGCACATATCGGCGGGTGCCAAAGATGGTCTGTTCAATGGCCTCATCAAGGGTGATTTCACCATCAAGATAGTCGAGGACTTGGGCGTAGCCAATGGCGCGGCCAGCAGTGGACTCCTTGATTAGTCCGTGGGTCTTGAGGTGCTCGACTTCCTCCACGAAGCCTTGCTCAAACATGAGCTTGGTGCGCAGTTCAATGCGTGGGTTAAGCCAGTCGGATTCAGTACCAAGACCAATGATGGTTGTGCCCCAGCGGGCAGGCGCATTAATTGGTGGTTGGGAGGCGACGAAGGGCTTTCCGGTGAGTTCAATGACTTCTAGGGCACGCACGATACGGCGTGGGTCTTTGGTTTCAATAATTGCTGCGGCGGCCGGGTCAATGGCGGCGAGTTCCTCATGGAGCTTTTCCACACCGACTTCGTCTTGGCGGGCCATCCACTTAGCACGCACTTCAGGGTCAGTGGGTGGGAATTGCCAGTCATCAACGAGTGATTGGATATAGAGCATGGATCCACCGACCAAAATGGCTTCTTTACCCCGTGAAAGAATGTCATTAACATCCGCCACGGCTTCCTGCTGATAGCGCGCCACACTGGCCGTGGCAGTCACATCGAGAACATCGAGCTGGTGGTGAGGAATGCCACGGCGTTCCTCCGGGCGGAGCTTTGCTGTACCAATGTCCATCCCTTTGTAGAGCTGCATGGAGTCCACATTGACAATTTCGGCGTCGAGTTTTTCGGCGAGGTCAAGGCTCAGGGCCGATTTACCACTGGCTGTGGGGCCGATAATTGCCACGGGCATTGGGGATTTTCACTCCTTTGGCGAAATCATTGTCTTTACAGGTCTCTAGCTACTAGAATATAGAAGAATTCGAAATGAAGGGATGATCTATGTCTGCTCCTAAGCCAGGCCCAATGAAGCCAGGCCCAACAAAGCCTGCTGCTACCACTCGACCAGCGCTCAAGGATCCTTCGAGCTTTGGTCGTATTGATGCTGATGGCACCGTATACCGTACTGATGGCGGTAAGGATGTTGCTATTGGTTCGTGGCACGCAGGTAGCGTTGAGGAAGGTATGGCCCTCTACACTAAGCGCTTCCGTGATCTCTACTCTGAGGTGCAGCTTCTCATTAACCGCCTAGCCCACCACCCTGAGGCTGGCGCTGCTACCCATGAGCGTCTTTCTGAGATTGAATCCACCCTTGATAATGCACCAATTATTGGTGATATGGCTGCTCTTCGTGCCCTGCTGGCCAAGGGTCATGGTGCCGCTGATGCCGGTACCGCCAAGGCTCAGGAGCTCAAGGCCAGCTATGCTAAGCGCAAACAGGAAATTGTGACCCAGGTTGAGGCTCTGGCCCAGAAGGCTGAGTGGCGTAAGACTGGTGATAAGATTTCTGGTCTTTTCGATGAATGGCGTTCTATCCCTCGTCTTGAGGGTCCTGTGGAGAAGGAGCTCTGGCGCCGCATGGAGGCCGCCCGCGATGTCTTCCGTAAGCGCCGTGGTCAGCACTTCTCTCAGTTGGATAAGCAGCGTGCTGCTGCTAAGAAGATCAAGCTCGACATTATTGAGCGTGCTGAGGCTCTGAAGAATTCCACCGAGTGGGCGGAGACCTCCCGTGCTTACCGTGACTTGATGGATGAGTGGCGTGCCGCTGGTCGTGCAGGCAAGGCCCATGATGATGACCTCTGGGCTAAGTTCCGTGCTGCCCAGGATGTCTTCTTCCAGGCTCGTGCGGCCAAGGATGAAGCCATTGAGGCTCAGTACCAGGAGAACTCCGCTAAGAAGCGTGCTCTGATTGAGGAGTACTCCAAGCTCATCGATCCTTCCGCTGGTCTTGATAAGGCTAAGGAGCTTCTCCATGAACTCCATGAGAAGTGGGAAGAAATCGGCTATGTGGCTTCCGCTGACCGCAAGGATATTGAGGCTGCTATCCGCGAGATTGAAAAGCGCGTGGAAAAGGCGGAGGAGCGTGAATGGCGTCGTACTGACCCTGAGGCTCTTGCTCGAATTGAGCAGTTCCTCAACCGCGCCAAGGAATTTGCCGCTGCCGCTGAGGCTGAGGCCAATCCAAAGAAGAAGGCTGAGCTTGAATCCCAGGCTAAGCAGTGGTCCGAATGGGCTGAGGCTGCTAAGAGTGCGATTGAGGAGTAATCGCCTCTTGGCATAAGAAAACCGCCGGTACCTTTTGGTACTGGCGGTTTCGCGTTATAGGACTCAAAGCGCCGTGGCTTTGGGCTCCTTTAGCCTTTAGTCGTGCTTGCGATTACGGCGACGGCGGTGGTCACCATCATCATAAGTGCCGGCCTCCCTGGCAGCACGCTCAGCCATGAGGCGGAGCTGCGCATCGGCCACTGGGTCAGGGGTCGCATTGCGGGAGGCATCCACACGAGCATCGGCCAGGGCCTGCTGCTCACTGGTGCGGCGGATGATAAGACCGGTATAGCCCCAGACGGCAAGGAAGACCGCAATGGCGCTAAGAACCAGACCGATGGAAATGCCACCACCATTAGCATTGGTGTGCGTCTGACGCATCCACATAGCAAAGAGGGTGTAGAAGAGCCCCACGCCACTGAAGCACCAGCCAATTAGTGTACACACGGAATTGCGGGTCAACAGCACCAGAATATTGAAGACCACAAGACCAAGGAAGGTCAGGTACATCTGAACATATTCGGGCATGGTGGTCAGATGGGCGGTAGCCGTGGAATTATGCAGCAGCACATCGAAGCCCTTCACTGCACCGGAGTGAGGCAAGAAGAGGGCAACAATATAAAGAACCAGGGCAATAATCAGCGTGCCACGGCTAGGACCGAGGTCCACAATGCGCCCGGCGCGACGTTCCTGCTTATCCAGGCTCTCCGCGGAATTTGGGGAAACAGTACTCATAGCACCTACCAGCCTACTCCTGATGGGTTGATTTTGTGTTGGGCACATTTTAGTGTGTGCCTTTTGATGAACTTCTTTAATGCGCCTGTGCTTTAGCCGCGCACCTTGAGGGTCGGCATGCCCAGTCCCACACCCTTGGTGGTTGGCTGCTGGCCGGCCTCATAGAGGTCACCCGCACGGGTCTTCTTGTGGTTGGTGACCTCAGAGTCCGCAATCAGGAAGTGTGGTGCGGAGTCGGTAATGGTCACGGTCACATAGTCGCCAGGGCGGACACCCTCGGTGGCTGAGAAGTGCACCAGGCGACCATCGCGGGCACGACCGGAAAGACGGTGGGTACGGTCATTCTTACGGCCGCCGTCACTTTGAACCAGAAGTTCCTGCGTGGTGCCAACAAGCTTGGCATTTTCTTCCTCACAGATGCGCTCCTGAAGGGCAAGGAGGCGGTCATAGCGGTCCTGAACCACGGCCTTTGGCACCTGGCTTTCATATTCGGCAGCAGGGGTACCAGGACGTGGGCTGTACTGGAAGGTAAAGGCGGAGCTAAAGCGGGCCTTTTCCACCACATCGAGGGTCTGCTGGAAGTCTTCCTCAGTTTCACCAGGGAAGCCGACAATAATATCGGTGGTGATGGCCGCATTAGGGATCTTTTCGCGCACCTCATCAAGAATCTTCAAGAATTTCTTGGTGCGGTAGCTGCGGCGCATTTCCTTGAGCACCTTGTCAGAGCCGGACTGCAGTGGCATATGCAGCTGAGGGCAGACATTAGGAGTCTCAGCCATGGCATCAATGACATCCGAGGTGAACTCGGCAGGGTGAGGGCTGGTAAAGCGAACACGCTCAAGGCCTTCAATATTGCCGCAGGCGCGCAGCAGCTTGGAGAAAGCCGAGCGGTCACGCTCAGCCTCAGGGTCAGCAAAGTTCACACCATAGGCATTCACATTCTGACCAAGCAGGGTGACCTCAGAGATACCCTGGTCAACCAGGGCCTGAACCTCAGCCAGAATATCGCCTGGACGGCGGTCAATCTCAGGGCCACGGAGGCTAGGAACAATACAGAAAGTACAGGTATTATTGCAGCCCACAGACACAGAGACCCAACCGGCATAGGCGGATTCACGCTTAGCAGGCAGCACGGATGGGAACTGCTCCAGAGCATCGACAATTTCCACCTCAGCCTTGTGGTTATGGGCGGCACGCTCCAAAAGCACAGGCAGGGAGCCCATATTATGGGTACCAAAAACCACATCCACCCATGGGGCCTTCTTAATAACTACCTCTTTATCCTTCTGCGCAAGGCAGCCACCCACAGCAATCTGCAAATCAGGGTGGGTCTCCTTCACTGCACGCAGCTGGCCAAGGGTGCCATAGAGGCGCATATCGGCATTTTCACGCACGGCACAGGTATTGAAAACAATGAGGTCAGGAATCTCATCGCCAACAGTATCGGGGTCGACCTGGTCACCAGCAAATGGCACATAGCCGGCCTCTTCCAGAAGACCGGAGAGACGCTCAGAGTCATGCACATTCATCTGGCAGCCGAAGGTACGCACTTCATAGGTTTTAGATGGGCTAGTTAACACGGAATATCATTCTAATACACACCTGTCTGATCATTGCCTGTTGATAAATAGAAAGTAATTCTTTATAGTTTATCTATGGCTGAATCGAAACTAACCCCAATGATCAAGATTGAGGGAGTCAACAAGTACTATGGCTCCTACCACGCTCTCCGCAATATTAATGTTGAAGTTCCTAAAGGCCAAGTAGTGGTCATGCTGGGTCCATCGGGTTCCGGTAAGTCCACCCTGTGTCGCACCATTAACCGCCTGGAAACTATCGATGAAGGCATTATCACCATCGACGGCCACGAGCTTCCAGACGAAGGCAAGCGCCTCGCCCAGCTCCGCGCCGAAGTCGGTATGTGCTTCCAGAGCTTCAACCTCTTCCCACACCTGACCATTAAGGATAATGTCACCCTTGCCCCACGCAAGGTCCGCAAGCAGTCCAAGGAGCAGGCAGAAAAGCGCGCCATGGAGCTTCTTGATCGGGTTGGTATCGCTGCCCACGCCGATAAGTACCCTGCCCAGCTCTCTGGTGGTCAGCAGCAGCGTGTGGCTATCGCTCGTGCTCTTGCCATGGACCCTAAGGTCATGCTTTTCGACGAGCCAACCTCGGCTCTTGACCCAGAAATGGTTAATGAGGTGCTCGATGTTATGACCTCCCTGGCTAAGGAAGGCATGACCATGATCTGTGTGACCCACGAGATGGGCTTCGCCCGCAAAGCCGCTGACCGTATTCTCTTTATGGCTGAGGGCTCCATTCTGGAAGACACCGATCCAGAGAGCTTCTTTACTAACCCACAGACTGATCGCGCCAAGGACTTCCTGGGCAAGATCCTGGGCCACTAGGAGTTCGCCATGTCTTTCCGTTCAAAGATGAAAACAGCCGCGGTGCTGGCGGCCACTGGTCTTGTGGCCGTATTTGCTACCGCCTGTGGTTCCACGGAACCTCGCAGTGTCCTTAGCTCCATTCAGGCTGGCCGAGTAATTCTTGGTACCAAGTATGACCAGCCAGGTCTGGGTCTTCGTAACCCAGATAAGACCATGACTGGTTTGGATGTGGATGTGGCCACCTATGTGGTTAATAAGATTGCTGATGATAATGGCTGGGCACACCCACAGATCACCTGGCGCGAGACTCCTTCTTCTCAGCGTGAAACGCTGATTAAGAATGGTGAGGTCGATATGATTACTGCGACCTACTCCATCACCAAGTCTCGTACCAATGCGGTGAACTTCGCTGGCCCATATCTCCTTACTCACCAGGCCCTCCTGGTCCGCAAGGATGATGACAGCCTCAAGAGCCTGCAGGACCTCAATAATGGTCGAAAGCTCTGCTCGGTGACCGGTTCTACCCCAGCGCAGAAGGTCAAGGCTAGCCTGCCTGGCGTTCAGCTCCAGGAATATGATTCCTATTCTTCCTGTGTGGAGGCCCTCCACCAGAAGAAGGTTGATGCCATGACCACTGACGCCACCATTCTTTATGGCTTCGCTCAGCTCTATGAAGGCGAGTTCAATGTCGTGCCAATGAATAAGGATGATGGCAAGCCATTCACCAATGAGTACTACGGCATTGGTCTTGCCAAGGGCGATCAGGCTTCCACCGACGCTATTAATAAGGCACTGACAGAAATGTATGCCGATGGCAGCTTCCAGAAGATCCTCAAGGATAATCTCGGCGAAGATTATGAGGCCAATGTTGTGTCCCAGGGTAATCCTGGTGACCTGTCCTTCCTGAATAGCTAGCGAGTAGGAGAACCACCATGACTACACTATGGGACCAATTATCCCCGTCCATTGTGCCGGCATATTGGATGACCATTAAGCTGACTATTCTTTCGGCTATTGGCTCCTTTATCTTCGGCGCCGTCCTCACCGCCATGCGCGTGAGTCCAATTGCCATCCTGCGTGGTATCGCCTCGGCATATATCACCGTGGCGCGAAATACCCCACTGACCCTCATCGTCCTTTTCTGCTCCATCGGCCTCTACCAGAATCTTGGTCTGGCCCTTGCCCCAGAAAATGACCACTTTATTGCGAATAATAACTTTGCCCTCGCGGTTCTTGGTTTTATTCTCTACACCTCCGCCTTCGTGGCCGAGTCCCTTCGTGCCGGCATTAATACCGTCCACTTCGGTCAAGCTGAGGCAGCCCGTTCCCTGGGTCTGAGCTTCGGTCAGATCTTCATCAATATCATCTTCCCACAGGCTGTTCGCGCCGCTGTGGTTCCTCTGGGCAATACCCTCATTGCTCTTTTGAAGAACACCACCATCGCCTCCGTGATTGGTGTGGCGGAAGCATCGCTGCTGATGAAGTCTGCCATTGAGAATCACTCCGATCAGATCTTCCTAATCTTCTTTATCTTCGCAGTTGGCTTCATGATCTTCACCCTCCCATTGGGTCTGCTCGTAAGCCACTTCTCTAAGAAAATGGCGGTGAAGGGCTAATGAGCGCACGTGCAACAGTACTCTATGACACTCCCGGCCCACGCGGTCGGAAAATCAACCGAATCCTCACAATTTGCACCTTTATCATTGCACTTATTGTGATACTGTGGGTTGGCCATGTGCTGCACAATAATGGTCAGCTCACTGCCGACAAGTGGAACCCATTTATTAAATCCACCACCTGGACCACCTATATCCTTCCAGGTCTCTGGGGCACCATTAAGGCCGCTATTGTCTCCATCATCTTGGCCTTGATTGTGGGCACCGCCCTTGGTCTTGGTCGCCTCTCCCCTAACTGGTTCGTCCGTGGCGTCTGCGGCATTATCGTTGAGTTCTTCCGCGCTATCCCAGTGCTGATCCTCATGATCTTCGCCTACCAGCTCTTCGCTAAGTACGCCATCTTCCCATCCCTGCACCTCGCCTTCGCAGCCGTGGTCTTCGGTCTGACCATGTACAACGGCTCCGTTATTGCTGAGGTTCTCCGCTCCGGTATCAATGGCCTTCCAAAGGGCCAGGTTGAGGCCGCGCAGGCTCTGGGTCTGGGCCACTGGCAGACCATTTGGCACATCCTGCTCCCACAGGCTGTGGCCGCCATGCTGCCGGCCATCATCTCCCAGATGGTTATTGCCCTCAAGGACTCCGCCCTGGGCTACCAGATTGGCTACATCGAGGTTGTTCGCTCCGGTATTCAGTCCGCAGCCTACTACCGCAACTTCTTTGCAGCCCTCGTGGTGATTGCCATCATCATGATTATCATCAACTATGTTCTTACCGTTGTTGCTAGCCGTATTGAGCGTCAGCTCCGTGCCGGCCGTGCTCGTAAGAACCTGCTGGCTGCAGTCCCTGAGCAGAAGGACCAGGGTCTGGATACTAAGGACCATGTCAACGTGGACTGGCGCGACCCAAGCCACCGCGATCTTCGTTCCACTGCGGAGTAATTCGAGTAATTACCAACACCTCGATTCAGCAAAAGGCGACCAGTCCACTAACTGGTCGCCTTTTTGCATGTCTCATAGGGTTGGTCCGGGATGGGGCGTGTCGACGAGGGCTTAGCGGACTCCCTCCCTTAGAGACCGAAGTCTTCTGGCTCTTCCCCACCCTTCGGGAACCTGGCTGCGAGAGCTTCCTTAGCCACGGACATGCTCATGCCTGGATTAAAACCACGACGGCCAAGCATACCGAGAATACGGCTGAGATACTTCTGGTATTCCATATAGTCAGCCGGTGGGTTCTTGAAGGAGCGCACTTTCTTCTCCGCAATGAGAGCCGCACGGGCACGCTCAGATTCATCAGTG
This sequence comes from Corynebacterium sp., assembly GCA_030530875.1. GTDB lineage: Bacteria > Actinomycetota > Actinomycetes > Mycobacteriales > Mycobacteriaceae > Corynebacterium. The sequence continues at coordinate 122,815 of JAUMUD010000002.1, forward strand.
ACTTGCTCGAGAGCAGAGCGGCGCAGTTCCTCATTGATTCCCTTGAGCCGAAGCTCTTGGTTAAGCACTGCCCTGCTTTTGCCCTTCATCTCATGGCGCTGCCGCACCCACTCAAAGGCAAAGTCAACATCATTGACGTAGTTATAGCGCTTCATAGTGGCAATAACTTCATCAATTTCCTCCGGTGGGAATTTGCCCTCACGGAGACGGTCACGAAGTTCTTTCTCGCTACGGCGACGGACCTCAAGTAAGCGGAGAGCCCGCTCCTGGCAACTAAGCCGGGAACGGGCCTTGTCCTTTTTAGGCATCGAGGTCATCGTCGAATTCTTCGTCGAGGTCATCGCCCGGAACCAGGTCGATTTGCTCATCGCTCAGGTCCTCAGCGTTGGCATACTTGCCCACCTTGGCCTCACGGAAGATGCGGTCCTCAATGGCATCAGCCAACTCGGGATTTTCCTTGAGGTAGGTACGGACCTTCTCACGGCCCTGGCCGAGCTGGTCACCCTCGAAGGTGAACCAAGAACCGGACTTCTTGATAACACCCATCTCTACACCAAGGTCAATGATGGAGCCTTCACGGGAAATACCCTCACCATAGAGGATGTCGAACTCGGCAACCTTGAATGGTGGGGCGACCTTGTTCTTCACAATCTTGATCTTGGTGCGGTTACCAATGGTGTCCTGACCATCCTTAAGGGCCTGGATGCGGCGAATATCGCAGCGCACAGAGGCATAGAACTTCAGGGCCTTACCACCAGTGGTGGTTTCAGGGGAGCCGAACATCACGCCAATCTTGTCACGCAGCTGGTTAATGAAGATGGCCGTGGTACCGGACTGGTTAAGAGCACCGGTCATCTTACGCAGAGCCTGGCTCATCAGACGGGCCTGGAGGCCCACGTGGCTATCACCCATATCACCCTCAATTTCAGCCTTTGGGGTAAGGGCGGCCACGGAGTCAATAACGATGATGTCAATGGCGCCGGAGCGGATAAGCATATCGGCAATTTCCAGTGCCTGCTCACCAGTATCTGGCTGGGAGACGAGCAAGTCATCGGTATTCACGCCGAGCTTGCGGGCATATTCAGGATCCAATGCGTGCTCAGCATCGATGAAGGCTGCAGTACCGCCAGCCTTCTGAGCCTCAGCAATAGCATGGAGAGCAACAGTGGTCTTACCACTGGATTCAGGACCATAAATCTCAACAACACGGCCCTTAGGGAAACCGCCAATGCCAAGGGCAATGTCAATCGCCGTGTTGCCGGAAGAGATGGCTTGGATAGGAGGACGCGTGTCATCACCGAGACGCATAATCGCACCCTTGCCAAAGTCCTTCTCGATCTTGGCCAGTGCGGTTGCGAGAGCATCCTCACGGGAGTTCTTGGTGCTGGTCTTCTTAGCAGCCATGGGCACTACCTTTCACTTAAGCGTGGGAGAACTTCTCCCTACCCTTATTAGACGAATTAGCCTAAAAAATTCCGAAATAACTACGTAACAGCCTACAAGCCGATCGGGACATTAATTCTTGAAGTCTTGTTCCAAGGCTTCCCAAATATCCCGAACACGAGTATCAGTCGACAATAATTCTAACGCAGTTTTACCATATTTTTCTAGAACATGGGTACTAACTATCCATTTGCCGTAATCACGGCCAAATTTCTCTTCCACTGCCTCGTAAAATTCGGACAGAACCACTGGTATGTTACCTCCGGTTGTGTAGTGCCATAGACAGAGAAAAACCCCGCCGAAGCGGGGTCCGCCATACTGGCTTACTGCTCAATCTCGCCCTGCTTCTTAGCCTCAAGTTCAGCGCGCATCTGAGAGAGCATGTCATTGGCTTCAATGGCATTTGCATCAATAGCAATCTGGTCCATTCGCACATTGATGTCATTGGAAGCCAGCTCGCTAGCACCCAGTGCCTTGGCGTAGCGGGCCTCAATCTTATTGCGAACAGAATCCAGGCTTGGAACATCCTCGTCCACGATGGAGTTCATGCTGGAGATATTCTTGGCCACCTGCTCCTGCATCTTGGCCTGCTCAAGCTGCGTCAGAAGCTTGGTACGTTCAGCAACCTGGCTATTGAGGCGAGCAGCATTGCTCTCCACGGCAGCCTTAGCCTGCTCGGCCTGCTGAGCTGCAGCGGTGTAGAGTTCCTTGAGGTTAGCAATCTCAGTCTGAGTGCTCTTAAGCTGAACAGCCATGGCCTGCAGGGTCTTTTCCAGAGCCTGAGCCTCGCTGGTATTACCAGCATTCTGAGCAGCCATCTGCTGCTCCAGGCCCTTACGGATGCTTGCCTCGAGGCGCTTGGCCTCGGCATCCTTACGGCTAAGCTGCATCTCCAGCTGGCGCACATTACCAATCACGGAAGCAGCCTGATCAGTAAGGTTCTTGTGTCGCTTAGTAGCTTCAGCAATAGCCTGCTCAATCTGAACCTTTGGGTCAGCATGCTCATCAATCTTGGAGCTAAAGAGAGCAGACAGATACTTGAATGCCTTGGAAATAGGGTTAGCCATAATAAAAACTCTTTTCTTTCAAACAGGCGGGAAGCATAATGCAGGCACAAGAAGTAGAGCCACCGCCGGTGGCTCCCACCCTTACCTTAAACGGCAACCTCAGTTGCAGCCATAGAACTAGCAGCTGTAATGAGAACCTCGGATACCGAAGTACCCAAAGCACGGCACACAGCAGCAAGCAGCTCGGAAGAAACTTCCTTGCGGCCACGCTCAAGCTCGGAGAGATAACCAGGAGAGACTCGGGACTGCTCCGCGAGCTCACGCAGGGTCACACCATTTTCCGAACGCAGGGAGCGCAGGGCTGCACCCAAAGCTTCACGCAGGAGAGGCTCAGGTACCCGCTTCTGGGCGGCGGGCGTTTCAATTACTGTAGTGTATTTCATCATCACCTCTTATAACGAACGAGCGCCGGTTTTTGTTCCCGATTAATACCTGTATCTTACACTAAATTCCAGAAATCCTTGCTAACAGCAGGTCATAGCCCTGGATGCAGGATAGTAACCTCAATCCCTGACGACCAAAATCAGCAGGAGTGCTTCCATCGTAGCGGTCAAAGGTGACATTAATAGCTTCTACTCCAGAGGGACCTGCACACCCGAGCCAAATTTCTCCCACTGGATGCCCATCCTGCAAATCAGGTCCGGCGACGCCAGTAAAACTCAGCGCAAAATCACTCTCAGTACGCGCTCTCGCGCCAGAAGCCATCTCTTTTGCACATTGCTCGGTAATTGGGTCTAGCCCCTCTGTCACACCAACTAGAGCGTATTTAAGCTCAGTAGCGTAGGTGACAAAACCTCCTCGGAGCACCTTCGAAGCCCCTGGCACGCTGGCAAGAGTTGAGGCAGCAAGGCCAGCAGTCAGAGATTCACAGGTAGCAAGGCTAAACCCAGCATCAGTCATAGAACTAATAACAGAGGCAGCCTTAGCGTGAGCTTCACGCTCCAAATCATCAAGGAGATTAGGCAACTCCACTATTAACCTTCCGGAAGTCCAGAATGTACTGCACGCCAGTAACCACGGTAATTACTACGGCAACCAGCATGACAATCAGCGGCAGAATCCACAGATTCGGTGGGAAAAGATACAGTGCCACAGCCACACTCTGCAGAGCGGTCTTAATCTTGCCACCCTTGGAAGCAGGCACAACCCTACCCTGCCTTAGGACAATCATGCGCCAGAAAGTAATACCAAGCTCGCGAACAACAATCACAACAGTGATCCAAACAGGCAAGCTAAAGCTAATATTAAGCACGACAAGAGCTGTAATCATCAGCGCCTTATCGGCAATTGGGTCGGCGATCTTTCCGAAATCCGTGATCAGGTTCTTTGCACGCGCAATATCTCCGTCCAGCTTATCTGTAATCATCAAAGCAATGAAGCAGATAAAAGGCCACCATGTCACACTATGGGCAAGTGCGAGCCAGGCAAAGACCGGAACGAACACAATGCGCAAACAGGTCAAGAAATTCGGAAGGTTAAAATTACTAGCTTGCCTCACACCAAAATACATTACCCTGGCGTACAATAAAATGTCATGAAGACCTACGCAATTGAGTATGAATATAATCCAGAAAACCCATTGATTGCTGAAATCCGCCCAGCCCACCGCGAATTTCTCGCAGGTCTTAAGACCAAGGGCATGCTTATCGGTTCGGGCCCATATATTGGCGGCGGCGCACTGATTGTGATGCGCGTACCTGAAGGTATTAACATCCAGACCATCATGGATGATGATCCTTTCTATAGCCAGAAAGTTCTAACCGGTCGCACCTTCCGCGAGTGGAATCCAGTGCTCAACATCTGGGATAACTAATTCATCCAAGCCCCTCAGACGGCCCATTTGGGCCGTCTTTTTTGCTTTTCTACCCCACTACCTGCAGCTATAGCTCACAAGCCTCCAACATCCCCTCAATCCCCGCCTAGCAAACACAGTTGATTTTTAGTTAATTTTGTGAATTTTCTCGGCGGGAGTATACTTAATTTTGAAAATTAAATACGTGAAGTATTTGATTTGAGTTCAATACTTTCCCATTTGGAGGAGAAATGAAGAAGCTGGCTAAGATTTCAGCCACTATCGCACTATGCTTCACAAGCCTGGTAGCTCCCGCGCATGCTGAAGCATATGAAGTGCCGCAATACACTGATCAAGAGCTACTTGATTCGGGTATTTCTCAAGATGAGCTCTCTGCCTTCCGCCAATATCTTGATGATGAGGCTTTCTACGGATCCGATGAATTCCAGCCTTATATTCCTCAAGATCGCTCATGGGGTAGCGATCCAGCGCCCGACTCCAGAGTTGGTAATGGCCTTAAGAATACTTCTTATTTCCATTTAGCCAACGCGGACTTTACGCAAGGGAATGAATACATTATGACCGGTTATTCCGGTAAAGACGGTCTTCGTAGCGTTCCTACCTGGGCCCACTACGAGGCATTTTACACCGGTGGTTACAGCTATTTCGACAAAGACCACCACCACGACTGGGCTAACCTTGTAAATATCGTGGGTGTAACAGGCAAGAAAGAGGCAAATGCCACTGGGAAGCAGCCAGATGGTTCGTGTTCCGGAGATTCCGGATCAGCCATCCGCCAAGGTGACCTTATTTACGGCGTATTGAGTGGAGGTATTGGAGAAGACGGTAAATGCGGACAATATAGTCTCGCTGCCCGCACCATCACGTACAAGGCAGAGATCGAGAATATCATGCGTACTAACCGCAAGGTAAGTATGTCTGAGAACTGTCGTGCCTTCAGAGGCACTCTTTGGGGTAAGCATAATTCCTTCCCGAAGAATTCCTAGTGAAAGGCACTCATATGACGCAACCACTAACAAAGATCGTGAGTGCCGTACTCGCCACCATGCTCGCATTTGGCGCAATCACGGTGCCTGCTGTCGCTGATGAAACCACAACAGCGACTACCGAATCAGCAGGCCCGCCGACTAAGAGCGACGGTACGGACTTTGAGTATTACCCTCCGGTATGGACCGAAACTCGGGAGGAGGCCTGGCGACGGCTCGCGCCTATTTACGCGAGCATCCCATGGAATCTTGGCAGTGCTGTCATCGGTTCGTCAACACTCGACCTTGATTTGACATCCTCTTTTGTACCCGACTCATGGATGCTGAAACTCGCAATACGGCTATTCGCACTACCACCACTGTCCTGGATTTTCCCTGATCAAACCAAGAACCAGGCAACACTACGAGGCCTATTTGGTTCACACTGGGCAGCTGATGACCAACATATGCGTTGTTCCAGGGACCTCTACCCATCGAATTGGCCGGAACCAGGATCGGAAGACGAGAAAATCTTCCAACGCTGCAGCATGGGCTACAGCAATAACCCAGTTGATCGCCTCCACATCCTCTGGAATACGGTCACGTCCAGCTAATAACCTAGGACCACCACATGAAGAAGAAATTCACTAGCGCGGCACTCGCCACCATGCTCGCATTTGGTGCAACCACCGTGCACGCTGTCGCTGATGAAACTACAACGGCAACGACCGAATCGACCGCACCGTCAGATTCAGGAGATGCTCGGGAAGATTACTTCCTGCCAATCCTCATAACTACTCCCGAGGAGAACCGGAAACGACTCATCCCGATTTATGCAAGCATCCCATGGAATCTTGGCAGTGCCGTCATCGGGTCGTCAACACGTGAACTTGATCGGGCGTCTGTTTTTGTGCCCGACTCATGGATACTAAAACTCGCAATAAGGCTATTTGCACTACCACCACTATCCTGGGTATTCACTGATCAAACCAAGAACCAGGCAACACTACGAGGCCTATTTGGCTCGCATTGGGCAGCTGAAGACGAACATCAGCGTTGTTCCAAGGACCTCCACCCGTCGAATTGGCCAGAACCAGGATCGGAAGACGAGAGAATCTTCCAACGCTGCAGCATGGGCTACAGCAACGACCCCCTCGATCGCCTCCACATCTTGTGGAATACGGTCACGTCCTCCTAATTAGTAGCTGCAATTAGCTAAAGGGATAGATACTCGGTTGAGTACCTATCCCTTCTTTTATGCGCCCTTTTATGCGCCGCAGTTTTAGGAAATTACTCGCTGCTGATAGCCTCAGCGAGCTTGCCCATTTCCCGCTGGCGCTTGGCGCCGAAGTGGGAGGCGATGGCGGTGATCACGAGGGTCACCACGATGAAGACCAGGGACCAGATGGTGTCAATTTCCGGGACATGGACGGATTCGCCGCCATTGATAAATGGCAGGTTATTCTCATGCAGGGCATGCAGCAGGAGCTTGCCACCGATGAAGGCGAGGATAAGGCCCAGGCCATAGGGCAGGTAAATCATGCGGTCAAGCAGGCCATTGATGAGGAAGTACATTTGGCGCAGGCCCATGAGTGCAAAGGCATTGGCGGTAAAGACAATATATGGCTCACGGGTAAGACCAAAGATCGCGGGGATGGAGTCAAAGGCGAACATGAGGTCAATAAAGCCAATGGAGATTAGCGCCAGCATGATTGGGGTCACCATGCGCTTGCCATTAACCTTGGCAAGCAGGGCTTGGCCGTGGAATTCGCCGGTCACTGGGATAATGCGGCGAAGGAGCTTGACCACAAACATGTCATCCACAGGTTTTTCCTCCTCATCGCGCACCTCATCCACGACCACCTTGATGGCGGTATAGAGCAGGAAGATGCCGAAGAGATAGAAGACCCAGGACCAGGCGGAAATGGCCGCCGCACCGATGCCGATGAAGATGGCGCGGAAAACCAGGGCGAGGCCAATGCCGATGAGCAGGACCTTTTGCTGGTACTGCGGTGGGATTTTAAAGGAGCCAAGAATCAGGGCGAAGATAAAGAGATTATCCACCGAGAGGCTGAGCTCAGTGATATAGCCCGAGAAGAATTCAATGGCGTGGGCATGCTGGCCCTGCGGGCCACCCCAGTTAAACCAGAGGAAGATGCCGAATACGCAGGCCAGGGCGATATAGAAGAGGGTCCATGCGGTGGCTTCGCGCACACTTGGGGGATGTGGCTTGCGCACATGGGAAATGAAATCAAAGACGATAAAACCGATGACCACCAAAAAAGTGATCACCCAAGTCAATGGTGAAACTACCATTTATAGTTCTCCAGTTTCGTATTTAGGGTACAGCAACAAAACTGGAGGTCTCCCCCACCGAGGTGGGCCGATAGCACCGGGATGCGCGGGGCATGCCGTGTTGACGATGACTACCGTTTAAGGGGTACTCCCCTCCGATGTCGTCCTACTAGACTACACCAGGGAGTTAGTTGGAGACAATTCCTTAGAAGAATTCATGGTGGCAGTGCTTGTAGTGCTTGCAGCGCCTGCAGCAGCGCCTGCCGCGCCTGCGGTGGCGGCGCGTGCCGACACCGACTTCTTGGCAAATTGGGAGGCGATAACGGCGATGAGCAGAACCAGCACCATAAAGCCAAGGGAGAGGCCGGTGGATATTTCTGGGACGTGGAGGCCGTGGCCACCATTGATAAATGCCAGGCTGTTATTGTTCAGGGCCTCAAGGACGAGCTTCACGGCAATGAAGCCGAGGATAACGCCAAGGGCGTATGGGAGGTAGATAATGCGCTCCATGAGACCATTGAGCAGGAAGTAGAGGTAGCGCAGGCCCATAAGTGCGCAGGCATTGGCGCAGAAGACCACATAAGGCTCAGTGGTGATACCAAAAATTGCTGGAATGGAGTCCAGGGCAAACATCCAGTCCACGAGACCGATGCTAAGCAGGGCCAGCATCAGTGGGGTGACCATGAGCACACCCTTTTCACGGTGGAAGAGCTTATCGCCTTTGAAGTCCTTGGTGACTGGGATGAAGCGACGAATGATGCGGACCATCAGCATGGAATCAGCGGAGTTCTCTTCCACCTCTTCCCCACTCTTTTCGGCCTTGGTCTCCTTGATGGCTTCCAGGACCACCTTGATGACGGTATAGAAAAGGAAGAAGCCAAAGATATAGAAGACCCAGGACCAGGCGGCAATGGCGGTGGCCCCAATGGCGATAAGGGCCATGCGGAATACCAGAGAAAGGCCAATACCAATTAGGAGGACCTTCTGCTGGTATGCCAGTGGAATGGCAGCCCCACCAATAATCAGGCTAAAGACAAAGAGATTATCCACCGAGAGGCTAAGCTCCGTGATATAGCCGGTAAAGAGCTCAATACCATAGTCGGCCTGGCGGGTATAGAGATAGAGCGCGAAAAGCACCGTGAGGCCGGCATAGAGGCCAAGCCAGCCCACGCACTCTTTGGTGCTTGGCTGGTGGGGCTTGCGGACATGGGAATAAAAGTCGAAGATGAAGACTCCCAGCACCACCGCGATGGTGATAATCCACATCAGTGGTGAAATATGCATCCGTGCCCCTTTATAGGTGGTAGTTCTAACTAACTCGACCAAGTGTAGACTAAAGAAGCGCAAAAGCCCAGTTCAAAGGGGTTAAATTAAAAGTTCAATGGGCTGAAACTTTGGTTAAAGTCTCACGATCTCCACTGAATATATGCAAAAAGAGGCGGCTACCGCTTTGGGTAACCGCCTCAAAAGCCGGGGAAAAAATTTTTTGGTTGGGACCTAGAAGACGCCGCCATTGGGGTTGGCGTCGACACGCTTGATATCCCCAGAACCTTGCTGGAAACCAAGACCGCTCTCTGCAGGCTCAGCAGGGGCCGCAGTATTAGCAGCCTGTGCACCAGGAGCATCCTCTGGCTTACCGCCACGCATCATCCATTGGATGCTTGGCAGGTCCTCCTCGGTGATAATGACCTCGCGGGCCTTGGTGCCAACCGCTGGGCCCACAACCCCGTATTCCTCGAGCTGGTCCATCATGCGACCGGCCTTGGAGAAGCCCATGCGGAGCTTTCGCTGCAGATTCGAAATGGACAGGGTCGTGGAATAAGCAGCCAGCTCAGCAGCCGCGCAAAGCAGATCCACATCATCATCGGATTCCGCCTGGACCTCGACCTCGACCTCAGGGGTTTCGGTCTTGGCCTCAATCTGGATGTAATCCGGCTCGGTGACCTGAGCCTTGGTCTGCTCCACAATGGCGTGGATTTCCGCATCCTCCACATAGGCGCCCTGGATACGAACAGTTTCGGCCTGGCCCTGTGGGATGAAGAGACCATCACCCATGCCCAGTAGCTTCTCCGCACCGTTCTGGTCCAGAATCACGCGGGAGTCCTGGTTGGAGGCAGTAGCAAAGGCCACACGGCTTGGGATATTGGACTTAATCAGACCAGTAACCACATTGACCGATGGGCGCTGGGTGGCAAGAATGAGGTGAATACCCGCAGCACGGGCCTTCTGGGTGATGCGCACAATGGCATCCTCAATCTCACGCGGCGCGGTCATCATGAGGTCCGCAAGCTCGTCCACGATGGCCACAATATAAGGGAAGCGCTTATATTCACGCTTGGATCCTGGTGGGGTCACAATCTCACCGCGGTCGAACTTCTTGTTATAACCCTCAATATTGCGCACACCCGCTGCCTTCATATCCAAGTAGCGGCGCTCCATCTCCTCCACCAGCCACATAAGCGCATCACTTGCGCGCTTCGGCTCGGTGATAATTGGGGTGAGCAGGTGCGGAATGCCCTCATAAGGGGTGAATTCCACCATCTTAGGGTCAACCAGAATCAGGCGCAGCTGCTCCGGGGTGGCGCGGCTGAGCAAGGACACCAGCAGGCTATTGACAAAGGCAGACTTACCGGAACCGGTGGAACCAGCAACCAGCATATGTGGCAGCTTATTGAGCGCGAAGGTAACAAACTCACCTTCCACACCCTTGCCAATTGGAACCAGCAGTGGGTCATGGTTATCGTGGAAGATTGGCTCAGCCAAGGCATCACCAAGATAGACGGTCTCGCGGTCATCATTAGGGACCTCAATACCCACCGCACTCTTACCAGGAATTGGCATGAGCAGACGAATATTGGATGTCTTCACCGCATAGGCAAAGTTGGTCTGAAGACCCGTAATCTTGGACATCTTCACACCTGGCCCCACCTCAATGATGTAACAGGTCACTGTTGGGCCGCGGTTATAACCGGTCACCGCCGCATCAATGCGGAACTCCTCGAGCACCGCATTAATGGCATCCACAATCTGTTCATTGGCCTCGGAATGACGGCGTGGTGGCGCACCATGCTTCAGCACTGAGGTATCCGGCAGCTGATAAGAAGAATCGAAGGCCGCTGGTGGCTCCGGTGTGCTGAAGCGGTTCACACCAGCAACAGCACCATCCGAAGCCATGTCTTCTTCATCCTCATAGGCCGCACCACGGTCGGCCACGGTAAAGCCAAATGGGTTATTGCCACCCGCTGGCCCTGCGGACTTGCGTGCAGCGGCAAAGCCTGCGGCCGCACCGGCTGCCAGACCAGCAGCGCCAAAGGCACCTGCCTGTGGCTTTTCGTTGCCCCGTGGTACAGGGCCTGCGTCCATGGCCTCGTCATAGGCTGCGAGCTCATAATCCTCATCATCATCGGCGGCCTCAAAGCCACCAGCGGGGTCGACGATCTCGGAGTCAAACACAGGCGCGGAAGGATCGGCGTAGTCCTCATCGCCGTAAGACTC
>JAUMUD010000028.1 GCA_030530875.1 Corynebacterium sp.
CATTGTCAGCAGGTGTACTTGCTGCTTCGTTAGCGTGCGCAATGCCAGGCGCACTGAGAGTAGAGAGCCCAAGAACCGAGGCGGCGGCAGCGGCGCCGATGGTCTTAAGCACGCGAGATGTAGTAGACATTTTGAACCTTTCTTTTAAGGCTTGAAGCGACAATTTGAACACTACCGGATTTGATATTGCAGGATCAATCCCTTTCATAACTTGATCACAGGGATTCTTTAATTCAAGTTGACAAGGTTATAACCTATCTGGATCGGTTTGCAAGATCGGGGAATTTTTTAGGAAAATGAAATTTCACGCAGGTTAAATGAATATTGAACTAACATATTACTGTGAGCATAATTTGTTGCATTGAACATTTTTGAAGTTTTGTCAGTTCCGCACCGGCACGGCGGGCGAAAAAACGTGTTTTAGTGATATTTCTCACTATATGAACAAGTATGGCGCTGACGTGGGGAAATAGATTTAATGAATTAGTTGATGAAAAGGCGTTGTTCAAGCTAATTGGCACAATTCCAGAACTTGTATACACCCACATGAGGGAAGAATTTCTTGTAGTGGAACTGCGGGAGGAGGCTGGTCATTGGCCGCCCAATTCATTGCCACTTTTCCTACTAAACTAGTGGGCATGGTTGAGGAACTTCTTGCAACAGCGGTGGAATTCATTGGTGGCACGCCCCGCCCAAATCAGGTCACTATGGCCAATGCGGTGGAGCATGCCCTCGAATCTCAGCGCCACTTGGCCGTACAGGCAGGTACCGGTACGGGTAAGTCCTTGGCATATTTGGTACCAGCCATTGACCATGCAATGAAGTCTGATTCGCCAGTGGTTATTACCACCGCAACTTTGGCCCTTCAACGGCAGCTGATGACACGCGATGTGCCCCGTGTGGTCGAGTCCCTCAAGGACCAGTACGAGCGCTCACCGCGCTTTGCCATCCTGAAGGGCAAGAATAATTATGTCTGCAAGCGCAAGACCCAAGGCATGCTTGAGCCATGGCTATCCACCACCGAGACCGGTGACCGCGATGAGTTCGGCGGTACCGATGAGGAATGGCGCGAACTAAGCGTCACATCCCGTGAGTGTATTGGTGCAGCCCGCTGCCCTTTCGGTGATGAGTGTTTCTCCGAGATTGCCAAGCATCAGGCCGAAAAAGCCGACATTATCATCACCAACCACGCCATGCTCGCCATTGATGCCGCAGCAGATTTTGACCTCATCCCCGAGCATGAAGTTGTCATTATCGATGAGGCCCACGAGCTTGAATCCCGCGTGACCAGCGCATCCACCCTCACGCTTTCTTCAAATATCCTCTACTCCCTGGCCGCCCAGCTCAATAAGATCGGTGAGGCACGAGGTGAAGCCACCCTCATGGAACTTGCCGATACCTGGCGTGAGAATCCACTGACCACCGGCCGCTGGGTGGACCCAAACCCCGCCGATCAGCGCTTCCTCAAGGAGCTCTCCGATGCGCTGATTTCCATCCACTCTTCCCTCGGGCACGGCAATAATAACGACGATGTGGAGGCGGTGGCCGAGCGCGATAGTGTCCGCTCGCAGATCAATGATGCACTGGCCGCCCTCGATGACCTCCCCGATAGCATGGTCATCTGGGTCACGGAGGAGCAGACCTACTGCGCTGCCCCGCTTTCCATCCAACATATCCTGCGTGATGCCCTCTTCACCGATAAAACAGCGGTGCTCACCAGCGCCACGCTGGCCATCGGCGGTAACTTCAATTCCGTGGCCAAGGCCTGGGGTATTCCGGATAACACCTGGGATGGCCTGGATGTCGGCACCCCCTTCGACCCAGCGCGAGCAGGTATTCTCTACATCCCGGAGGCCCTCGATCCTCCAGGAAAAAATGGTATTTCCGACCAGGCCCTCGAGGAAATTGAGGAGCTCATCACCGCCATGGGTGGCCGCACCCTTGGTCTTTTCACTTCCCGCAAGGCCGCTGAAACTGCTGCTGAATATATGCGGGATAAGCTCGATATGCCCATCTATTGCCAGGGTGATGCTCATCTTCCTGATCTCATCAAGAAGTTCCAGGAGAAGGAAACGTCCTGCCTTTTCGGCACACTCACCCTCTGGCAGGGTGTGGATGTCCCCGGCCCTTCCTGCTCCCTGGTCATCATGGACCGCATCCCCTTCCCGCGTCCCGATGATCCCCTCATGACTGCCCGCAAGGATGAGATGGGCTTCATGGCCGCCTATTGTGTCCCAGCGGCTATTCTTCTTGCGCAGGGTGCCGGTCGTCTCATCCGTTCCACCACAGATAAGGGGGTTGTGGCCCTGCTTGACCCACGTGTCAAGACTGCACGCTACGGTAGCTTCCTGCTCCAGAGCCTTCCGCCTTTCTGGCAGACCCGCAACCATGAAACCACTATCGGCGCTCTTGGTCGCCTGCGCGCCGAGCTTGAGAAGGCCGAGGACTAGCACAGTTCTGGGCTTTGTCACTCCCCTCCCCTAGCTTTTCGACCATCCAAAAAGAGCCAGGTCCCCCTGTCTCTTTTTGCTGTTGCGTTCACGTCAGTCAAGGGCACATTGCCCAAATGGGAGCTACCCTAACTAGAGCCTCCCAAGGACCCACAGCACAGGCACCGTGATTAGCGACAAAAGGCTGGTGACGATGACTACTGCCCCCTTGATGGCGAACTCGCTCACCTTCGAGCTGCCATTCACAATAGAATCCATGAGGTCCCGTAGTATGGCTGGCTCATCCCTTGAAGTGGTGTCCTCCTCACGGGGTTCTGGGCTGCCATCAATCGGTGGGTAATTTGGCCCTTCTTCGATAGTGTGGCGGGCTTCATCGGCCCACCACTCAGCTTTCCTAGACACCTCTTCGTAGCCCTCTGCAGTGCTTGTCAGGGCTGTTAGCCCGGCGCAGCGATCGGCGCCCTGTATCATTGCTAATCCATCAGCCGCATTGAAGAAGTCCAGCCATGCGAGGGCGGCGTCCTTATCAAAATATTGAGCCATATCGTTGATGCTCTGATCATTTACCGCATCAATCACGCCCAGGGCGTGTGCATAGATCGCCAAGTCCCGCGGAATCTCGGTCAGATCATCAAGGTACACAGTGTCTTCAGTGCTTTCAGTGCTGCCGGTGCTGCCGGCGCTGCCAGTGCTTGCACTGCCTGCACCATACAAAACATAATGCGGCCGGAAAAGGTACGGCATTTCCCATTCCTTCAGGGAATTATTGAGGAAGGTGAACTGACCGCTCGCCGCATCAACCTTGTGCTGGGTCTTCAGTGCCTGAATAGCCGCGGGCTTCTGGGAAAAGTCGGCATTCGGATTAATCTTCTTGACCAGTCCGTCGAATTTCTCCACCAAGGCATTGAGCGTGGTCTCATATTTCTGCATCTCCTGCTGGCTGAAGGTGAGAATGCACCTATCCCCTGCATCAGTGGCCGCTACGGTCACAGCACCTGCCTGGGGCGCTACAGCAACCACTGTTCCCATCACACTGGCTGCACAGAGCGCCAGCCCGTACACTCGCCTCAAAATCTGCGAGCGAATTGTCATTACTGCTCCATTCTCCATAGGCCCGTAAGCCTTAATTCAACCCAAGTTACTTTAATAGTTGAAATATCTCGTGAGAAAGGGACACGGCGCGGGTGCTATAGAAATGAAAAAGGAACTCGGCCAGGTGGCGGAGTTCCTTAATCGCAATGTGTGAGCGGATTTTTGATTAGCCCTCAAGTGGGACGCGGCGGTAGGTGCCATCGTCCAGGTCCTCGATGTCAATTTCTTCGCGGGAGATGCCGAGGATGTAAAGAACCTCGTCGAGGAATGGGTGGTTAACGGCAGCATCGGCAACCTCACGCAGGGCTGGCTTTGCGTTGAAGGCAATACCGAGGCCGGCGGCGGAGAGCATGTCAATGTCATTGGCACCATCGCCCACAGCCACGGTCTGGTGCATCTGAAGGCCAGAGTCCTTGGCGAATTCGCGGAGGAATTCAGCCTTGGCGGCACGATCCACGACCTTGCCGATTACCTTGCCGGTGAGCTTGCCATCGACAATTTCGAGAGTATTGGCGCGGACGTAATCGAGGTCGAGGTCCTTGGCCAGATCATCGAGAACCTGGATGAAGCCACCGGAGACCACAGCGGTCTTATAGCCCATGCGCTTGAGGGTACGGATGGTGGTGCGGGCACCAGGGGTGAGGACAATGTCCTTGGCCACTTCGTCAATAACCGAGGCATCCAGACCAGCGAGGGTAGCCACACGCTCACGGAGGGACTGCTCAAAGTCGAGTTCGCCGCGCATAGCGCGTTCAGTAACAGCAGCAACTTCGGCTTCCTTGCCGGCATGAGCAGCGAGCATTTCGATGACCTCACCAGTAATGAGGGTGGAGTCGCAGTCGAAGCAGATGAGTCGCTTGGAGCGACGCATGAGGCCGGCACGCTCAATGGCAATATCTACGCCGATTTCACGGGTGAGCTCAGATAGGGCCTTACGGAGTTCAACACCACCGCCTGGCTTAGGATCAGCGACGGTGATGCGGAGTTCCAGACCAGTCACTGGGTAGTCGGCAATGCCGCGAATGGCATCAATATTGGCGGCGTGATCGGCGAGCACCTGACCGATGCGGGAGATGTGCTCAGCAGTGACTGGGTTACCCAGAACCACAAGTACGTGGGTGGAACGAGGACGGGTAGAAACAACATGGCTGCCGGCCTCAATATCAACCTGCTGGCCATAGGCGCGCAAAGTTTCAGAGAGCTCGACAGCAAGAGCAGCGTAGTCAGCCTTAGGGATACCAACAAGGGCACCGAGGTTCAGGCGGCGACGGAACAAAGACTGTTCCACATCCAGGAGCTGAACATTATGGTTGGACAGTACGCGGAAGAAAGCGGCGGAGACACCTGGCCTGTCGGCACCTGTTACAGAGATTACGGCAGGGACGGCATCAGGGGAAAGATTAACGGTAATATCAGGCTGATTCACACCATTAATGATAACAAGGTTGCACACATACGAAAAAGAACCGCCAGGCGGTTGCCGTAGCGGTTCTTTTTTGCGTAGTCTCGTTGGTCTTTAGTGGCGACCGACGTGAGCTTCCTTGCGCATGCGCTCCACCATGTGTGGGTGGTGCAGCTCGAAGGCTGGACGCTCGGAGCGGATACGAGGAATAGACACGAAGTTGTGCTTTGGTGGTGGGCAGGAGGTAGCCCACTCGAGGGAGTTGCCGTAACCCCATGGGTCATCAACGGTAACAACCTCGCCCCAACGCCAGGTCTTGAACATGTTCCAGATGAATGGAAGCATGGAAGCACCGAGGACGAAGGAGAAGACCGTAGCAATCTGGTTGATGGTGGTGAAACCATCGGTAGCCAGGTAGTCAGCATAACGACGTGGCATACCCATGTTACCGGCCCAGTGCAGAATCAAGAAGGTGCCGTGGAAGCCGATGGACATGAGCCAGAAGTGGATCTTGCCAAGACGCTCATCCAGCATACGACCGGTCATCTTTGGCCACCAGAAGTAGATACCTGCGAAGGAGGCATAACCCACGGTACCGAAGAGGGTGTAGTGGAAGTGAGCAACCATGAAGTAGGAGTCAGCAACGTGGAAGTCCAGTGGAGGACTTGCGAGCATGACACCAGTCAGACCACCGAAGAGGAAGGTGCACAGGAAGCCGAATGCGAAGAGCATTGGGGTTTCCCAAGTGAGGTGACCGCCCCACATAGTGCCCAACCAGTTGAAGAACTTCACGCCGGTAGGAACGGCGATGAGGTAAGTCATGAAGGAGAAGAATGGCAGCAGGATAGCACCAGTCACGAACATGTGGTGGGCCCAAACAGCCATGGACAGAGCACCAATGGAGATGGTAGCGAAGACCAGGCCGATGTAGCCGAACATTGGCTTACGGGCGAACACTGGGATGATCTCAGAAATCACACCGAAGAATGGCAACGCCAGAACGTACACCTCAGGGTGACCGAAGAACCAGAACATGTGCTGCCACATCATTGCGCCACCGTTCTGCGGATCGAAGATGTGACCACCGAGCTTACGGTCGTAGAGAACGCCGAGGGCGGCTGCGGTCAGCATTGGGAAGATCAGCAGGATGATCAAGCAGGCAACCATAATGTTCCAGCAGAACACTGGCATACGGAACATGGTCATACCTGGAGCGCGGAGACAGAGGATGGTAGTAACCATGTTCACTGCGGAAGCAATGGTACCAATACCACCGGCACCAACGCCGAGGATCCAGAAGTCACCGCCAAGACCTGGGGAGTGGATAGCATCCGACAGAGGCGAGTACATGGTCCAACCGAAGTCAGCAGCACCACCTGGCATCAGGAAGCCGAGGTTCATGGCGACACCACCGAGGAGGGTCATCCAGAAGGAGAATGCATTCAAGCGTGGGAATGCAACGTCTGGAGCACCAATCTGCAGTGGAATCAGATAGTTAGCAAAGCCGAACACCAGTGGAGATGCATACAGCAGCAGCATCAAGGTGCCGTGCATGGTAAACAGCTGGTTGAACTGCTCATTGGAAAGGAACTGAAGACCTGGGTGGAAGAGCTCAACACGAATGAGCAGAGCCATCAAACCAGCGAGGCAGAAGAAGACGAGGGCGGTAATGATATACATGATGCCCAGAATCTTATGGTCGGTGGTCGTCAGCATCTTCCAAGCCAGGGAGCCCTTGCGGGCATCTTGGCCGGTTGGCAGCGGCCGTTCGAACACGACAGCTTGGTCGTGGCGTGGCTCGACTGCAGTCATAAAATCCTCCTGACTACACAAGAAATATTAACGTCTATAACTTTAGCCCCTTGCATTGCCCCAAGAAAATAGGAAATTTCAGCCTTTAGGCATTTCCCGGCCACTTTTCCAAAAATGTGACGGGAAACACACTCAATTACCCCCGCCCTCGTTCAATCGAAAGATTGAATAGGGTTGCCTAAGTTACTATCAACCCTAGAAGACGAGAAATCAGCTATGAAATTACTGGGACAATCCTGGAAGCTTGTTATAGCATTCTTAGGAAAATATCCTATGCTTCTATTTTTACCCGATCAGCGCCTAAAAACATAAAAACGGGGGTAGAAGAATGATCAATTCATTCCTCTACCCCTCTGGGTTCAAGCCTTAGGCCATTGCTGATTGGTGAACCAACCCACTTTTAATTGGTCCAACTTACCCACTTTTAATTGGGCGGTGCCCAATTAAAAGTCCCAGTCCTCGTCTTCGGTGTTCTCGGCCTTACCGATCACATAGGAAGAACCGGAGCCGGAGAAGAAGTCGTGGTTCTCATCAGCATTTGGAGAAAGTGCGGACAAGATGGCTGGGGAAACGCGGGTCTCGTCGGCTGGGAAGAGAGCTTCATAGCCGAGGTTGTTCAGAGCCTTATTGGCGTTGTAGCGCAGGAAGCGCTTGACGTCTTCGGTCCAGCCCAGTGGATCATAGAGATCTTCGGTGTACTGAATCTCATTATCGTAGAGATCATAGAGAAGATCGAAGGTGTACTCCTTGAGTTCAGCCTGACGCTCAGCGCTCTGCTTCTCCAGACCCTTCTGATACTTATAGCCAATGTAGTAGCCGTGGACAGCCTCGTCGCGGATAATGAGGCGGATAACATCGGCAGTATTGGTGAGCTTGGCGTGACTGGACCAATACATTGGGAGATAGAAGCCGGAATAGAAGAGGAAGGACTCAAGCAGAGTGGAAGCCACCTTACGCTTGAGCGGGTCATCGCCCTGATAGTAGCTCAGAACAATATCAGCCTTCTTCTGAAGATTCTCATTCTCCTCGGACCAACGGAAAGCCTCATTAATCATTGGGGTGCTGGCCAGAGTCATAAAGATAGAGGAATAACTCTTGGCGTGCACGCTCTCCATGAAGGCAATATTGGTGAGCACAGCTTCCTCATGCAGAGTCAGCGCATCAGGAATCAGAGAAACAGCGCCCACAGTGCCCTGAATGGTATCCAGCAGAGTCAGACCAGTGAAGACACGCATGGTGGTCTGCTGCTCAAGTTCATTGAGGGTATTCCAGCTCTTAATGTCATTAGAGAGAGGCACCTTCTCTGGCAGCCAGAAATTACCAGTCAGACGGTCCCAGACCTCAAGGTCCTTCTCATCAGCAATAGTGTTCCAGTTAATGGCACTAACGGGTACATCAGGATGTTCCTGGTGATGCACGGAAGAAATAGACATCCAGTCTCCTTTACTATGTCAATATTCTTCCAAAATACCCCGCCTCAGACCCTTTCGCCAGAAAGCCAGGACACACTTCTTATTGCTTCAAGGCACCTAAATTTGTGGGCTTTTTCGTAACTTTTGACCCAATGTAAAGACAAACCTAAAACTGTGGGAGAATTCACAAAGAAGAGGCTCGCTGAGACGCACCACACTCATTTTTGGCATTTACTTTTTCGCCACCTGGCCTTTTAATAGGGCTAGATAGCCATACCTTATCCTATAACCCCTAGTAAGGATAGGTTTATCATGAGTGTAATCGGGCAGGATCGAACTTATAGTAGGAAGCATGAAACTTACAGAAAAGCTCAACGAAGCATTCAACAAGCAGGTTACCGCCGAATTCGAAGCAGCCATGATCTACCGTCAGCTTTCCTATGTCTTTGACGACATGAGCCTGACCGGTATGCGTGACTGGATGGCCGCACACGCTGATGAGGAACTCGGCCACGCAGCTGATTTCTCCAAGCACATGCTCGACCGTGATGCCCTTCCACAGATTGGCACCATCGAGGCTCCAGGTCTCAAGATTGATACCCCAGTTCAGGCTTTCGAGGCTGCTCTGGCTCACGAGCAGAAGGTCTCCGCTATGATTCGCGAACTCTCTGAGCTCGCTGCTGCGGAGGGCGACTCCTTCGCTCGTCCATTCCTGGACCGTTACCTCGACGAGCAGATTGAGGAAGAGGCTTCCGTCTCCGAGATTCTCGACCGTCTCCGCATGGTTGAGGGTGACGGCTCCGGTATCCTCCGTATGGATGCTGAACTCGGTGCTGCTGAGTAATTAATCCCTAACATAAACTTCTCCCCCGCTCCGGTTTCACCGGGACGGGGGATTTGTCATTTTCAGAATCCGCGAGACCCAAGCTTATAGGGCTTTAGTGTGTTCATGTCCATGAACATTTCTGGGTTTTTACGTCCAGGACGGTCATCCCACCCTTTTACAAACGGGTAGTAGACATCCTTTTCAGCTTCGAGGGCTTCGCTTAAATCAATCCTGAGCAGGATTTTTTCTTTCTCCTCGTCACACCAAAAACGAGCAGCTTCCTCACGGATTTTTTCATTATCCGGATACTTAGCCTGCCAAGCCTCATAACTAGCCTCAATAGCCTCGTAGGCAATCTTCATCCCGAAAGAATTGTATTCGGCACTTGCCCCACAAACGAAGTCAGGCCATTGGATATAATCGACACCTTCATCAATCCAAACGCTCTCCGCGGCCCAAGCCAAATCAGGATACAACGCCTTATACGGCTCCAGGAATGCATCCACCAATCGGTCAGATTTACGGGGCATAGCCTCCATAAAAGTAATCCGCCCATAAGGATTAACACTGTCCGGCACAGCACGCACATCAGGAATACCCAACACCTGCCACGCAGGATAATCAGAAATATCAGGATGCGGAATCTTACCCATGCTTTCAGTATAGGAAGCAATAAGGACACTAATGGTGTTTTGGGGTAAGCAAAAGGGCCCTGGTTTCCCAGAGCCCCTGATGTGCAACTTTATTGCTATTGTGCGTGCATTAGAGCATGCACGATACGCAGCCTTCGACCTCGGTGCCTTCGAGGGCGACCTGGCGGAGGCGGATGTAGTAGAGGGTCTTGATGCCCTTGCGCCATGCGTAGATCTGTGCGCGGTTGATATCGCGGGTGGTCACGGTGTCCTTGAAGAAGAGGGTCAGGGAGAGACCCTGATCCACATACTTCGTGGCGGCAGCATAGGTATCAATGATGGCCTCATAGCCGATCTCATAGGCATCCTTGTAGAATTCAAGGTTCTCATTGGTCATATATGGCGCCGGGTAGTAGACGCGACCAATCTTGCCTTCCTTACGGATCTCAATGCGGGAAGCAATTGGGTGGATCGAGGAGGTGGAGTTATTGATATAGGAAATGGAGCCGGTTGGTGGGACAGCCTGCAGGTAGCGGTTAAAGAGGCCGTGTTCCATGACCTCAAGCTTGAGGGCATTCCACTCAGCGGCGGTTGGCACGTGAATGGAGGAACGCTCAAAGATGGCCTGAACCTTGGCGGTCTTTGGGGCGAACTCAGCTGGGTCGAACTGATCGAAGTACTCACCGGTGGCATACTTGGACTCCTCAAAGCCAGCAAAGCGACGACCACGCTCACGGGCAATCTTATTGGAGGCACGCAAGCACTGGTAGAGCACAGCGGCGAAGTAGGCATTGACAAAGTCAAGGCCTTCCTCAGAGCCATAGTGGATGCCCTCACGGCCATAGAAGCCGTGGAGGTTCATCTGACCAAGACCAATGGCATGGGCAGCATCATTGCCCTTCTTAATGGAAGGAACAGAGTCAATGCTGGTCTGCTCACTGACAGCAGTAAGACCACGGATGGCGGTTTCGATGGTGCCAGCAAAATCAGGGGAATCCACAGCCTTGGCGATATTCAGGGAACCGAGGTTGCAGGAGATATCCTCACCCACAGTGGCATAGGAAAGATCCGCGTTGTACTCACTTGGGGTGGAAACCTGCAGAATCTCAGAGCAGAGATTGGAGTGGGTAATGCGGCCCTTGATTGGGTTAGCAGCATTAACCGTATCCTCAAACATGATGTATGGGTAGCCAGACTCAAACTGAATTTCTGCCAGGGTCTGGAAGAAATTACGAGCATTAATCTTGGACTTACGGATGCGGTCATCCTCCACCATCTCGTGGTAGTGCTCGGTGATGGAAATATCCGCAAAAGGCTTACCGTAGACGCGCTCCACATCATATGGAGAGAAGAGGTACATATCCTCATTGCGCTTAGCCAGCTCAAAGGTGATATCCGGAATCACGACACCAAGGGAGAGGGTCTTAATGCGGATCTTCTCATCGGCATTCTCACGCTTTGTATCCAGGAAGCTCATGATATCTGGGTGGTGGGCGGAAAGATAGACCGCACCGGCACCCTGACGGGCACCCAGCTGGTTGGCATAGGAGAAGGAATCCTCCAGAAGCTTCATTACTGGGACCACACCGGAAGACTGGTTCTCAATCTTCTTAATTGGGGCGCCAGACTCACGCAGATTGGAGAGCAGCAGGGCCACACCGCCACCGCGCTTAGAAAGCTGCAGAGCGGAGTTAATGGCACGACCGATGGACTCCATATTGTCCTCAATACGCAGAAGGAAGCAGGAGACTGGCTCGCCGCGCTGGGCCTTACCGGAGTTGAGGAAGGTTGGGGTGGCTGGCTGGAAGCGACCGGAGAGAATCTCCTCCACCAGGTTGCGAGCCAGGTCCATATCGCCGGCAGCCAAAGTCAGCGCAACCATGCAGACACGGTCCTCATAGCGCTCGAGATAGCGCTGGCCGTCGAAAGTCTTAAGAGTATAGGAGGTGTAGTACTTATAGGCACCAAGGAAGGTTGGGAAGCGGAACTTCTTGGAATAGGCGAGCTTGAACAGACTCTTAATATCCTCAAAGTCATACTGCTCCACAATGTGGCGCTCATAATAATTATTTTCCAGAAGATAGCCGAATTTCTCTTCCAGATCGTGGAAGTAGACGGTGTTCTGGTTCACATGCTGCAAGAAGAATTGCTTGGCAGCCTCACGGTCCTTATCAAACTGAATCTGGCCGTTTTCATCATAGAGATTAAGCAGCGCATTTAGCGCATGGTAATCAGTCTGCTGCGTCACGGGTTATTCGTACCTTTCAATGGAAGTTCAGGGAGTTTGGCAAGTATAGGGTGGATGGCTACTAAGCAAGCGCAGGCTCAAGGCCCAGCCTCTCGGCATTATCAATTAGTCCCTCGCGGACCTTAGTGACATCCTCTTGGGTTCCCATCAGCTCAAAGCGATAGACGAAGGGAATATCCAATTTCTCGGAAATCACGGTGCCCGCGGTGGCAAAATCGAGGCCGAAATTAGTATTCCCACTCGAGATTACACAACGAGCGAGATCCCTGTTGTGCTTATTATTCAAAAAGCGGATGACCTGGTTCGGAACAGGTCGTGGCTCACGGCCGGAGATGCTTACTCCCCCACCGTAGGTCGGCACAATGAGGCAATAAGGCTCATTGACAATTAGCTCGGGATCCGACTTGTGGAGCGGAATCCTAGCAGATGGCAATTTGAGCTTTTCGACGAACTTATGGGTGTTTCCAGTGGCCGAGGAAAAATACACAACCAACATCTTTTGGCCTCGCGTTCTTTAGTTATTGCAAAATTTTTAGTTATTTTTCTGCTTTTGAGCAAAAGAAAACCGCCCGAATCGGGCGGCGAAGCTTTTAGGTGCCTTAGGCCGCGTGGGCAGCAAGATTGCGGATGCGCTCTGGGCGGAAGCCGGACCAGTGCTCATCGTCCACAACGACAACTGGAGCCTGGAGGTAACCAAGAGCGAGAACATAATCACGTGCCTCGTCATCCATGCTGATATCCACAACCTCATATTCGAGGCCGGCACGGTCGAGAGCCTTCTTGGTAGCGGTGCACTGGACGCATGCTGGCTTGGAGTAGACAGTGATAGACATGACACGAAATCCTTCTAAGATGTTCCTGAAAATAGATAAAACCTGGATCTTATAGGGCCTGAACTGAGGAATTTCCCTTGTCCCTCAGGCCTCCCTAGCGACATACACAAACACTACACTTTGTGGCCAAAATACGCAAATAGCACAATATCTTGTGTTAGTCTATGCAATTTTCGCAGGACTTTTTGCGGAGAGCCCCCACATATTGAGCGCATACGCACACAGATTACAGAATGAGCGCTCTGCGGATTCAGTTAAATAATTCACATCTCATTCCAAGCTATTGAACATAAAAAAATCCCACCGTTTTCAGAACCTATGCTGGTTCCGCATAACGGTGGGTATGAAGGGGTATAGAGATTAACCCTGACGAGCCTTGAAGCGTGGCTCCTTCTTATTGATCACGTAGACCTTGCCGCGACGACGCACAACCTGAGCGCCCGGCTTGTTCTTCAGCGACCGAAGGGACTTACGGACCTTCATCGGGCGCTCCTTTCTTTTCCGGCTAATACCTAACCGACAGATCATACCGCCGGCATAACACGAAGAAATATCTTAATGGATAAGGGCGAATTTGTAAAATTCTGCCCTTAGCGGCCTGCAGCTACTTGCAGCTCCCGCTCCACTTCCCCCAGGGTCTTGCCCATGGTTTCTGGCACGAAGCGGCGCACAAAGACCAGGGAAAGGGCGCAGAGGGCTGCGAAGATGAGGAAGGTGGGGGTTTTACCTGCGGCGTCGAGAAGCGGCAAGAAAGCCTGCGCAACAATGAAATTCATAATCCACAGGGCCAAACCAGCCAGCCCCATGCCGAAGCCGCGAACGGCCTGTGGGACGAGCTCGGAGAGCAGCAACCAGGTCACAACCGAAACAGCGGCCTGCTGGAAGGCAATGAAGAGGGACATGAAGAGCAGACTGGTCCAGGCGTGGGCGGAGAAGAGTGCCACAAGGATGAGGCAGAGGGTGGTGCCTGCCAGGCCCACGGAGAGCAGGGTGCGGCGGCCAATGCGGTCGACGAGGTTCATGCCAATAAAGCAGGTGACCACAGAAACTGCACCAATAATCATGGAGCTATAGACCGAAAGCTGCACACTGATGCCTGCACGGTTCATCATGGTGGGCACAAAGTACATAATGGCATTCACGCCAGTGACCTGCTGAATCATGCCCACAATCACGGCGATAATGAGCGCGCGCTTCACCCAGAACTGCTTGAGTGCTGCGCGCTGCACGGCCTTGGTATTTTCCTGGGCATTATGGCCAGGGTGTGGTGTGGAATCTGGCTGGAAGAGCATGCCCACTGCCAGAAGCACACCAGGGATGGCAGTGATAATGAACATTAGGCGCCAGTTCGCGGTATGGGCCAGGGCCGAGTTAATGCAGTAAGCAGCCAGCTGACCAACCACAATCATGAAGGAATTGAGGGAGACCAGGCGGCCGCGCTTGGCGGGCTCGACTCGCTCGGAAATATACATGGGCACCACAATGGAGCAGGCACCAACAGCCAAACCACCAAGGGCGCGCGATGCTGCCAGCATATGAATAGAGGTGGAGCTGGCGCAGAGAATCGCACCCACGGCAAAGATAATGCCACTAAGGATGAGGGTATTGCGGCGGCCAATCTTATCAGCGATGCGGGCACCGGTGAGTGCACCGATGGCTGCGCCAAGAACCAGGACTGCGGCAATCCAGCCCTCATCGGCGCTACTTGCACCGAAGCTTGGCCCCAAAAAGAGAAGGGCGCCGGCAATCACGCCGGTGTCATATCCAAAAAGAAATCCGCCGATGGCGGCGATTAATGTCGTCACGGAAGTTATCCTGCCAAAAAGAGTACCATGGTGTCATGTCCACTCAACACGAAAACTTGCGTAAAGAGATTCTTTCTTCCCTGCGTACTCGCCCCTTTATCGATCCAGTCAAAGAGATTGAGGATCGCGTTAATTTCTTGGCTGATTATGTAAAGGCCACTGGCACCAAGGGCTTTGTTCTTGGTATTAGTGGCGGCCAGGATTCCACTCTCTCTGGCCGTCTGGCTCAGCTCGCTGTGGAAAAGCTGCGTGCTGAGGGCGTGGAGGCCGAATTCTATGCTGTTCGCCTCCCTTATGGTGTGCAGGCCGATGAGGCTGATGCCCAGCGCTCCCTGAAGTTCATTCAGCCGGACCATTCCATCACCATTAATATCAAGGAGATTGCTGACGCCGTTGAGGCTGCTTCTGCTGCTGCCATTGGCCAGGAAAAGCTCGGCGATTTTAATAAGGGCAATGTCAAGGCCCGCGCCCGCATGATTGCCCAGTATGCGGTTGCTGGCGAAAAGAAGCTGCTGGTTATTGGCACTGACCATGCCGCAGAAAATCTTGCCGCTTTCTTTACGAAGTTTGGTGATGGTGCTGCCGATATTCTCCCAATCTTTGGTCTTTCTAAGCGTCAGGGTGCAGCCCTGCTGAAGGAACTCGGTGCCCCAGCGGAAACCTGGGAGAAGGTCCCAACTGCGGATCTGGAAGATGACCGCCCTGCCCTGCCGGATGAGATTGCCCTTGGCATCACCTACAAGGAGATCGACGACTATATCGAAGGCGATGCCCCACTCGATTCTCTTACTGATAAGGCCATTGCTCGTATGGAGCAGCTCTGGATGGTTGGCCGCCACAAGCGCGAATTGCCAGTGACCATCTATGACACCTGGTGGAAGAACTAAAGCATCCATCCAACCTGATAAAGACCAAACCCCTCTCGCGGAGAAATCCAAAAGAGGGGTTTGGTCTGACGTGGATGCCGTCTTAGTACCGCTCGGGTTCTTCACCGTACTCGTAGTAGCGACCAGAAACCTCACGTGGGCGGATGCGCACGTAATTGTACTTGAGGGTTGGGAGCCAAGGCTTCAGTGGCAGGGTGTCACACTGCTGGATGGACTCAAGATCAGTAATCCACTCAGCACTACCCTTGATGACCACGGACCACGCGGCCTTTTTGCCAATATGGTCCACGGCAAAGAGCACATCATTATTAAGGTTGATGCTAAAGAGCTTGGTGCCTTCTGCTGTGCGGAAGAAGATATCCTCCCCATCAACAACATAATTGACCTGGAATAGGTCCATATCATCGGTGCGGCGCACCACCAAGCGGCCGAGCTTTTCCTGCTTAAGATACTCGTAGGATTCTTCGCGACTAAGATTTGCCATAACACTATTTTGCCACAGGAACCCCCGCAATTAAAACGTGTGATTCCCTCCCCTTTGTCTGCGCATTAGAATGGACGGCATGGGTGATATTTTAGCTCCGCTTTTAGTGCGACCAATCCGCTTCCTGCTTCAGAATTGGATGTGGTGGGGTATGGTTCTGGCCTTTATTTTTATTAAGCGCACCATCAGCCCGGATGCTGATGGCTATTTAAGCACCGATACTGCCCTGCACTGGATTCCTGCCATGCTGGCCCATATCCCCGGTATCAACCAGCTTTTAAGCCTTGAGTCTCTCACCTAGTCGGGTACCCGTTCTTTTTACTTGAGGAGGAATACTGGGCCGCCAGTAAAGCTAATATCCTGCTTGTGGAAATGCAGGACGAAGCTGTCCTTGGTTACCTCAAAGGAGTCAAACTCTGGGTTTTCCAAGCCGCCGGCTGTGCTTTTTTGCATTTCCGCAATGATTTCTTCACTCAAGCCCTCATCGAGGGTTTGGCGCATCATGCGGGCCAGCCAATTCGAGCCACCGCTGCGCTCATATTCGATATGGCCATCAACCACCTTGGGCTTCAGTGTCCAGGAAGTGCCATTTTTCAGGGCAATGGTGATGCTCTGCTCGGCCTGGTTAAAGTCCACATCACCAATTTCCCCGCCGCGCTCACTGAACCAGGCTTCAATGGCCTCACGCAATTTGGTGAAATTTGTATAATCGCGCCACCCACGCAGGGTGAACTTATTCTGCTGGTCCATGCGCTCAACATAGTTGCTTGCGGCCTTCATGGCCAGCAGTTTCACGGACTCTTCATCCAGGGCCACAGAGACATCGGCCACATCAGCGCTTTCGATGCGGGACTTCTTCACTTTCACATTGCTCAAGCCCAGCTCCACTGTGGAGGTCGCTTTCTCCCCTGGCACGGTGTTCTTAATACGAACCTTCATATCCTTGCTGCTTGAGGATAGCATCCCAAGATAGGGCAGCATACGGTTCTTATACAGAACAGTAACCTCTTCCCCTGCTGCGGTGGCCGATGAAGAATCACCCTCAGCCCCCGAAGCATTGGCATCAACTAGTGCCGCATTGGAAAATTGGTGGGCCACGGTTGCTTCAAGGCGCCAGCGTGGCACGGTTACTATAGCCAAAATGATAAGCAGAACAAGGAATACTGCGGTGGCTACTCGACGAAAAATTACTGGCTGCATTAGGCTTAATCTTTCTTCTCCACACCGGCACCCAATTGGCGCAGTGCTTCTAGTAGTCTGCGGGCAGTACCTGGGGCCATGCCGCTAACAATAATGGTCTTTGAGCGTGCCGTAATCTCCATGCGGTCAGTCAGGAATCCCCAGCGCGCATCACGAGCAGTCACCGTATGGAGTGGTACCTCACGGAAGCGCCCACGCCCAAGGCTAATATCCACCGCCAAAATGCGGGTATCCGTAATGGCAATAATGGCGATATTGCCATCAAAAAAGCAGGGTGCCATGGCCAGAATAGTTTCACCCGGATTGAGGTGATTTGGTACCTCACGCAACTCCGGGCGGATAAAGAAGCTGGTTATTCGACCAATCCCGGCGGCCAAAGCCCGATAGCCCTGATCGTCAATGAGGCCCTCAGGTAAAGAATTAACAAGTTTTTCAATACCCTTGCGATAGCGGCGACCACGACCAGCCGTGTTAATAGTCAGCTCAGTCCCGCCACAACTCACCTCCATGCGCACACGCCGAATCAGCCCGGCGCGAAAACTCAGACGAATACTTCCATCTTCGCGCTGTTTGAGGCGCGCGGCGGGCAGTGCGCTGAGACTTGGCTCAAGTGCTGCCCTAACTTGTTCTGCAGGGGCTGCCAGTGCGCGGCGATAATGGTGAGGGTAACGGGCCATAATTTTTCCTATTCAGCGCTAATTGGCCCATTGATATTGAGCTCTGCTGCATCAAGAACATCAACGAGCTCCACAAATGCTTCATCATCCAATTTATCGGAATCACGAAGTTGGAGCATATATTGGCGGCTCTGGTTAATAAGGGCCAGACGAATCCGCCTCTCCGTAGCGTTATAGAAGCTATTTTCAAATTCTGAATTTTGGTGGGTGCGGTACAGCTCCAAAGAGCGCTCAAACTCGGTGCGCAGGCGTGCCTCCAAAGCCTCATCGCCACCATGGCACTGTACTGTCTGGTGCAATTCCTCAAGAATCATCTCGTAGTTAGCAATGCGGGCACGGCGGACCTCCTCACGGTCATTGGCATCCACCTCTTCCATATGTGAACTTGGATGTGCCTGGGCGTACTTAATGGACCATGGCACCGCAATACCCTGAAGAATAAGGGAAAGAATCACAATACCTGCGGTAACAAAGACCACCACATCGCGCGAAGCAATCTCCTCCGGCACCGAAAGGGCAACAGCCAAAGAAATAGCGCCACGGAAGCCCGCCAAGGAATAGAGCAGACGCTCAGCAAAAGTAACCTCCAAGAAAGGCTTCTTCTGAATCCTTGAGCTTATACGGCTCACCACAGTGACCAGCTCGGTAATGAGGAAACGGGCAAGCATCATCACCACATATAGCACCACCACAGCAATCAGAGCATGGCGGATAGTATCAGAGCTCAGATCCCCAATAATCTCCGGCAGAGTAATACCCACTGCCAGGAAGAGAACCGCATTGAGAATATAGCAGCTCACAATCCAGAAGTGACGACCTGTCACACGGGAACCGGTACTAATAAAGCGTGGACCCGTCTGAGCCAAGACCAAACCAGCAACCACAGTGGCCAACACACCCGAGGCATGAATCTGCTCAGCCAAGAAATAGGCCAAGAATGGCACCATAATGCGGCACACATTACCAATCATCGGATCATTAACAAAACGACCAAGACGGCTCACCACATAGCCCACGGCAATACCCACAACCGTGGCCCCAAGGAAGGAAATCACAAAATCCCCGCCAATATGCAGCGGTGACAAGTGCGTATCACCCGCAGCATAATTAGAGGCCACAGCAAAAATAACCAGGGCTGTACCATCATTAATCAAAGACTCAGCCCTCAGGCTCAGCAAGACCTGCTTGGAAATGCCCTTACCAAAAGCAGCAACCGCGGTAGCATCCGTCGGGGCAACAGCAGCACCAACCAAAAATGCAGCACCAACCCCAAGCCCCAGCCAAGAACCAATCAGGCCCTCAGCCATAGCAACACCCAAAACCATCACGGTGCCGCTCATCACCACGCCACGCAGCATACGGCGAATACCACGCAGCGAAATATTCAAAGCCTCCCAATACAGCAAGAAAGGCAAAAATAGGGAAAGAATAACCTCAGGATCAAACTTGGCCTCCCGCACAATATCCCCAAGACCAGGGATCATGGACGCAACCAAACCCGTCAAAATCAAGGTCAAAGGTGCGGGAATATGCGTGCGCACAGTCAGCGCCGCAGCAATCAAAATACCAAAACCTAAAACAAGGAGACTTTCTACCACAAAGAAAATAATACACAACCACGATTAGACCAGCTGCAGCATGTGCTACTAGCCCACGCTACTCCAAACGCAGCGGCCCACGAAGACGAATCTCCTCCACATCCAAGCGTTCAAAGAGCACATTAATCACACCATCATCCAGCTCTCCCCTATCGCGCATCGCCATATACTCATCACGAGCCATAGCAATCATCCGAAGACGCAACTCCACTGCATCATTCTGAAGCACCTCCGGGTCCTCACCATCAATCTCATGGCGCCGCAAGGCAGCCAAGCGTAGCTCCGTCTCCTTACGCTGAAACTCCACCACCGCTGGATTAGCCCCAATCTCCGCAGCAATCTCATCAATCGAGTCAAAAACCTTCTGATTAACCCTAATCAACGCCTGCTCCAACTCCTGCTCATCTGCCGCCTGACGCGCCACACTCACTTCATTCGGATTAGCATTCGACCACCGGATAGCAAAAGGCAAAGCAATACCCTGTACAACCAAAGAAGTCATCACCACACCCGCGGTAACAAACACAATCACATCCCGCTCGGGCAAAGCTGGATCAACGGACAGGGCAACAGCCAAAGAAATAGCACCACGGAAACCCGCCAAAGTTGTTACCAAACGCTCAGGGAAATTCGTACGCCGAAGCCTCTGACTCGGTCGACGATCCAGCAACCGAATAAGCCTGATCAAGAACTCTTGAGTAAAGTAGCGGGTCAGCAACATCGTAATGTACAAGACCAAAGAAGCGATCAATGCGGTCCTAATAGAAAGACTCGTCATCTCCCGAATCACAAAAGGCAGCTGCATGCCCATCAACAAGAACAACAAGTTATTGAGCAAGAAGGCCGAAACCTCCCAAAACGGCCTACCCAACATACGCACACGACTAGGCAAATCACGCGGAGCCAACTGCGCCAAATAAAGACCACAAACCACAGTGGCCAACACACCCGAAGCGCCAATCTCCTCAGCACAGAAATAGGCGATATACGGGACAAATAGCGGCAAGACCAAACCGCCAATAACCTCAGGCAAGCGCACAATAACCTGGCGGATAACAAAACCCACCACAAGACCCACAATGGCGGCACCAACAAAGGACAAAAGGAAATTACCAACCACACCCTGCGGAGTAATCTCCTGATCATGGGCCGCATAATGCGAAGCCACCGAGAAAATCACAAGGGCCGTACCATCATTAATCAACGACTCCGCCCGAAGCATCAACATCGCGCCGGGCCGAATGCCCTTGCCCATCGCGGCAACTGCGGTGGCATCTGTAGGACCCACAGCGGCACCGATAAGAAGGGCCACGCCTGCCGATAGCCCGAACCAGGAACCAACCAGTCCTTCGGCCATGGCCACCGCAATCACCATGACAGTGCCATTAAGGAGCACGCCACGAAGACCGCGCTTAATTCCACGCAAGGAGATTGTGAAGGACTCATAATAAAGCAGGAAGGGCAAAATCAAGGACAGGACCACTTCTGGGTCCAAGTGCACTTCCTCAATATGTTCACCCACCACTGGCAGCAGTGCCGCAATGATGCCCACGACTAAGAGGGCAAGCGGACTGGGCAGTCGGGTTGTATGGCTAAGGACATCTGCCAGGACCATGCACAGGCCAAGGATAATGAGGATCTCTACCACGGTAGAAAATAATAAAGAACTGCTGCCCCGCTGTCCACCCCCAGGAATGCAAAAATCCCGGTGACCTTAAAAGATCACCGGGAACTCTGTGGAGCTAACGGGATTCGAACCCGTGACCCCCACACTGCCAGTGTGGTGCGCTACCAGCTGCGCCATAGCCCCGTGTCACGCTTCTTTCGAAGCTTTTCGGGCTTCTGTGGAAGCCCTTTGGACTTGATTAACTATACGCGTAATACATAAATTAAACAAATCGCCTGGCAGTGAGTCATTTTCTCACCGCCAGGCGAAGGGGTTAGCGTATCAGTGTTAACTTTACATGCGCTTAGTTAGCGGCAGCAGTTTCAGAGGCAGCAGATTCTGGAGCCGATGCGTCGGTAGCCTCAGAAGCGGAAGCCTCACTGCTATCACTGGCGGCTGGGACCTGGCCGTCTGGGTAGTTGATGCCCTTCTCGGCGTCGGCGACCCAGTTATTCACGTCAATGTCCTTGCCGTTCTGGATAACGCGTGGGGAGGAAACCTGACCGGTCTCATCCTTGAGCTTCTGGGAATTGGAGGTGGCGACATCCATGAAGTTGGAGTGCTCAGCGCCGGCTTTAATCTGGTCAACGACCTCATCGGAGGCACCGAACTGCTTAGCAGCATTAGCAAAGTCATCATCGCTATAGCGACCATAGATGGTGTTCTGCTGAGCGAGGAGGAACTTGGAGAAATTCCAGTAGGCCTTGGCATTGCCAGACTTAGCCAAAGCCAGAGCAGCAGCGCCGGCGTGGGTGGAGTGGCCATCAGTACCGCGGTCAAGGAAGTTGAGGGTACGGATATTCACAATGAGCTTGCCGTCATCAATGGCCTTGAGCATATCCGGGTCAGTAGCCTCAGCGAGCTCAGCGCAGTGAGGGCAAGAGTAGTCCTCATAGAGGTCCACCTGAGGGGTGGTATCCGTGGCCTTATCGCCACGCATGGTCACGGCATTATCGTGGTAGGTAATGGAGAAATTCACATTATCCTGATTGCCGTACATAGAGTCCGAGGCACTATCGCTGGACTTCTTATTATGGATAACCACATAGCCAATCAGCACGACGATAATGACTACCACCGCAATAACGCCATAGAGGAAACCATGGCCCTTCTGATTCGGGTTATGAACCTTAGTACTCACGAAAAGGGTCCTTCTTATGAATAGATAGCAAACTTACGGAATGGCCACTTAATAGACCAAAGCGCTGCGATCAGGAAGACTGTATCGCGAAGAATCTCGCTGATATAGTCCCATGCTGTCACATTGGGATTATAACCGCCAGTGCCAAAACAGCCACAATCAATGCTCAAGCCACGGGCCCAAGCGGAGATAATTCCCGCAATAAAGACCACGAAAATCACAGCAGAAATACCGCCAATAATTCGGGTAAATACGCCAAAGAGCATCAAAAGACCAAGGAGCATTTCCAAAACAGGGAGAGTATTCGCAATGAACGAAACCTGCCCCTCACTAAAAAGCTCATAGGCACGAATAGACTGCATAGTGGCCATGTGGTCATTGAACTTAACCCAGCCACTATAAAGCCAGACAATGGCAAGCCCGAAGCGCGCAATAAAGGAAATTACGGGCTTCGCCTTGGAGTCGAAAAATGTAGACACGTCACCTATCTTATATTAATAATTCGAATTTGCGAGTCATTATTCAGAATTCACAGCAAACTGTAATTTTACTTTGGGCATAAAAAATCCCCGCGCGGAGCGGGGATAAAGACCTTACATGCTGAAGGACTTAAAAATGGAGCTACCAGAGGTAATTGGGATAATGCCCTTGTCCACAGGCGCACCAATGAAGTTATCGCGACTCACCTTAACCAGACCAAGGTTCAGCTTGGCATTGAGCTGGTCAGAGCAGCTATTATAAGCATCCACGCTATTATCAGCATAGGTGGTAGCAAGCTTATAAACTGCGTCCAGATAGTCCTTCTTCAGGGTTGGGGCCACAGCCGCAATACGCTTATCAAAACCATCTGGACCCACGCTTGGCTTCACAGTGCTGGAAACCAGGGTCACAGCACCCCAGGCCACAGCCAGTGGGAGCTTATTATCCTCAGCAAGCTTGCGCACAGCCTTGGTGCCATCACTTGGAATCAAAGCCGAAAGACCAGCCATGGTGGTCACATCAGTGCCATTGCGGCGCTGAATATCTTCCTTGGTCAGATTCTGGGTCTCGCTGTAGCTAAAGAGCTTCAGGTACTCATTATCCAGAATATTGTTATTTTCCTTGGTGGCCAGGTTATCCTTCACGTCATCCTCGCCACCGCCCAAGGCCTTAGCAGTCTCACGGGCCTGGGTTGCCAGAGCTTTCTGGACATTGGCCATAGCCTCAGTCAGCGGGGCTACCGGCATCTTTGCCTCGCAGAACCAACCACCATTGACCTGGCTAGTGCGCAGGGTCACGTCAGCAGCATGCGCATTAACCGTCACGCCAGCAAGAGTGCCTACTGCTGCGGCACTTGCAATAGCCACGCGCAGAATCTTCTTCATATTTTTCTCCCTAGTTGATACGAATCACTCTAGTTAACAATTTTCACATAGGAAGGCGCGTTTCGCAAAGCGTTGGTGAAGATTATCACATTTTCTACACAGCTAGTATTTATTTTCTTGCTTTAGGACGACCCCAGGAACCACGTCAGATTCCGCCACACATTACGCAGAATTCCGCGCACACCGGGCACCGTATTATCCACGCGTACCGCGCTCGTTTCGGAGATCTCATAGTGATAGCCCGCCTTCGCCTTGGACAGGCAGATATTGAGCCCCGGCACGATCACCGAAAGCTGTGTCTTGCGCACGCTACTGCTCTTCTCTCCCAGGGCCTCCTTGAAGGCCTTGGTCAAAGCCACATGCTGCATTGGGGTCCAGGTGCTTGCCGCTTCGGTCAGCCGGTAGACAGTATTGAGCCCGTTGATGGCAAGGGTGCCATCCACCTGATTAGGTGGGGTTGGCAAATAATCATATTCCTCCACCGCGTAGATACCGGAGTATTTAAATTCCGCCGGCTTCTCCTTGAGCAGTGCTTCTGGAATCACAATGACCCCGCCAAGATTGGCCACATTATTACTCACAAATTTATTGGCATCCTCCACCGTGGTGGGCACACCTGGTAGTGAGGACTCCGTACCCAAATTGGATTGAAGCAGGGTCTCACGCAAATGGATAAAGCCATCATGGAGCATATTCTCCAATTCCGCATGCGCCTGCACCAGCTTCAAGGTATCGGACTCATCAATGCTAATGCGGCAATCGCCATTATCCATGACTGCCGTGGTCGCCCCCGCCTGCGGGCTGGCAAGCAAGAAAGCACAGAGAGCAGCAGTCAACGTCCTACCCACGCTCAACGTCCTACCCATTAGGCATCCACTCCCATCAGGCTGGAGATGCTCTTCCACACCAGGACAATATAGTCGCCCGGAATGAGGCTCAGACGAGTATAGCGGCGCACGGTCTCACCAAAACTTTCCCCATTACTGGAGCCGCCCAAACTCGAACCGAAAGAAGATCCACCATCGCTGGATCCAACAGGAATACCCTCCTGGGCACCCTTGGTCGGATAGCGGATAACACCGGAGTCCGTGTTTTTCAATAAATCCGCCTGGGTGAGCGGAGTCGTGCGGCAGGCATTAATGGCGGGCAGCACCATGCTTGCCGTGGAACGCCACAGGCTATCCAAAGGCACGCTCAGCAGCGCGCGGTTAAGGAAATTCACAAAAGCATAGGAGCGCTCCTCATCGGTGGCCATGGCCTGCTTACCCGCAGGAGTAAGAGCCTGCACATAGACATAGGTACCAATGAAGTTATCCCAGGAGGAGGCAGCATATTTATGAATCACGCTGCTGGTTCGGAATACTGAATCCTCAGGCATCAGGCTAATAACACCCTCCGGGGTGCCAAAACTATCCCAGTAGCTCCTTGGGTAGGCATGAACAATCATCGACCATAGGCCACTCAAGTCCGGGCTAAAGTTCTCGGGTGCCACCAAGTAGTCCTCAGGAAGCTCAGCAAAATACTGATTCGAAGCCTTGTAAATATATTTCTTATACCCGGCACTCAGCGCCGCCACTGTAGCCCCGCTGGATCGCACCAGCATAGTCTCCGTATCAGCATCAATCTTCGGGGTGCAGGCCTCTTCACCCCCAGCCCCGGATGAGGCTGGGGCCTCAGAAGAAGCCGAGACCTCATCTGCCCTGGCAATAGGAAAAGCCATCCCCTGACCCACAATGGACATGCCAAGAATCGCCATGCCAGCACAGGCTGCGAGGCGAGGGGCCAGTAGGTGATTACGTAAAATTCGCAATTATCACACCTTAGAAGAACTTCGAGGACAGGCTCGAGGTCTTGAGCATGAAGCTTTCAAGCCTATCATCCAAGGTGTCACTCAGCGCTTCCAAGGTCACAGGACTTGGGGCCTCATAGGCCAATGGGTTACCAATAAAGGCCCAGGCGGTAAAGACCTGCTGCAGACCATATTCCGCCGAGCAGTTATTATAAGCCGCCGCACGGGCAGCACCCCAGCTCATGGCATATTTATAGGCCGCCTGATAGTAGTCATTGGTGACCGACTGTGCCAGGGTCGCGGTTTCCACGGAGGTCCCCAGCACGGAGCGCAAAGAGCTCAAAGCCAGCGCAGTAATAGCCGAAGGCATGCCGAGCTTACCGCCAACATCCTTCACAGTCTCATCATCATAACGAGGATTAGCCGTGATCATACGCAGCGTACGGCCCTCATTGGAGCGCTGCATGGACACAATCACAGCCTGATTGAGCGTATAGCTCTCACTGAGATTGGTATTAGCAATCAGGTCGAGACGAGCAAACTGGGTGTCCGTAATAGTCGGTGTATCAATGCCCAGCGCCGCGGCACTCACAGCAGCCTGGGTTTCCAGGGCCTTGCGGTAGGCTTCCTTATCGGCCTTATACTGCGTTGTATCCAGCGTTGCGACGCAGCTCTTGACCACGCTCACTTCATCAGCCGTTGCGGGGGCTGCCATAATTCCAGCCCCACAGCACAGCACAAGCCCGAGGCTCACAAGCCCACGCATGCTCATCCAGCTCTCCTTTGTCTCTGTTACTTCTCATTTTAAAACGCGAACAATGAATATCTAAACTCACAGATACTCAGTTCGAATTTCTATTTACGCCTATTGCCCATACCGAAGGTGATGGCACCAAGGAGCACGATCAGAATCGCCACTCCCACGATCTGCGCCACGGCACCACCCGTATTCGCAAGCTGTGGCCCTGTCGCGACCATAACGGGCGCAACTGAGCTCTCAGTCGGCGCAGGAGTTACCTCTTCATTACTAATAGTGGAACTAACACTAGGACTCTGGATAGGAGTACGTGGCTCCGCCGGGGCACTTGGCAGGCTCGCATTAAGCGCAAGAGCGCCCGCCACGAGCGGAATGCCAATGAGCCCCACAGTCCCAAGGTCCACCGAGGAACCCGAGACCGCACTAGGCGTCACCGTCACTGTGGTTGTAATAGTCTCAGTACTAAGCTCACTCAAGCCCGAGTTCTGTTCCGCACTGGCCGCAGCACTCGAGGACTCTTCTGCAGAGGCAAGCACAGCACTAGTACCTGCACCGGCACTTGCTGCTAGCAAGCCTCCAAGAAGAACCATGCTAAGACTCTTTCGCCACATAAATTTCACAAAGTCTAGTGTAATTGAAAAGACCCCCGGCATGAACCGGGGGCCACTACTATCCAGAAAGAGGTATCTCAGCTCCCGCTGAGACGGATGTCAGATCCCTGACATCAAATCGCATCTATTACTACGAACAGATGCCACCGATAATGGCAGAACAGAAGTAAAGTCCATTATCGGAGCTTGTGTGTGTAGATTACGGGGCTACACACCCCGTAGAACAAATTCAGTACCTCATCAAACTGTAACCCAAAGTGTGGATACTGAATCCGACTGCGCATGACCAGCAACAATGCTACTGATATATCATGGCAACGCGATTAATCTTAACACAAACTAAGAAGAAAATAAATTTTTCTCATAATAAAAAGGCCCTAAAGTTACTTTTTTCACAAGCCCCAGTTCAGCAGCTAAATACCACAGGGGTATGCCGCAGGGCTAGGTTCTAGAAGAGGGCTTAAGGCGTGAGTATCAGGAAGAGCACTTCTCCCCCACTGTTGCACTCTCTCAGCCATGACAGTCTATAGAAAAAGAAAAAGACCCCAGCTCGCACGAATCTGTGCAAGGCTGGGGCCTTAAGGGGCAACGGTGACCCCTATGAAATTGGAAAGAAGTACGGTAAAAGCAAGAACCCGCTTGGGTTTCAAGCGGGTTCTACGCGGTGATTTTGGACTATGAAAAGGAGAACGGCATCTTACCGCTAATGTCGTCTCCAAGTTTATAAGTCGGCGGTGTCCTACTCTCCCACACACTCCCGTGTGCAGTACCATCGGCGC
>JAUMUD010000029.1 GCA_030530875.1 Corynebacterium sp.
CTCCCTTATTTAGTTTCCCCCACTAACGCAACCACATTTTCTGTCCTATAGCCCCAAAATTTTAAAAATTACAAAAACCGGGACGCTGCAGCAGGGGAGCAGAGGCCGGGGCCCTGCTCAGCCTTGAGAATTAGAATATTCAGAATCCGAAACAGGCCCTCTCCCGCACTTACTCATCCCCGGAAATTACAAATTTTAAAACCGAAGCAGGCCCGGTTCTGGACTCTGCTCGACTCCTCGTCCCGGCCCCTCCGCACACACTTAAGCACCGCGATCAGTTTTTCAAAATTTCAGAATCCGGGACAGAACTGTAGGGGAGCAGTTGCCGGGGCCCTGCCCAGCCTTGAGAATTCGAATATTCAGAATCCGAAACAGGCCCTCTCCCGCACTTACTCAGTCCCGGAAATTACAAAATTTAAAACCGAAGCAGGCCCGGTTGTGGACTCTGCTCGACTTCACGTCCTTGCCCCTCCACTCCAACTCGAGCACCGCGATCAGTTTTTCAAAATTTCAGAATCCGGGACAGAACTGTAGGGGAGCAGTTGCCGGGACCCTGCCCAGCTTTGAGAATTAGAATATTCAGAAACCAAAACAGGCCCAGTTCCGCACTTACTCAGTCCCGGAAATTACAAATTTTAAAACCGAAGCAGGCCCGGTTCTGGACTCTGCTTGACTTCACGTCCTTGCCCCTCCACACACACTTAAGCACCGCGATCAGTTTTTCAAAATTTCAGAATCCGGGACAGAACTGTAGGGGAGCAGTTGCCGGGACCCTGCCCAGCCTTGAGAATTAGAATTTTCAAAAACCGAAACAGGCCCTCTCCCGCACTTACTCATCGCCGGAAATTACAAATTTTAAAACCGAAGCAGAACCAGCCGTGGGCCATACCCGACTTCTCGTCCTTGCCCCTCCACTCCAACTCGAGCACCGCGATCAGTTTTTCACAATTTCACAAACCAAAAATTACAAAACCGCGCCCATCTCAGCACCGCGACGGGGAGCCGTCGCAATGCAAGAAATGCGACCTCTCAATTTTCAAAAACTGCGAATTTCAAAAACCGCTACTTGCGATGAACGCCGTTAAAAATGGCCTTAATTCCAAAAATGGTCATGCGCTGGCGCTCATTTTGCGGGGTAATGCGGCTGACACGTTCGGTGAGGATGCTATCGCAGAGCTCGTCGAAATAACCCATGTGCTCATAGCAGAGGTCATGGCGCATGCAGGCTTCATCGATGGCGTCAATCGGGGCGCCGGGACCGGAGAATCCAGGGCCGCACCAGTTGCCGTAGAGCGGAAGGGCCACAGGGGAGGACTCCCCGCGGTGAGGATCGAGGGTCTCATTATATTTGATGCCAGTGGCAATGACAGCCTGCGAGGCATGTGCGTGTGTGGCGGCAGGGGCGTCGAAAAGCATGCTGGTGCGATCGGCGTTGACCTTGAGGAACTGATCCACCTGGAGGCTGAATGGGAGGGATTCCTCAGCGTGCGCGACAGGGGCGGCGAGCATAAGGGCGGCCGCGAGCGCGCTGATAATGGGCTGAGAAATTCGCATGCAAATAATTATAGATGATTAAACAAGGGGATTTGCAAAAATCGCGAAAATTACCTATAGAAAAACTTGCTTATACCAGAAAATTGGTGTAGTGTAGTAATTTGCACTGAATTCTCTTTTGGGAGCGTGCATGGATGGTTTACCCGCTGTGGTTCGACTACAGCATACCAGGAATTCCAGACATGTGGGCAAACACGAGAGAGTTCGTCGCTGTTCCGTTATGATCATGCAGCGGATAGGCAACCAATATAGCGGGGTTGCCGCCGCGTGAGGTGCTGGAAGGACGCATCTTGGCAGTCTCCCGCCCAACTAAGGCCGACAAGCAGGGGGTCGTAATCCCCAACGCACCCGAGCGTAAGTCTTTTGCTAAGATTTCGGAACCAATCGAGGTTCCTGGTCTTCTTGACTTGCAGCTCGACTCTTTCGCATGGCTCATTGGTGCGCCCGAGTGGCGTGAGCGCGCACAGGCCCAGGCGCCTGGTGCTCGTATCACCAGTGGTCTTGAAGACATCCTCGAGGAACTCTCGCCGATTCAGGACTACTCGGGCAATATGTCGCTTTCTCTCTCGGAGCCACGCTTCGAGGATGTAAAGCACAGCATTGATGAGTGCAAGGATAAGGATATTAACTACTCTGCACCACTCTATGTGACCGCAGAGTTCATCAACAATGAAACCCAGGAGATTAAGTCTCAGACTGTCTTTATTGGTGATTTCCCAATGATGACCGAAAAGGGCACCTTCATTGTGAACGGCACCGAGCGTGTCGTTGTTTCCCAGCTCGTTCGCTCCCCAGGTGTGTATTTCGATCAGACGATCGATAAGTCCACCGAGCGTCCACTGCACTCCGTGAAGGTCATTCCTTCCCGTGGCGCGTGGCTCGAATTCGATGTGGATAAGCGCGATACCGTGGGTGTGCGTATTGACCGTAAGCGCCGCCAGCCAGTTACTGTGCTGCTCAAGGCTCTGGGTTGGACCACGGAGCAGATCCGTGAGCGCTTTGGTTTCTCTGAAATCATGATGTCCACCCTGGAAAATGACGGTGTGGCTAATACCGATGAGGCTCTGCTCGAGATTTATCGCAAGCAGCGTCCAGGTGAGCAGCCAACCCGTGATTTGGCCCAGTCGCTGCTGGACAATAGCTTCTTCCGTGCTAAGCGCTATGACTTGGCTAAGGTGGGCCGCTATAAGGTTAACCGCAAGCTTGGTCTTGGCGGTGACCACGATGGTGTCATGACTCTGACTGAAGAGGATATGGCTACCGCTATTGAGTATCTGGTGCGCCTGCACGCTGGTGAGACCACCATGGTTTCCCCAACCGGTGTGGAAATTCCTGTTGAGACTGATGATATTGACCACTTTGGTAATCGTCGTCTGCGCACCGTTGGTGAGCTGATTCAGAACCAGGTTCGTGTGGGTCTGTCCCGCATGGAGCGCGTTGTTCGTGAGCGCATGACCACCCAGGATGCGGAGTCCATCACTCCTACCTCCCTGATTAACGTGCGTCCTGTTTCTGCCGCTATCCGCGAGTTCTTTGGTACTTCCCAGCTCTCGCAGTTCATGGACCAGAACAACTCCCTGTCCGGTCTGAC
Source organism: Corynebacterium sp. (assembly GCA_030530875.1). Lineage (GTDB taxonomy): Bacteria > Actinomycetota > Actinomycetes > Mycobacteriales > Mycobacteriaceae > Corynebacterium. The sequence continues at coordinate 3,146 of JAUMUD010000029.1, forward strand.
CCACAAGCGTCGTCTTTCCGCTCTGGGTCCTGGCGGTCTCTCCCGTGAGCGCGCCGGCATTGAGGTCCGTGACGTTCACCCATCTCACTACGGCCGTATGTGCCCAATTGAGACCCCAGAAGGTCCAAACATTGGTCTGATTGGCTCGCTGTCCTCCTATGCTCGCGTGAACCCATTCGGCTTCATCGAGACCCCATACCGCAAGGTCGAGAATGGCAAGCTTACCGACGAAGTCGTCTACCTCACTGCTGATGAGGAAGACCGCTATGTGGTGGCTCAGGCTAATACCCCTCATGATGCTGAGGGCAATATCACCGATGAGACTGTTGTTGTCCGTATGAAGGGCGGCAATATCGAGGTTGTGGACCGCACTGAGATTGACTACATGGACGTTTCCCCACGTCAGATGGTCTCTGTTGCTACCGCAATGATTCCATTCCTCGAGCACGACGATGCTAACCGTGCCTTGATGGGTGCGAACATGCAGCGTCAGGCTGTGCCACTTATCCGCTCTGAGGCCCCACTGGTTGGTACCGGTATGGAGCTTCGTGCCGCTTATGATGCTGGCGATTTGATTATTGCCAAGAAGAGCGGCGTTGTGGAGAATGTCTGCGCTGACTTCATCACCGTTATGGCTGATGATGGCACCCGCGAGACCTACTCCCTGCGTAAGTTTGAGCGCACCAACCAGGGCACCTGCTATAACCAGAAGCCACTGGTGGATCTCGGTCAGCGTGTTGAGGCCGGCGAGGTTATCGCCGATGGCCCAGGTACTGATAAGGGCGAAATGGCCCTTGGTCGCAACCTGCTGGTTGCCTTCATGCCATGGGAAGGCCACAACTATGAGGACGCTATTATTCTGAACCAGCGTCTGGTGGAAGAGGATATTCTTACTTCCATCCACATTGAGGAGCACGAGATTGACGCCCGCGACACCAAGCTTGGTGCCGAGGAAATCACCCGTGAAATTCCAAATGTTGGTGAAGATGTGCTCAAGGACCTCGACGAGCGCGGTATTGTCCGCATCGGTGCCGATGTCCGTGACGGTGACATTCTCGTCGGTAAGGTTACGCCAAAGGGCGAGACCGAGCTGACCCCAGAAGAGCGTCTGCTTCGCGCCATCTTCGGCGAGAAGGCCCGCGAGGTTCGTGATACCTCCATGAAGGTTCCTCACGGTGAGACCGGTAAGGTCATCAATGTTCGTCGCTTCTCCCGTGAAGATGATGATGATCTCGCCCCAGGCGTGAACGAGATGATCCGTGTTTATGTCGCCCAGAAGCGTAAGATTCAGGACGGCGATAAGCTCGCTGGTCGTCACGGTAACAAGGGTGTGGTTGGCAAGATCCTTCCTCAGGAAGATATGCCATTCATGCCTGACGGTACCCCAGTTGACGTGATTCTTAACACCCACGGTGTGCCTCGTCGTATGAACATCGGCCAGGTTCTGGAAGTTCACCTTGGTTGGTTGGCTTCCGCTGGTTGGAAGATTGATACCAATGACCCAGCCAATGCTGAGCTCATGAAGATGCTGCCTGAGGACCTCTACGATGTGGAGCCAGGCACTCTCACCGCAACCCCAGTGTTCGACGGTGCTTCCAATGCTGAGCTCGCTGGTCTGCTCTCTGCTTCCAAGCCAAACCGCGATGGTGAGGTCATGGTGGATGGCGACGGTAAGTCTGTGCTTATCGACGGCCGTTCCGGTGAGCCATTCCCATACCCAGTTTCCGTGGGTTATATGTACATCCTGAAGCTGCACCACCTCGTGGACGAGAAGATTCACGCTCGTTCCACCGGTCCATACTCCATGATTACCCAGCAGCCACTCGGTGGTAAGGCCCAGTTCGGTGGCCAGCGCTTTGGTGAGATGGAGGTGTGGGCAATGCAGGCCTATGGTGCTGCTTATACCCTCCAGGAGCTTTTGACCATCAAGTCCGATGACGTTGTTGGTCGTGTGAAGGTCTATGAGGCCATTGTTAAGGGCGAAAATATTCCTGACCCAGGTATTCCTGAGTCCTTCAAGGTTCTTTTGAAGGAGCTCCAGTCCCTGTGCTTGAACGTTGAGGTTCTCTCGGCTGATGGCACCCCAATGGAGCTCGGAACGACCGATGATGATGACTTCGATTCGCCATCCCTGGGCATTAACCTGTCCCACGATGAGCGTGCCGATGCGGATGCGAGCTAAGCCCGCTTCCCTCCAATAGACCAGAAAACAGTACATATTCAATTCGACTGAAAGGGAGTTTACGTGCTCGACGTCAACTTCTTTGATGAGCTCCGCATCGGCCTCGCTACTGCCGACGACATTCGTCGTTGGTCCAAGGGTGAGGTGAAGAAGCCCGAGACCATCAACTACCGTACCCTCAAGCCTGAGAAGGACGGCCTCTTCTGTGAGCGTATCTTCGGCCCAACTCGTGACTGGGAGTGCGCCTGCGGTAAGTACAAGCGCGTCCGCTATAAGGGCATTATCTGTGAACGCTGCGGCGTTGAGGTGACCAAGTCCAAGGTTCGCCGTGAGCGCATGGGCCATATTGAGCTCGCCGCTCCAGTGACCCACATTTGGTACTTCAAGGGTGTGCCAAGCCGTCTGGGCTACCTGCTCGACCTGGCACCAAAGGACCTTGAGCGCATCATCTACTTCGCTGCCAATATCATCACCAGCGTTGACTATGAGGCACGCCACCAGGATCTCACCACCCTCGAGGCCGAAATGGCCCTGGAGAAGCGTGAGGTTGAGGCTGAGTACCAGCAGGATATTGCTGATCGTGCCCAGAAGCTCGAGGAAGACCTCGCTGAGCTCGAGGCTGCCGGCGCTAAGGCCGATGCACGCCGCAAGGTTCAGAATGCTGCGGATAAGGAAATGCAGTCTATCCGCGAGGCAGGCGAGCGCGAAATCGCACGTCTCGATGAGATTTGGACCACCTTCACCAAGCTTGCCCCAAAGCAGATGATTGTGGACGAGTCCCTCTACTCTGAGCTCGTTGACCGCTATGAGGATTATTTCCAGGGCGGCATGGGTGCAGAGGCTATCCAGACTCTGATCCGCAACTTCGACCTCGATGCTGAGGCTGAGGAGCTGCGCGAGATTATCAACACTGGCAAGGGCCAGAAGAAGATGCGTGCGCTCAAGCGCCTCAAGGTGGTTGCTGCCTTCCAGCGCTCCGGCAATGACCCAGCTGGCATGGTGCTTGACTGCATCCCAGTTATCCCACCAGAGCTTCGCCCAATGGTGCAGCTCGACGGTGGCCGTTTCGCCACCTCCGACCTCAACGACCTCTACCGTCGCGTTATTAACCGTAATAACCGCCTCAAGCGCATGATTGACCTCGGTGCGCCTGAGATTATTGTGAATAACGAGAAGCGCATGCTTCAGGAGTCTGTCGACGCCCTCTTCGATAACGGTCGTCGTGGTCGCCCAGTTACCGGCCCTGGTAACCGTCCACTGAAGTCCCTGTCTGACCTGCTCAAGGGTAAGGCTGGCCGTTTCCGTCAGAACCTGCTCGGTAAGCGCGTGGACTACTCCGGTCGTTCCGTTATTATCGTTGGTCCTCAGCTGCGTCTGCACGAGTGCGGTCTGCCAAAGCTCATGGCTCTGGAGCTCTTCAAGCCATTCGTGATGAAGCGTCTGGTGGAGCACGAGTACGCACAGAACATCAAGAGCGCTAAGCGCATGGTTGAGCGTCAGCGCCCTGAGGTGTGGGACGTGCTTGAAGAGGCCATTGCTCAGCACCCAGTGATGCTGAACCGTGCGCCTACCCTGCACCGTCTGGGTATTCAGGCCTTCGAGCCTAAGCTCGTTGAGGGTAAGGCTATTCAGCTGCACCCACTGGCCTGTGAGGCCTTCAACGCCGACTTCGACGGTGACCAGATGGCCGTTCACCTTCCGCTTTCCGCGGAAGCACAGGCCGAGGCTCGTGTTCTGATGCTGGCTTCCAATAACATCCTGTCCCCAGCTTCTGGTAAGCCACTGGCCATGCCTCGTCTGGACATGGTTACTGGTCTTTACTTCCTCACCCTGGAAAAGAAGCCTGAGGAATTCGGTGGTCAGGGCGCTTATGTTCCTGCCTCTGAGGATGCTCCAGCAACCGGTGTTTATAGCTCCGTTGCTGAGGCCATCATGGCCTATGACCGTGGTGTTCTTGGCCTGCAGGCCCCAATCAAGGTCCGCATCAGCCACCTGCGTCCTCCACGCGAGATTGAAGATGAGCTCTTCCCAGAGGGTTGGCAGCAGGGTCAGACCTGGCTCGCCTCCACCACTCTTGGTCGCGTGAAGTTCAATGAGCTGCTTCCATGGAACTATCCATATCAGGAAGGTGTCATGGTCCGTAAGGGTGGCGGCTCCGACAAGATCATGCTTGGTGATGTCATCAACGATCTTGCTGCCCGTTACCCAATGATTACCGTGGCTCAGACCATGGATAAGATGAAGGACGCTGGCTTCTACTGGGCAACCCGTTCCGGTGTGACCATCACCATGAGCGACGTGCTCGTGCTTCCTAATAAGAACGAGATCCTTGACCGCTATGAGGCTGAGGCTCGTGAAATTGAGCGCAAGTACTGGGTACAGGGTGCTCTCACCCAGCGTGAGCGTTACGATCGTCTCGTTGAGCTGTGGAAGGCAGCTACCGACGAGGTGGGTCAGGCCGTCGAGGATCTCTATCCTGATGACAACCCAATTCCAATGATCGTGAAGTCTGGTGCTGCTGGTAACATGCGTCAGATCTGGACCCTGGCCGGCATGAAGGGCATGGTTGTGAACTCCAAGGGTGAGTACATTACCCGCCCAATTAAGACCTCCTTCCGTGAAGGTCTTACCGTGCTCGAGTACTTCAACAACTCCCACGGTTCCCGTAAGGGTCTGGCCGATACCGCTCTTCGTACCGCTGACTCCGGTTACCTCACCCGTCGTCTTGTCGACGTGGCCCAGGACGTCATCGTCCGTGAGGAAGACTGCGAGACCAAGCAGGGTATTAAGGTCCCAGTGGCTGTCAAGGAGCAGGATGGTTCCATCCACCGCCACAGCCTGGTTGAGACCAGCGCCCTTGGTCGCGTTCTGGCTGCTGATGCCAAGGACGAGGCTGGTAATGTGGTACTTCCTGCAGGTACTGACCTGTCTGAGATTGACGTCGACACGCTTGTTAATGCAGGTGTGCTTGAGGTCAAGCTGCGCTCCGTACTGACCTGCCAGACCGCAACCGGTGTTTGTGCTAAGTGCTACGGCAAGTCCATGGCAACTGGTAAGCAGGTGGATATCGGCGAGGCTGTCGGTATTGTGGCTGCTCAGTCCATTGGTGAGCCTGGTACCCAGCTGACCATGCGTACCTTCCACCAGGGTGGTGTCGGTGGTGATATTACCGGTGGTCTGCCACGTGTTCAGGAGCTCTTCGAGGCCCGTGTTCCTAAGAACAAGGCCCCAATTGCTTCCATCGCTGGTACCGTCCGCCTTGAGGATGAGGGTAATTTCTACTCCCTGACCATCATCGGTGATGACGGCCAGGAGACCGCTGAGTACGAGAAGCTCTCCAAGCGTCAGGGTCTGGCCATGGTGAAGGTTCCAATTCCTTCCAACCCAGGTGCCTTCATTGAGCGCGCTCTAGCTGATGGCGACCATGTTGAGGTTGGTGACCGCCTGCTGCGCGGTCCTGCTGACCCACATGATGTGCTTGAGGTTCTGGGCCGTCGCGGTGTTGAGCAGCACCTCATTGATGAGGTTCAGGCTGTGTACCGTGCACAGGGTGTGGCCATCCACGATAAGCACATTGAGATTATCGTGCGTCAGATGCTGCGTCGCGGTACCGTCATTGAGTCCGGTTCCACCGAGTTCCTCCCAGGTACTCTGGTTGACCTCTCTGAGGCTAAGGCTGCGAATACTGAGGCTGTTAAGACCGGTGGTAAGCCTGCTGAGCTCCGTTCGGAAATCATGGGTATTACCAAGGCCTCCCTGGCCACCGAGTCCTGGCTGTCCGCCGCCTCCTTCCAGGAGACCACTCGTGTGCTTACCGACGCTGCTATCAACAAGCGCTCCGATAAGCTCATCGGCCTCAAGGAGAATGTCATTATCGGTAAGCTGATCCCTGCCGGTACCGGTATTTCCCGTTACCGCAATATCAAGGTCAAGCCAACCGACGCTGCACGTAACGCTGTGTACCCTGCAGCCACCTTCGGTGATGACATCTATGGTTCCGACTATGGCATGGACTTCACCGGTGCGAGCGTTCCGCTCGATGACATTTCGATGAGCTAGCGCTCAGCGAAATTCCTGACACAAGGAACACATTGTGAAAGGCGCCCTTCGGGGCGCTTTTCTTGTATCCTTAATTAGGTGAAAACCGCTGAATCTATGCCCGAAATCTATACAGGCTACCGCGAGGGGATGGCGCAGCAAATCCTCCACGGTACCGCCGTCGCCTCCGCTAACCACTACGCCACTGAAGCTGGCCACTCGATTCTGCAGGCGGGCGGTAACGCGGCCGATGCGGCGGTTGCCATTCAGGCGGTGCTGGGCCTGACCGAGCCCCAGTCCTCGGGTCTTGGCGGTGGCGCCTATGTTCTCTACAAGGGTGCGGATTCCCTCTTTACTATCGACGGCCGCGAGACAGCCCCTGCTGCTGCCGATGCGCACTACTGTGAGGGCGATATGCGCACCAGTGTCAGGGCTGCTGGTGTGCCCGGTGCTGTGGCAGCTTTGGGGGAGTTGCACAGGCGTGAAGGCAAGCTCAGCTGGGCTGAGTGCTTGCGCCCGGCCCTACACCTTGCCCGCCACGGCTTTATTGTCAGTGAGCGTATGGCCGGTTCCTTGAGGTTTTTTGAAAAAGAGATTTTTGCGGATCCAATGGGGCGCGAATTATTTAGCGGTGTTCGTGCCGGCACGGTTTTGAAAAACCACCATTATGCCCGCAGCCTTGAGATTCTTGCCGAGGAAGGCCCCGAGTCCCTCTATACCGGCACCTTATCGACAATTCTTCTTGAGCGTATTTCCCGTGGGGATTCCCTTCTCACCGCCGAAGATTTCAAAAACTACCGTGCGGAGGTCCGTGAACCAGTCCGCACTCACTACCGTGGCTATGAGATTGTCAGTGTGCCACTGTCCACTGCTGGTGCCACCACTGTTTTCAATACCCTTGGCATTTTGGAAAACCTGGATTTGGATAGTGAATCCATTAAGGCCGGGGAACTACCAAGCGCCACCCTCGTCCACCAGGTTTCTGAGGCCTTCCGTTTGGCCTATGCCGATCGCGATGCCTATCTCAATGACACCGATGTGGCCCGCGACCGCGCACCGGAATTCTGGAAGCCGGAATATGTCAAGCGCCGTGCCGGTGAAATTACGGACCGCTCCATGGGTATAGGCCAGCCGGGTTTTGAAAAAGCCGTTCCTGGCCCTGTGGATGAGCACGGTACCTCGCACTACCAGGTCATTGATGCCGATGGCAATGCTGTTTCCGTGACCACCTCCGTTGAGGCCGCCTTTGGTAGCTTTGCCATGGCCGGCGGATTCTTTATCAATAATCAGCTGCGTGATTTCTCCGCTGCTGGCACCATTAATGAGCCGGCTCCTGGTCGCCGTCCGCGTTCCTCCATGACCCCGGCCTTTATCTTTAATCCTGATGGCGGCCTCAATGCTGTGCTTGGTTCTCCGGGCGGTGCGCTTATTATTAACTATCTGGTCAAGAGCATTCTTTGCCTTATCGATGGTGCCCTTGACCCGCAGGAGGCCGCCAACTATGCCAACTTCGGTGCCATGAACACCCCAGTGACCTGGATTGGTTCCGACCATCCGCTGGTCAAAACCGGCCAGTCGGAGGACCTCAAGAAGGAACTTGAGGCCATGGGCCACCAGGTGGAGTATCACGCCATTCCAAGTGGTGTGGCCATTTTCCAAATCCAGGAGGATGGCATTCATGTTGGTGTGGACCCACGCCGTGAAGGCACCTGTCTCTAGAACGAACCCAAGAAGCCCCTCCTGGGGTTGCCCTGTACCACTCTGGTGCAGGGCTTTTGCTTTTTCCAAAATCCTAAACGATAATTATTTTCAATACTGTATTGAAAAATATTCTCAATAAGGATTTGTTATGAGGAAAATTCTTGGCCTAGTAATTACAGGATTGCTTAGTGCGACAGTTCCTACCGCTGATGCTGCTGAACTGACCCTTGACCATGGTCATGTGGATGTATTTACTCTTAGCCATGATGGCGCCCTGAACCTTCACTTGCGTGAGGATGCCACCGGCCACCACGTCACCCGCGAACCCGCCGATGTGTTGCTCCGCGTACCGGAAAGTGCGCTCTCCACTGATATTCCCGCCGAACTTCCCATCACTCAGGGCTATGTGCTGCCGCTTACTCAGGACCCGAATTTGCTCTGGCCTGGCTGGGATACAACGGGTTTGAGTAGCTCGGCCAATATCATTTTTGAAAAAGTGGAGGGCCCAGGCCCCGTCTACCTTTTAACCACCCAAGGCCTGGCCTCAAAGATTACGCCACTGCTCTATGAGCTCAATACCAATACTCCCACCTATGAGCTCCAATCCAATACTTATATCCATCAGGCTGAGCCCGGTCATGTTCACGCCTATTGGATTTTTAGCGAGCCCGGCACCTACATTATGGATGTCTACGCTCAGGCCGGGGATGAATACTCTCAGACCAAGACCTATACCTGGCAGATTGGCACAGCCACAAGCAGCAATAACACAAAGCAGGACAGTGCCCCTCGCATAGCCCTTCCACGAGTCGCTGAGGCCAAGCCAAGTAGCCCACCCCATGAAACCTCACCGCCTGAATTTGTTGCCGCCGATGCTGTAATTACAAGTTCTGAACACACGCCCACCGCACCAACCGCGCCCACACCATCCACCACCGCAACTAAGGCTCTTCCCAATACCGGCAACTGGCCACTAGCCCCATTCCTCGCATTCTTTGCTCTTAGCTGGTGTTTGCTTGGTTTTACTCTTTACCGTTGGGGACATCGTGATTAGCACCCGTGGGGCTCTGCTCATCCTTAGCCCTTTGGTTGTGCTCATGCTGGCACTGTGCAGCACATTCTTTGCCAAAGCGGATTTCAAAAACCCGCATCCCATGGTGGTCGCCAGCACGCCCATCATTGCTGACATGGTGGAACACATCGCCGGCGATATTCCCGTCCGCACCCTCATCCCACCCAATGCCGATACGCATTCCTATGAGCCCCCGCTCAGCGCAATTCGCGATATTGCCAATGCGCAGCTCATCTTCACCAATGGCCTTCTTCTGGAGGATCAGTCCATCAACCGTGCCATTGATAATCACAAAAATCCCGCCGCCACCACAATAGCCCTCGCCGAGCAACTCGGCCGGCAGGGCAATGCCGGCTATCTGCTGCCCATGGTGGAAAACCGTGGTCAGGACACCATCTGGTTGGGCCTCAAGGTGATTGCCGATATTAGTAATGCCCACCAAGTACGCCTCAGGCTTAGCAGTATCGACGGCCCCGGTTCAGCCCACGCCTTCATCATTGGCACTTTCGGTGAGCCCCAGGAAATTCTGAACACCAGCGGGGCAGAAGCGCTACTCCCGGCCAATGCCCACACCCATGTCAGCTGGGCATTTACCAAGCCCGGCAATTACCGGCTTGATTTAATTGCTGACCTGGTTGATTACAAAACCGGCGCCCACATTGCTGATATAGCCAGCGGTAGCCTTCACTTCAATATTGCTTCCACCGAGGGCCTTCATTCCGGGCACCAGGACCTCACCATTAATACCACCACCAATGAATTGGAAATCCGTGGTGATGGCCCCACCGGCCACAATCACCGCTATGACCTCGACACTGTCATTAGTGTCCCACCCTTAGCCCTTACCGAGGTACCCGCAGATCCCGCATACCGCTTTCTTGGCAGACCCGGCGAGCCCATCTATCTTCTTCAACAGGCGGTGCTGGGCAAACACGTCCATGGTGAGCTCGACCCGCATGTCTGGTTGGACCCCGATAATGCCACTGCCATGGTCGACATTATTGCCCGAACGCTAGCACACGCCTATCCCGCCCGGCGCGAAGAGTTTTTCCAAAATAGCGAGAATTACAAGAATGAGCTCCACCAGGCGGCCAAGGAGATTCGCTCGACGGTTGCTCGTATTAAGCCGGAGCACCGCTATCTTGCCACCACGCATGATGCCTATTCCTATTTTGCTCATGCGTACCAGCTCAATATTGCGGGCTTCATTAGTCCGGCGACTGGTTTGGAACCACAGCCGGCGGCGCTCCAGGCTTTATCGCGGAATCTTATTGGGCTTGGTTTGCCTGCTGTTTTTCTTGAGCCGGTGGTAACACCCGCATCCACGAATTTGAAAAATATCGCCCAGCCCGCTGGTGTGAAATTATGCACTCTCTATGGGGATAGCTTCGCACCTACACCAGGTTTGGTTGCTCTCTATTATGCCAATGCCCACGCACTCACTTGTCTTATTTAAGGAATCTCATGCGCACTCTTATTCTCTTCTTCGCTATTTTTCTTGTTGCTGCCCCGGTGGCTCGTGCCGAGTCCGTCACTGAGGGGCATCTTGATCTTGGCCCAACGACGGACCTGACTCTCAATATTCTTGACCATGAGTCCTGGAAGCCTGCGGATTCTATCCACATGGTTCTTGATGATTCGGCCAAAGAAACCGTGCCTTCCACGTATTCTTTCATCGGTGCCGATGAGGCTTGGGTCATTCCCCAAGTGCAAAAGGCCGGTATTCCGTGGCTTGGGTGGAATACCCAGTATCCGGATTTGGAAAAGCACATCGACCGGGGTATCTATATTGAATTGCTCACACACGAGGGCGCCGGCGACTTTACGCTCTTTTTGAACAGTGGCTTCGGGGAGCCCGAAGTCCTCATGAGTACCCGTAGTCAGCACCAACCAATGTGGGTGGACCTTGGTACTCATGCTCATGCCAATTGGGTTTTCACCGCGCCGGGCGAACATGCCATTAGCTTGAAGCTCAGCGCCACTACTCTTGATGGTCAGCAAATTTCAAAAACCGGCACCCTGTACTTCAGCATCAATTCCAGCACCGCGACCAAGAGTCAGTCCATGATTCTTCCCGCAGCCATCATTGTTGTGGTGCTTGCCATTATCGCCCTTGTCCTTGGCATTGTGATTGGTAGGAGGCGTGGCCGATGAGCATCAGCATCAGTAATCTCTCGGTGACGCTTAGTGGGCGAAAAATCCTCACCGATATTAGCCTCAACCTCAACCATGGGGTGCATGCACTACTTGGGCCTAATGGGGCTGGTAAAACCACGCTGATGCGTGCCATTGTGGGGCTCATTCCCATAAGTGGCACTATTCATTCCCCGCAGTGTGGCTATGTGCCCCAGAAGCATGAGGTCCATTGGGATTACCCAATCACGGTTTCAGAATTCATTCACACCGGTTTCAACCGGGGACTTTTCACCGCAAAGCCCAGGGACTACAAGGAACTGACTGACCGGGCTCTGCACCGTGTCCGAATGGAAGAATTTTCCGACCGGCCCATCGGTGAGCTTTCCGGCGGGCAGCGCCAAAGAATCCTTGTTGCCAAAGCACTGGTCCTCGACCCGCCAGTTTTGCTTTTGGATGAGCCCTATACCGGTGTTGATATGCCCACTGCTGAAGCCCTCGACGGCATTTTCGCCACCGAAGCTGCGCGTGGCCGCACCATCCTCATGTCCACTCACGACATCCCTTCGGCCCTAATGCGATCCCAAACAATAACTATTCTGAAAAGCCGCCTTATTCATCACGGCCCACCGGAAAGCCTTGATTCCCCGGCGCCCTGGGTAGCCGCCTTCGATCTTCAACCCGATTCGACCCTTATCCGTAACTATTTAAGGTGCCTCCATGCTTAGCCCCATCGAATTTCTCACTGACCTCTTTAACCCGCAGCTCCAATTCCTTGCCCGCGCCCTTCTTGTCGCCATGCTCTCCAGCGTGCTCTGCGGGGTAGTGGGCACCCATGTGGTTTTGCGGGGCATGGCCTTCATTGGTGATGCCATTGCCCACGCCGTATTCCCCGGCCTTGCCATTGCCTTTGTTCTTGGTGGTTCGCTACTGCTCGGTGGCATTTTGGGCGGTGTGACCATTGCCATTATCATTGCCCTTTTCGCCGCCAAAAAGCACCTGCCCGAAGATTCCACAATTGGCATTTTCTTCGCCTTCGCCTTTGCCATTGGCCTCATTGTTCTTAGCCGCGCCCAAGGCTATGCGGGCAGTCTGAGCTCCTTCCTCTCGGGCTCCATCACCGGTGTGTCCACCACCGATCTGCTCATCACTTTCGCAATGACCATTCTGGCCCTGGCAATTGTGAAAATCTTCCATCAGCCGCTCATCACCGTGGGCCTCGACCGTGAATCGGCCAAAGCCGCCGGAATCCCCACCCTTATTGTCGACCTGATTCTCTACATCACCGTGGCGCTGACCATTGTCACCGCTGTTCGCACCGTGGGCAATATTCTCGTCATTGCGCTGCTCATTACACCTGCCGCCACCGCACGCCTGCTCACCCGCCGCATGCTGCCCATGATGATCCTCTCGGCTGCCATTGGTGCCACTTCTAGTCTCATCGGCGTGTATCTCGCCTGGTCCACCAATATTCCTGTCGGCGCGGCCATTGTCGTCACCGTCACCGTCATCTTCCTATTCTCCCTAGCCCGCGCACTCCCGCGCAAAATTCTCGCCGCCGCTACCGCAGTCCTCCTCATTTTCGGAATTTCACCGGCAGCCGCCAAAGCCACCGAAAATCCCTGCGCCGGCCGCACAATGCTCCACCGCATGCATGTCGACGCCGTCTACGTCACCCGCGATGGTGGCGAACTCACCATCAAAACCATCGGCGACACCACCACCTATGATGCCGACCAAGTCTGCATGCAAGTCGCCCCCGACACCTACAATGGCCGCGATGTCTCCCACATGACCGTCCCCGATGACCCAGCCCTAGGCTTCCTCGGTACACCGGGCACCCAACTCTGGCATGCCCCTTTTGAAAATTATGGCTTCAGCTGGCGCCCAATTTGGGCCGGCATGGGTGCCTTCGACCCCGCCCACGAAACCCAAGCACCGCAAGCAGCCGCCGGTCTGGATGCCGCCCGCACCGTTACCCTTGAACTGGCCAGTTTCGACGGCCCCGGCCACATGGAAATCTTCAACTATATCGAAGGCTGGGGCCGTGCCCACCGCTTCATTTCCTCCCGCGACATTCACCGCACCACACTCCCCATCGGCGGCCACAGCCACATGAACTGGACCTTCACCCAACCCGGCTACTACATCCTGGGTTGGCGCGCCCACCTTTTGCATCTCGACGGCACCACTGAATCCACCCCGATCATCCCCCAAATTTGGAAAATTGGCGACGGCTCCACACCCACAACCGACCCCGACCCACAACCCTCCCTATCCACAACAGCCCACACACTCGTACAGGATCGGTCCTTTAGCCAGCAGCTCAGCCGCATTTCCCGCTATTCGACGACCGAATCCCTCACCACCAGTGTTAATGCGGATTTAGAAACCGAAAGCAATGCCGATGTGGTGGAAATTCCTGATACACACGCCACCTGCATTGACACCACCGACCCAGTCCTTGGTCAATATGCCACGGCTTCAGGTAGTCCTATTATGTGGAGGACCAGTACCACTGTCACCATTCCCGACCATGGTCATCATCTCTTTTGGGATAGTTCCCTTAATGGTCCTGCCGGATTTGTGAGCGCCGTTGGAATTTCCCACGAGGATAAATTCATGCCGGTGCGCACCATCCGCATGCCCGAAACCCGCGAGCTGCGGCTGACCAGTGCGGGTACTCACACCATCGACTATCTTTTTTCCCACCCAGGAATTTATCGCGAAAATGGCACCCTTTCCCTTGATGATGGCTCCGAAAATTACAATTTCCTCTCGGGCTACTTCCTCGTTGGCAATGAAGCCATCAATAAATACCGCGAGGCCAAGGGCCTAGAAGCCCTACCAACCACCAGCCTTGATTGCGCCACCCTGCCAAGCCTTCAGGGCCTTGACCCGCACTATCACCCATTCCTCCCACCGGAGCCTGCGGCTCCGACCGAGTCAAATGACCCAGCTCAGCCAGAAGATGAGAACCAACCGCAGCCAGACCCCCAGCCCGAAGTCACAAATCCGATTACTATTCGTCGTGGCCATGTGGATATGTCTTTCGTGCCAGGCCAGTCCGGCTTCCACGATACTTCCGGCAGTGAAGCCCGTTGGGTGAACTCCGGTGACCTTAGCCTCACCGTCAATGGTGCTCTTGCCGAGGATCAACTTCCCGGCACCGAAGACACTGTCTATGTCCTGCCCCAAACCCAGAATTCTGAACTTCCATGGCTGGGGCTGAGCACCGAAAAGGCCGATTTTGACAAGCTCCACCCCGAGTACCAATATGCGGACCTGACACTCACTAAGGTTGACGGGCCAGCGGATTCCCGAGTTTGGGTGACTATTGCCGAGGGTGCTACCCAAAAGACCCTCCTGGATAGCAATGACCCATCATTGTCACTGCGCCTAATTCCGCGCCTTCACCAGCACCCAAATTTCATCTTCACTAAGACCGGTAATTACACCCTTCACTTCGCCTATACATGGACGGATACTGAGGGCACTGCACATACCGATCCGCTAATTCTGAAAGTGAAAATTTCTGGCGCAGCCGCCAAACCCCAGACCCCACCATCAGCCGCAGCGGAAGAAAGCCCGCCGTCCGTGCAGCCATCGGCCGTGGCCAAACCAAAACCGGAAATGTCAAAAATCACGGCCGCAACCAAACCAAGCACCGAAGGACCCCAAGGACCAGGAGCTGACAGGGAAGTGCTTGGTGCAGTTCTTGCCGGGGCGGCAGCCATTGGCATTGCCAATCACCTGCGCGAACCAGCAAGCCCCACCACCAAGGCAGAAAGCAGTCCGGCCCAAAGCAACCGCGCCCAAGCAACAACCACTGCAGCCACCACACCGCTAGCGCAGAATCCAACTGTGCCAACGCCAGCCCCGCGCACACTCGCAGCGCTACCTGCCCAAAGTACACCACGGGCACGTGCACCTTTGGCCCAACCGGCACCATCAAGCACCCGACAGCCAACAGCCGAGCGCACCATCGCGGCCAACCCCCAGTCCGAGGCCAAGACCGAAAGCCTTTATTCCACCCCCGGCTTTTGGAATGGCCTGCTTGCAGGCGCCGGCATTATGAGCCTATTTGTCGCTGTATTCTTTGCCGGCATGACTGTTGCCAAGAAAAATATGCGGAATTAATGGGATACACCCGCCGCCATATTTAAAAATGGCGCAGGACAGCAGCGGGGCCCAGCCCATTTGCCTGAAGCGCAGCATCCCACAACTGCCACTGGATTTGCTGCGCTTCCTGGATTGACGCACAGAGCATGCGTGCCCACACAACCCGGCCACGCACAGAACTGCCAATTTCAAAATCCAGTTTCCGCCACGCATCCAAGGTTGCGGCCGGCTCATCGCAGACCACAGTCAACCCCGCATAGACGGGCTTTTCACCGGTACCAAGATAGGACCGCAAGCCCGACCCTGTGGTAATTTCCCGAAACAGGGGAGTGCCGTTATCCCGCACTTCCCAAAAATTTTCAAAATTCCGATAATCATGATGCTCACCGCGCGCAGTACGCCCGGTGGCAATAATCTCACCGACCGCCACAAAAGCCCCCGGCGCCACATCCACCACGGTGCGCATCCGAATATCCGAATCCGCAAAAGGAATAGTCGCATGCGGCAAATAGCTAAAAACCGCACCCGAATGAACCCGCGCCGAGACCGAAATTTTGCCAAAACCACCCGCATCCATCCGATGCACCTGGGTGGCCGCCTGCGTGCCAATAACCACACGGGCACCCGGCAAAATTTCAAAATCAGATTCTAAAAAATCACCCTGCACAATACCAGCACCAATGGCACGCGCAACATATAAAGTCGAGCCATCAGGCAGCCCAATACCGCGCCCCATGGACAAAGGCGATTTTTGAAAACGGCGGCCAGGGCCCGAAGGCCCAAATTCCACCCGGAGTTCACCGTGCACTACTTGCCACCCAGAATCTGGTCAACAACTTCTTTAATGCCCTGACCATCCAAACTATTGGTAGCAATCACCGGCTTGCCACCACGCACAGCCTTGGCATCCACGAGCATCTTTTCCAAATCACAACGCACATACTGCGCAATATCGGCCTTGTTAATCACCAATAAATCAGAGTCAGTAATACCAGGGCCACGCTTCTTCGGCATCTTGTGGCCTTCCGCGGTATCCAGCACAAAGACAAAATAATCCGCCAGTGCAGGGCTAAAAGTCAAGGTCAAATTATCGCCACCGGATTCAAAAAGAATGGTGTCAATTTCCGGATCCATATCGACCAATTCCGCAGCAGCCATCAAATTCATGGTTGGGTCATCGCGCACCGCAGTGTGCGGGCAGGAGCCGGTTTCTACACCAATGATGTGAGAGGCCGGCAAAACACCGTCGAGGGTTTCGCGCACATGCTTCGCATCCTCCTGGGTGTAGATATCATTCGTAATCACCGCAGGCTTGCGGCCACGCGCAATGAGCTCTGGCACAATGGCCTCGATAAGCGCGGTCTTTCCGGAACCAACTGGTCCACCAATTCCAACTCGCAACATTTTTTCTCCTTTAGTTCATAAAAAGTCGCGCATCGGCATGTTCATGGCGTGCCGACGCAATTTCCAAAAACGGAACTTGACTACCAAGCCCCTCAATTCCTGTGCTCATCGCAATTTGAATGCATTCAGGGGCTTCCGCCATGAGCTCCTTGATAATGCGCTGGGCCTCAATAAAATCCACCAAGCCAAGCCGCACCGCCGCCGAAGCAGTTTGTGAAATATAAGCAAAAACCTCCACCTCACAGGCCTCTTCGAGACTTAACCCATTCGCCTTGTGGATTAAGGCCGCCGCAATAGCCTGATGACACTCCTTCGGAGCTTCAACCTTGAGACCCAGTTCGCCTGCCATGAAGAGCATCTGCTTGCCCACGCGAACACT
Organism: Corynebacterium sp.; assembly: GCA_030530875.1. Classification (GTDB taxonomy): domain Bacteria; phylum Actinomycetota; class Actinomycetes; order Mycobacteriales; family Mycobacteriaceae; genus Corynebacterium. The sequence goes on from JAUMUD010000029.1 coordinate 20,177, forward strand.
GGCACGAAAGACACTCTCCACAGTCCTGGTAGCGCCAAGAACAGAATTCAGAAATTCCAATTCCTTATGGCCCGTGGTCTCCCAAGCAAGACAGATAGCAGCAAGGTCGGTGGTGGCGAAACTATAGTGCAGTGAGCTTTTCAAAAACTCACGAACATCCACCGAATCCCAGGCTTGTGAAACACCCTCAAGACCATTGCTAAGTGTGTAGCGGCCTGAAGGAAATGCTGTATCTGCCCATTGCAGCGCATTAGCTAACACTTTTCAAAAACCTCGTTTTAGAAAAGATAGTGCAGCTGAGTCAGTGGCAACTCCTCAGCTGGCGGGATACTCACCGGGGTACCGTCCACACTCACCACATAGGTTTCAGGATCCACATCCACCTGAGGCAGAGCATTATTGCGCACCATGTCCTTCTTGCCAATACCGCGACAATCCTTGACCGGCAAAACCACCGAGTCCAAAGCCTCAGCAATACCGGCATCAAAAGCGGCCTGGGAGACAAAAGTGATACGGGTCTTTTGCAGCGCCTTGCCCACATTGCCAAACATATCGCGATACACCACCGGCTGAGGGGTAGGAAGCGATGCATTTGGATCACCCATTGGTGCATAAGCAATAGCACCCTGACGCAAAACCACATCGGGCTTGGCCGCAAAAGCATCAATTGGCCACAGAACCAGGTCAGCAAACTTACCCGGCTCCACACTGCCCAAATAGTCGCCAATACCCGCAGCTAGTGCCGGGTTAATAGTAATCTTGGCGATATAACGCAGCACACGCTCATTATCATTATCGCCAGTCTCCTCAGGAAGAGGACCCAAGTGTGCCTTGCAATGATGCGCCGTTTGGAAAGCACGCGCCCAAGACTCACCCACACGACCCATGGCCTGCGAGTCCGAGGAGAAAATGGAAATAACACCCATATCGTGCAACACTGTCTCAGCAGCAATGGTCTCCGCGCGCACACGGGAATCAGCAAAAGCCACATCCTCCGGAATAGCATGCGAAAGATGGTGGCAGACCATCACCATATCCAGCAGCTCCTCCACAGAATTCACTGAATAGGGAAGGGTCGGATTCGTGGAAGCCGGCAGTACCGACGGCACACCCGTAACTTTCAAAATATCTGGGGCATGACCACCACCCGCACCCTCCGAGTGGAAGGTGTGAATGGTGCGATCCCCAATGGCAGCAGCGGTATCCTCAAAGAAACCAGACTCATTCAACGTATCTGTATGAATGGCCAGCTGCACATCAAACTCATCACAAACATCCAGCGCATTGCGGATGGTTGCCGGCGTTGCACCCCAGTCCTCATGAATTTTCAAACCGGCCGCACCGGCTTTGATCTGTTCACGCAAAGACTCTGGCTGCGAACCCGAACCCTTACCCAAGAAACCAGTATTTACCGGCAGATTCTCAGCCGACAAAATCATGGTGTTGATATTCGCCGCGCCGGGCGTACAGGTCGTACCCTTGGTGCCCTCGGCAGGACCCGTACCGCCACCAAAGAAAGTGGTAATACCATTTGCCAGACCCTCAACAGCCTGCTGCGGACAAATATAGTGGATGTGTGTATCCACACCGCCGGCGGTAAGAATGCGGTGCTCACCAGCAATAACTTCGGTGCCAGCACCAATGATGAGCGCTGGGTGGACGCCCTCCTGCATATCCGGATTACCGGCCTTACCCAGGGCCACAATCTTGCCATCACGGATACCCACATCGGCCTTAATCACGCCACGCATCGCATCCAAAATCAGCGCGCCCGTAATCACGGTGTCTGGGGTCTTATCGCCCTCACGTGTTGCCAGCGGGCTCTGCGCCATGCCGTCACGAATGGCCTTACCGCCACCATAAACCGACTCATCACCATAGGCAACAGCGGTCAAATCCTCGGTAATTTCAATTTTCAAATTCGTATCGGCCAGCTGCACCTTATCACCCACCGTGGGGCCATAGAGGGAGGCATAATGCTCACGAGTGAGCGTGGCTGGTTCCCCACCTGGGGTTGCGGTGCCAGGCAGGTTTTTGAAATTTAGTTCTGCGAGCTTGGCGAGGGCCTTCACCTTGGCCGCCTCATCATCGAGGGCACCCTCAGTAATTCCATAAAAGCCATATGCTTTTCGGTTGCCACCAAAAGGAACCAGTGTGACAGTCTTTTCCTCGCCAGGTTCAAAGCGGATTGCGGTACCCGAGGCAATATCAAGGTGTGTACCCCAAGCGGCCTCACGGTCAAAAGCGAGTGCTGGGTTTGCCTCAAAGAAGTGGTAGTGGGAGCCCACCTGAATGGCACGGTCTCCCGTATTGGCCACCGTCACTGTGGTGCGCGGGCGACCCTCATTCAAAATAATGCTGCCAGGGGCAGTGATATAGCTTGTTGCCTGCATTTCTAACTCCTAGTGGTGGTGATGGTGTCCGTGGGCATGGCTATGTGGATGTTCATGGGTATGACTATGGTCATCCCCATGGGAGTGGGCGAACCCATGGTCATGGTCGCGCATCATTGCTCGTTCAATTCCGTTATCCCCATGGTCGCGGCCACGGTGCAGGGCAGTGTGCACCCGCCGCTCAATGAGGACCTTTAGCTGGCTTGGGCTCCAGAGGGCCAACTGATCGCCTTCTGCTTTTTCAAAATCCGCGCGAACAACCATATCCGCTGGCCCGTGGATTTCTTCCCATTCCGAACGTGAAGGGTAGGCGCCTTCAAAGGCCACACCAATTTCCGCAGCGTTGCCATTGACCCAGGCAAGTCGCGCGATTCGGAAGAGCTCCGCATCAGCAAAAGGGTCAACGCTTCTCGCAATTACAAGGCCCTTGTGGTCTTTGGCCAATTTTCGAAAATGGCCACGCAAAGCAGCGAGTGTCTGAGTGGCATCGCCCACTGCCTCAGCAACATAAACGGTGCGCGATTTTGAAATCCACGAGGCAGCCCTGGCCAAGTCTGATTCCAAAGTGGCATCACGTCCCGTATGGAAGGGCAGAAGCACAATTTCAGAATCTGCCGAGCCCTCACAATACGCGCTCAACTCGGCCAAAGTTTCAAATTTCAAAAACGGATAGTCCAAGGAAAAATCCGCAATACCGGGCCCATAGGCCACTACTTCGACCACTAGACACCGCCAATCGCATCGTGCACAGAGACCAGTTTGGTGCCATCGCGGAAGGTGGCTTCCACCTGAATCAGCATCAGGGCTTCCCGCACACCTGGCAAAACATCATCCGGGCCCAAAACCTCAGTACCAATCTGCATTGCTTCAGCAACACTTCGACCATCACGTGCGGCTTCCACCACCGCATCCGAGATCAACGCCGTTGCTTCCGGAATATTTAATTTCAGGCCCCTATCTTTCCGCCTTTGTGCCACCTGAGCTGCAAGAAAGAGAAGGAGCTTATCCTGTTCGCGCGGAGTAAGTTTCATAACTCAATCATAAAAAGACCACCGCCGATTTGCAAAAACCTATTGGTCTATCTAAATTATTAGTTGCCCTATTCGCCGACAGGTACTTTTTCGAAATCCGTGTTTTCAAAATTTTTGACCGTGACTGAAGGAGCCCTCCGATGACGACTACGACCAAAGCGGCCCAACCGCAAAAGCAAACTGATGACTATCCGCTGCGCTTCGCCCCACGCCACTACCGACGCTGGGCACCAGCAGCCGTAGCCGGCTCCGCCCTTGGCGGCATGGCCTATCTTGCAGACTTCTCCATTGGCGCCGGCATCGGCATTAGCCATGGCACCGCCAATGCAGTAGGTGGCATTCTCATTGCCGCTTTCCTGATTTTTATCTCCAGCCTCCCTCTGGCCATTTACTCCGCCCGCTTCAATCTCGACATGGACCTCATTACCCGCGGTTCGGGCTTTGGCTACTATGGCTCCGTAATTACGAATATCATCTTCGCCTCCTTCACCTTCATCTTCTTCGCAACTGAAGGCGCGATTATGGCTCAGGGTCTTCGCCTTGGCTTCCACCTCCCACTCTGGGCAGGCTATCTGCTCTCCACCTTGGTCATCATCCCACTGGTGATTTACGGCATGAAGGCCCTGGCAAAAATGCAGGCAGCAACCAACCCGCTGTGGCTGGTGCTCATTGTGCTTCCACTGATTGTGGTTCTTATCCAGCGCCCAGAGTCCTTTGGTGATTTCCTCTCCTATCAGGGCAATGGTGGCGGCCACATTAGCTTCGGCGCTATGATGGCCTCCGCTGGTGTCTGCCTCGCACTGGTTGCGCAGATTGCTGAAAATATTGACTACATCCGCTTCATGCCACCGCGTACCAAGGAAAATAATCGCTCCTGGTGGACTGCTGTCATCATGGCTGGTCCAGGCTGGGTTTTCTTCGGCGCAGTCAAGCAGATTATCGGTGTTTTCCTCGCAGTTTATGTCATTGTTCACCTTGGTGGTTCCACTGTTGAGGCCGCCGAGCCAGTCCAGCAGTTCTTCGCCATGTACTCCAGCATGATGCCAGGTTGGCTCGCCATTGCTCTTGCCGTCATTCTCGTGGTGATGAGCCAGATCAAAATCAACACCACCAATGCCTATTGCGGTTCCCTTGCGTGGACTAATGCCTACACCCGCATGCTCAAGAGCTATCCAGGCCGCACCACCTTTGTTTTCCTCAACCTTGCCATTTCCCTGGCACTGATGGAATTCAATATGTTTAGCATGCTCAACGCCGTGCTCGGCTTCTACTCCAATGTTGCCATCGCCTGGATTTTCACCGTGGCCGCCGACATCACCATTAATAAGTGGCTTCTGAAAATCTCCCCAATTTATCCAGAATTCCGCCGCGGCATGATTCACAACTGGAATCCAGTGGGCATCGTAAGCCTCGCCGCCTCCGCCATCATCTCGGTCGCCATGTACTTCGGCCTCTTCGGTGAGGGGCTGGCCGCCTACTCGGCACTGGTCGCCGCGCTCATCGCCGTCATCATGACCCCACTCATGGCAATTCTTACCAAGGGCCGCTACTATCGCCGTCGCAGCCGTGACGGTATTTCTTCCCCGCTTTTCGACGCCAATGGTAACCCCAATAATGAAACCTTCACCTGCTGTGTGACGGGTGAAGAGGTCGAACGCCCCGATGTTGTGCTCTCAGCAAAAAAGGGAGAAAATGGCGAAGATCTCTACATTTCCTCCCTTGCCCTCACCATGGATAAAGCCGGTGAGCACGTCCTTCCTAAGGACTAATTTATTTTCTGAAAAGTGCCTCCGCATTTTCCGTCGTGGCCAGATTGAGCTTCTTTAGCTCATCCACATTGAAGGCCACGGCGGGTGGTGGGGCATAAGGATAGTCGGTGCCGGCCACAATATGGTCGGCCGGAATCATATTCTGAATATAGGACGCGGTGCGAGGGAATGGGGCAGAGGACCCAATTTCAAAATACATAGAGGACAGATCCGCAATCACATCGAGCTCCTTATCGCCCAAAATATTGCGGGAGAAGAGATTCACACGGTCAATAACTCCCGGCAGCAGCGCACCATTGTGAGGGATGACCCACTTAATTTTTGGAAAACGCCCAACCACATGGTTAAGCAGCATATTGGTGACAGCCCTGGTGGTATCAAAAAGATACTCAATGAGTGGGGCAGGGCGACCACAGTCCACATACTCCACCCCGCCTGGCGAGGTTGGATGAATAAAGACCACAGCCCCATATTCATTCAGAACCTCAAAGACAGGATCCATGGCAGGATCGCCCAAATACATGCCCTTATAGTTGGTCAAAAGACCAATGCCATCTACATTTGGATTTTTCAGAATTTCGCGGGCCTCACGCACCGCCGCATCCACATCCGGCAAAGGAAGGGCTGCCAGGAAACCAAAATGCTCCGGATTGTCCTTGACCAAACCGGCACCGAAGCTATTAATCTTTTCGGCCCAGGCAGCAGGATTTTCAAAAAATGCCACACCAGGACTCGAGAGTGAAAGCATAGCCTTGCTAATACCCATGGAGGCCATGGATTCCAAATGCGTATCGGCATCCCAAGATGGAATAGGGGAACCATCCGGATGGGTTAGCCCAATACCGCGGGGTATAGGTCAGAATGTGTTGCTAGTTTTCCGTGTTTCTGCTGGTAGTGGTG
>JAUMUD010000003.1 GCA_030530875.1 Corynebacterium sp.
ACCAGACCCTAGCCGCCTAACCGCATTTAATTAACCGAGCCCAACTTTTGGGGTTAAGTTCACGGGCTTCTACCGGTTTGAGTTTGTGTGTGTGGCTTATTAGATTTCCTGAACCTTGCGGCGGCTGGCACCGACCATGATGATGCCCATGCCAAGGAACATGGTGGCAATGAGAAGCATCCATGGGGTGGATCCGGTGTTGGCGAGCTTTGGACGCTCAACAGGGGCTGCAGGGGCAGGAGCCGGAGCCGGTGCGGATGCTGGGGCAGGGGCTGGTGCCTCAGTGGATGGCTCAGCGGCTGGGGCTGGGGTGTTCTGCTGGTTATTAAGCAGGCTTGCAGCACCAGCGGCGAGCACGCCACCACCAGCGGCAGCACCGAGGGCAGCAAGAGCAACGGTACGCCAGTTGGTTGGGCCTTCCTTCTGCGGCTCAAGGCCATCGAAGGCATTGTTGATGGCGTTCATAGCGGCCGTCATACCGGTGACGTCAGTGACGTCGGTGGACTTCATAGCAGCCTCACCGGCATTAACGGCATCGTCATAAGTCTTACGGGCAGCATCAGTGGCATTGAGGTAGTAGGCAGCCTTGTGCATCTGCTCACGACCATTTACGTGCTTGAAGACCTCGAACTGGGCAGAGGCAAAGTCACGAACAGTGGAGGCGAAGGAAGCAAGGTTATCAGCCTGTGCGCCGTAGTCGTACATGGCGTTGCCCTGTTCCTCAGTGATATAGGTGAGGCCACGCAGGCTACCAACAAGCTTGGTTAGAGCGGTCTGACCGCTAAGAGCATTGTAGTTGGTGCTGATAGAGCTGCTGGCTTCCTTGAGAGCCGTAAGGCTATTGGTGTCATTTAATTTGAAGTCCAGCGCGTCGGAGGCACGGCTGATAGCCGTATTATAATTGGTGCGCTCAACGGTGGTGGCGAACTTATAGGCAGGGCTGGTCTTCACGCCAGGTGCACTGTTCACATCATTGCTCAGGTTCTGGTAGGTGACGAGATAGTTAAGGTAGGAATTCAGCACATCGAAATCTGCGGAGGAAGCAGCGCTAGCGACAGTTGCCTTATCAGCGGTGCTGATGGAGAGGCTGTTGCCGAGAGCGGTCACAGCGCTGCGCGCCACACCCAGGTAGTCAGTATCATCCGAAGCTTCGTTGAAAGCCTGATTAAGCTTCTTAGATTCCTCAGTGGATACGGACTGCTTCACGGTTTCAAGGATGGCCTGAGCCTGCTCCTTGGCTGTCTTTTGAGCGGCTTCCGTATTGCTGTTGCTTGCGGAGGACGCATTGTCCTCGGCATAACTCGGTACGCTCACCGCGGCGCTGAGAGTGGCAGCGGAGAGAGTAATAGAGAGTGCAATAGAGGCAGAACGGACAGGTAGAAGCACCTTACGCTTGGACTTTGCCATTTCGAAAACCATAACCTTAACAGAAAATCTGAAAATCAACGACTTTTACCAGTAATAGTACAGTACGACTGCATTAATTTCTAACGCACTCGAGACCGAGCTGGGCGCTTATTGGGTTGAAAACTAAAAATTCAACCCACTGAAGTAGTTCATTTTGCGCCTTTATTACGTATTTCCTAGTAAAAGATGCGTGATTTAATGAGAGCCAATAGTTGCGCGCCTTGAGGGCCCGCGAGTCTTACTTCTTTAATGCTTTAGGATTAGCGTCTTAGAAGCTCTTTGCCTCAGGCAGGGCAGCGCGACGGCGGCCATGAGCGTAGAGGCAGCCAGTGATGCCAGTAAGCACACCGGAAAGACCAACGTGGACTGGGACGGTCCAGGATGGGATACCCCAACGGTACTGAATAATACCGATGGCGCCCTGAATAATAATGCAGGCGACAAGCCAGTAGCCAATTCGACGAGCCTTAAGGCTGGTGTTGACTGTGTAGAGGGCGATAACCAAGCCAATGGTGAGGCCGAGGTAGAGGTACATGAAGTGGGCGTGAATATGGGCCATTTCAGCAATATCCACATTGAGACGACCAGCCTGAGCAGCCATATCATCACCGGCATGTGGGCCAGCGCCGGTGGTCATCGTGCCGGTTACCAGCACAGCGCTAAGAGCAATGGCACCAAGAGCAGCGAGCCACTGAAGTGGGCGTGGGTAGAGCTGGGTTGGACGAGGATCAGTATCGGATTCGTCGATACGAACCCACAGAAGGGCGGCGCACCAAACCAGGATCATGGATGGCAGGAAGTGCAGAGCCACAGCCCACCAGCGCAGATCCAGGTGCACGGAGATACCACCAATGACCGCCTGAACAATGATGCCCACAATTTGCACAATGGCATAGACCTTGATCTCCTTGCGGCGGCCGGCACGGAAGACCAGAACAAATACCCAGATGGCCAGGGCCACAAGCACGAAGGTGAGCATGCGGTTACCGAACTCAATGGCCTGGTGGATGGCAGGACGCGCACCAGGAACTGGGACCAGGGAGTCAGCCTGGCAGTTTGGCCAGGTAGGGCAGCCAAGGCCGGAGCCAGTCACGCGCACAATGGAGCCAGTGCAGACAATCAGTGCCTGGAAGATGAAAAGGCAGAGGGCAGCGAGACGCTGATGGCGCAGGTTAGATTGCCTGCGAACAGGGGTGGTCTGTGTGGTCATCAAAGATCCTTTTTAGAAAATCTGTGAATTTTTGAACGTGTAAATCTTTAAAAATTGTGAATTTTTAAAAATCGAGAATAGAAGAATTGGTTTAGCTGAAGCTATTTAGGTGAAGCGGAAGAATTTGGAGGCCCCGGCCGAGCCGAGGATAAGCCAAATTATGAGGCTAATCACCTGGATACCAGGGAATTGGCCAAGGAATCCGGCATGGAGGCCATCCGCCAGGGCCACCGATGGGACGATATTGAACCAGGGGTTGACATCGCCATTGGAGTGGACCAGGGCAAAGGAAGCAATGCCAAGGAGCACAAACCAAGCGAGGTTCGCGCCACCAAGGACAATTTCCGAGGAGAGGCTACCACCCATGAGCAGGCCCAGGGAGGTAAAAGTACCCACGCCAAGCAGCAGGATGATAAGGCCATAAATAATGCCCAGCGGGGTTGTGTGCCAGCCAAGGATAAAGGCAGTCACGCCCAGAAGAATGGTCTGAATTGCGGCCACGACCAGCACGGCCACAATCTTGCCACCAATGATGGTCCATGGGGGAACGCCAGAGGCGCCAATGCGCTTGAGCGCACCATAGCGGCGGTCGAAGGCCACAGCAATGGCCTGGCCGGTAAAGCCGGAGCTCATTGCGGAAATGGCCAGGCAGAGCGGGAAGACCACAGTGGTGGGGTCCTCATGGCCGCCCATTCCCCATTTGGTAATGCCAATGAGCATGGCAAAGGGGATAACCAGGCTCAAAAGTTGCTGCTCACCATGGCGCAGGAAAAGGAGGGATTCAATGCGCGCTTGGGCAGCAATCATAGTCTTAGCTGATGCCCGGCGTGGGTTCGGGCTAAAGGTACCAGGGGCAAACACTTTATGACCTCATTTCACGACCAGTAATACTCAGGAAGACCTCTTCCAGGCTACGGTGATCCACCGTGAGATCGGTAATTAGTACATCCTGAGTAGCAGCGGCATGGCTAATTGATTCAATAATCTGCGGATCCGCCTCAGATTCAATGCGGTAGCTCAGAGGACGGATGGCCTCAAGGCGGAGATTAGGGTAGGTGTGCTGGAGGTCCTGGTTGAAGGAGCTCAAGTCCAGCGGAGTAGCAGTAGTAAGTTTGATGAATTTAGAGGAGCTATTCATCAGGGAATCCGGGGAGCCGTGGGCGACCACGGAGCCATGGTCAATAATGACCACATCATCGGCCAGGGCCTCAGCCTCATCCATAAGGTGGGTGGTAAGAACGACACTCATGCCGTCCTTTTTGAATGCCTGGATTAGATCCCAGACAGCCAAGCGGGATTGGGCATCCATACCGGCCGTCGGCTCATCGAGGAAGATAAGCTCCGGGCGGCCAATGAGAGCGCAGGCCAAGGAGAGACGCTGCTGCTGACCACCGGAAAGACGACGGTAGGAGGTCTTCTTATGCTTTTCCAGGCCGACGACCTCAAGGAGCCAGTCAGGGTCCAGGGGATTGTCACTATAGGAGGCGATGAGTTTAATCATTTCGCCCACGCGAATGCCGGGATAGGCGCCGCCACCTTGCAGCATGACGCCAATATGGCGACGAACTTTATCGGGCTCTTCAGTGGGGTTCATTCCTAGCACATCAATGGTGCCGGCGGTTGGCTTCTGAAAACCCTCACACATTTCAATGGTGGTGGTTTTGCCGGCGCCATTGGGGCCAAGAAGGGCAAGAATGCTCGCACGGGGGACTTCAAAGGAAATTCCATTGACCGCCGTTTTCTCGCCGAATTTCTTAACTACCCCATCAAGGCGTAGGGCGATATTATTCGACAAAGGGATTCCAATCATACTGCTAAATTTTTACGCCTATCATTGTAGCGCTTATAGATTCGATAGGAGAGGATTGAGAAAAGAATCGCACAACTAAAACTCAGAAGATAAATCGAGAGAGTCAGGCTCACACCGAAATTCACACTTCGAGGAAGAGCGCTAAGCCCCATGAAAATGGTGATAGCAATGATGAGGGTGCGGGTGAAGCGTCGATTAGCATAGAGAACCAGCGGCACGAAGGACCACAGCAGGTACCAGGGGTGGATGACCGGGAAGAGGAAAACGGTGAAGGTCATCGCGACCGCATAGCCAGGGAACATGGAAAGCGTGTGGGTGAAGCTCGCCCAAAGGCAGCGGATAATGCAAATAATAATGAGCAAGTAGCCAAAGAGGCGGGCAATGAAAATCGCGGAGGCGGCATGGTTACCGGCACCGCTAAGCAGCAGGATCACATTGGCCAGTTGACCGAGCTGGGTGATAATCGCGCGCCAGCTCACCACATCACTGGCACCGCCCTGAACAAAGACCCAGCCAAAGCCCAGACCAGAGCCTAAGCTTAGGACGGCCAAGGTTGCGAGACTGAATACTGCACAGAGAATTCCGGCTATGCCTAGGGAGAGGATGGTCTGCAGGAAGGAGAATGGGGCAGAGAGGAATGAGCCGGAGGCCTTGTGGCGGAGCAAAAAGGCGCGGGCTATGCCGGTGGTGAGGAAGCCCAGGGCTAGGAAGGCCGGAATTTTGACCAGGCCGCCAATGGAAATGCTCACGCAGCTGAGCAGAATCCAGCCAAGGGCGCGGAGATATTTGCCTGCGTAAATATTATCCGTGGCCCGGTAGGCGCAAATAAAGCCCACAAAGACCATGGCGATCATAATGGAGTCATTATGAATACCCGCAATAAGATGCAGGGTGACCAGGGGATTTAAGATAATAAACCAGTAGGCCTGGCGCGTATCCATGTGGAAGCGGCGGGCAAGGGGAGCGATGCACAGGCCAATAACCGCAATGGAAATAGCGGAAAGCAGGCGGTGGAAGGTCACGGCAGGAATCAGTGCATTATGGGTAATTACGCTGATGAGGGCTGCAAGACCCGTGGCCACGGGACCATAAGGGGCAGGGGAATGAGCCCAGGTATTAGGCACCGAGCGGGCCAAGTTATTATCAGTGCCCAGCAAATCAATGGGGCCGCCGCTGTAGGGGTCAAGATGGCGGGCAGTAATTTCGCCCTGAGCCAGGTAGGAATAAATGTCCTGGGAGAAAACCGGCGCAGCAAAGAAAAAGGGAATGGTCCAAATAATGGCGGTAATAAAAATAATCTTCTTACTGAAGATGTGGGTATTGCGGGTTGGCACACCAGGAATATGGATGCCGACATAGGGAGCCAAGCCCACCCAGGCGATCATCATAAGTGCTACGCCAAACATGACGCCCACCGCACACACATCAGGTATGCGAGCCATAGAGGCACCAAAATTAAAACCAAAGGGGAAAGAAGCGTAGGGGTTATCCAGCACCGGCAGGGAACCGCCGCCGATGCTGCAAATGCTCAGAAGGATGGAGCCACATAGGCCAAGCCAAATAAAGAAAGGGATGGCGAGGCGGGCCTGCGTGCGCGAGGAGGCGGGCTCAGCGGCATGAGGGATATGTTCCTCTTCCACATGAAGCAGGGCAAGGCGAGTACCCGCATTACCCACATGAGGGATATCCGCGCGCAGGGGCCGGTACCATCTTTTCAGAGCAAACACAGTGAGAATAGTACCGTATAACTGCGGAAAAGAGTAGGATTGAAAGTGTCGGCGAGCTGGTATTGCAATCTTTGCCGGATTTAAGTAACATCAATGTTGTTAAATTAATACTCACCCAACTAGAAGGACTCGGCTCATGAGCTCACAGCCGGCAGATACTCGCACGGAGGTGCTCGATTATCTGTTTAAACATAGCCCGGCTTTGGTGACTGAGATTAGTGAACATCTAGGACTGACCGCACCTGGTGTACGCCGTCATATTGACCACCTCCTTGAGGACGGGTTGATTGAGGAAACAGCAGCCAAGGAAGAAGCGGATGGGCGTCGTCGTCGTGGCCGCCCAGCCCGTGCATATCAGCTAAGCCCGAAGGGGCGCGATTCCTTTGGCCATAATTATGATTCCCTGGCAACCTTGGCCCTGCGTGAGGTGATGGAACTTGGCGGTGAGGAAGCGCTGGATAATTTTGCAAATAAGCGCATCCACGCCATCATCGGGGATTTGAAACTCGGTGAGCTCGATACTGAAGAAGCAGTGCGGGCGCTGGTTGACCGGCTAAATCATAATGGCTATGCCGGTGAAGTTACCCGCGATGGTTCCTGTGTTCAAATTTGCCAATTCCAATGCCCGATTTTCTCTGCCGCCAAAGAGTTCCCACAGTTATGTGCAGCAGAGCATCGAGCGATGAGCGAGGCGCTTCAAACCGACCTGCAGATTAAATCCTCCATTGTGGAAGGCGAGCATATGTGCTTGACCAGAATTCCAATCCGTGATGTGAGCAAAAAATCTGAGGTCCTGGAAAAAGACGCCTCCTAAAAATTGCGCTACCGAGGGCGTCGAGAAGCTAAAAAAGAATTTTGGTCAGACGCTGGTGAGGAAATAAGCGCGAATCCTTGCGCGTTTAATCTTTGTGAAAATAGTAGGAAAGGAGCGGTTCATGAATCAGTCCGGTGTAACAACACCTGATGCGCCGCGTACAGATGAAGAGATTATTGAGTCTATTGGTGCCTATAATTATGGCTGGCATGATTCCGACGAGGCAGGTGCTTCTGCCAGGCGCGGCCTGAATGAAGAGGTCGTCGCTGATATTTCAGCAAAGAAAAATGAGCCTGAATGGATGAGGGAAAATCGCCTCAAGGCTCTGAAGATTTTTGAAAAGAAGCCGCTTCCAACCTGGGGTGCGGATCTCTCCGATATTGACTTTGACAATATCAAGTACTTCGTTCGTAGTACTGAAAAGCAGGCAGAGAGCTGGGAAGAGCTCCCTGAGGATATTAAGAATACCTATGATCGCCTGGGCATTCCTGAGGCGGAGAAGCAGAGGCTTGTGGCTGGTGTTGCTGCCCAGTATGAGTCTGAGGTGGTGTATCACCAGATCCGCAAGGACCTTGAGGCCCAGGGTGTGATCTTTGTTGATACTGATACTGCGCTTCGTGAACATGAGGATTTGTTCCGCGAGTATTTCGGCACTGTGATCCCTGCCGGTGATAATAAGTTCTCCGCTCTCAATACTGCGGTGTGGTCCGGCGGTTCCTTTATTTATGTGCCAAAGGGCGTGCATGTGGATATTCCACTTCAGGCCTATTTCCGTATTAATACAGAGAATATGGGCCAGTTTGAGCGCACCCTGATTATTGTGGATGAGGATGCCTATGTCCACTATGTTGAGGGTTGTACTGCGCCAATTTATAAGTCTGATTCTTTGCACTCCGCTGTGGTGGAGATCATTGTTAAGAAGGGTGGTCGTTGCCGCTATACCACCATTCAGAACTGGTCCAATAATGTCTATAACCTTGTGACCAAGCGCACCAAGTGCGAAGAGGGCGCCACCATGGAATGGGTGGATGGCAATATTGGTTCCAAGGTGACCATGAAGTATCCAGCTGTGTGGATGACCGGCCCTTATGCCAAGGGTGAGGTGCTTTCCGTGGCTTTTGCTGGTGAGGGTCAGTTCCAGGACACTGGTGCAAAGATGGTGCATATGGCGCCACATACTAGCTCCAATATTGTGTCCAAGTCAGTTGCTCGTGGTGGTGGCCGCGCGGCTTATCGCGGTTTGGTGCAGATTAATAAGGATGCGCACCATTCTGTTTCCAATGTTGAGTGTGATGCTTTGCTTGTCGACGAAATTTCACGCTCGGATACCTATCCATATAATGACATCCGCAATGACCATGTTTCCCTTGGTCATGAGGCCACTGTCTCCCAGGTTTCTGAGGATCAGCTCTTCTACCTCATGAGCCGTGGTATTTCTGAAGAAGATGCAATGGCGATGATTGTGCGTGGCTTTATTGAGCCAATCGCTAAGGAGCTCCCAATGGAATATGCCCTGGAGCTCAACCGTCTTATTGAGCTGCAAATGGAAGGTTCTGTTGGCTAATGAGTATTGTGAAGAACGCAACCTACCACAATAATAAGGGCGATCTTTTCACTTCCTTTGATGTCGCCGATTTTGATGTTCCTGCTGGTCGTGATGAGGTTTGGCGCTTTGTTCCACTGCGTCGCCTTCGCGGTTTGCATGACGGTTCTTTTAAGCCTGCCGACGCCATGGATATTAGCGTCTCGGCCCCTGTGGGTGTGCGCGTAGAAACTGTGGATTCTACCGATGAGCGCCTGCGTGCCGCTGGTGGTGCTGTGGATCGTGTGGGCGCCCAGGTGTGGAGCTCCGCCCATGGTGGCACCATGGTGACCGTGAACCAGGACCTGGATGAGCCAGTTAATATCACCATTACTGGTCGTGGCCTGGATGTCACCACCTTTGGTCTTCTTGGCATTGAACTTAAGGATAATGTCCGTGCTACGGTCAATGTCCACTATGTGGGTACCGGTACCCATGCTGATGTGACCACCGTAATTGTGGGCGATAATGCCCAGCTCACCATGATTAATCATGAGGATTGGAATGAGGATGGTCTGCATCTTGGTTCCATGAAGGCTTTGATGAAGAAGGACTCCGTTCTTCGCCATAATTCCGCTTGCTTCGGTGGTGAGCTGGTGCGCCTGGTTCCTGCCGTGAAGTTCACCGCCCCTGGTGGTGATGCTGAGATGCTCGGCGTGTATTTTGCTGATGATGGTCAGTTCTTTGAGCAGCGCCTACTTGTGGACCATGCTGTGGCCAATTGCCGCTCCAATGTGTTGTATAAGGGTGCTCTGCAGGCCGATCCTGATTCTGATCTGCCTGAGGCTCGTACCTCCTGGGTTGGTGATGTGCTGATTCGATCTGGCGCCCAGGGTACTGATACCTATGAGGCCAACCGCAACCTGGTGCTGACTGAGGGTGCCCGTGCTGATGCCGTGCCAAATCTCGAAATTGAGACCGGCAATATTGTTGGTGCCGGCCATGCTGCCACCGTTGGTCGTTTTGATGATGAACAACTCTTCTACCTTCGCTCCCGTGGTATCCCAGAGTCTGAGGCCCGCCGCCTGATTGTGCGCGGATTCTTCTCCGAGGTTATCGGGCGAATCCCCGTGGCTGAGGTTCGTGATGAACTCGAAGCCCGCGTTACCGAAGAACTCAAAAATACTCAACTATAAAAGGAGCCCCGATGAGCACTCTAGAAATCCGTAATCTGCATGCCGTAGTTCGCCCAACTGAGGAAGGCGAAGAGCCAAAGGAGATCCTCAAGGGCGTGAACCTCACCATTAAGTCCGGTGAAACCCACGCCATTATGGGTCCTAATGGTTCCGGTAAGTCCACTCTGTCCTATACCATTGCTGGCCACCCAAAGTACGAGGTTACCGAGGGTGAGGTTCTGCTTGATGGTCAGAATCTTCTCGATATGAGCGTGGATGAGCGTGCACGCGCTGGTCTCTTCCTGGCTATGCAGTACCCAGTGGAGGTGCCTGGTGTGTCCATGGCAAACTTCCTGCGTTCTGCTGCTACCGCTGTTCGCGGTGAGGCCCCTAAGCTGCGCGAATGGGTCTCCGAGGTTCGTGAGGCCATGGATGAGCTTTCCATTGACAAGGCCTTCTCCGAGCGTTCCGTGAATGCTGGCTTCTCCGGCGGTGAGAAGAAGCGCCATGAGGTTCTGCAGCTTGACCTGCTCAAGCCAAAGTTTGCCATTCTTGATGAGACCGACTCCGGTCTGGACGTGGATGCTCTGCGTATTGTTTCTGAGGGTATTAACCGCTATAAGGAGCGTGAGAATGGTGGCATTCTCATGATTACCCACTACAAGCGCATCCTCAATTATGTGCGTCCTGATATTGTCCATGTCTTTGCCAATGGTCATGTCATCACCTCCGGTGGCCCTGAGCTTGCTGATGAGCTTGAAGAGCACGGCTACGAGAAGTTCATTAAGGCCTAACATCTATGTATAATCTCGAAAAAATCCGCTCCGAATTCCCAATTCTTTCCCGCACTGTGCGCGGTGATAAGCCACTGATTTATTTGGACTCCGGTGCCACCAGTCAGCGCCCGCTTTCTGTGTGGAAGGCCGAAGAGAATTTCGTCCTGCACTGCAATGCACCAGTGCACCGGGGTTCCTATTCCATGGTGGAAGAATCCAGCGATGCCTATGAGCAGGCACGTGCTGATATCGCACATTTTGTGGGTGCGGATTTTGATGAGATTGCCTTTACCAAGAATGCGACTGAGGCACTCAACCTTGTCTCCTATGTTCTTGGTGATGACCGCTCAGGCACAAATGGCGCCCATGTTCAGGCTGGTGACACCATTGTGGTGACTGAGCTTGAGCACCATGCCAATCTGGTGCCATGGCAGGAGCTCGCCCGCCGTACTGGCGCCACCCTCAAGTGGTTTAGCGTCACCGAGGATGGCCGCATTGATATGGATAGCCTGACCCTTGATCCAAGTGTCAAGGTGGTTGCTTTTACCCATCAGTCCAATGTGACCGGTGCCCAGGCCGATGTACTAGCCATGGTAAAGAAAATCCGCACTGAGGCCCCAGAGGCCTATATTGTGCTCGATGCCTGCCAGTCCGTGCCACATATGCCTGTGAATTTCCACGAGCTTGATGTGGATTTTGCGGCCTTCTCTGGTCATAAGATGTGCGGCCCAACCGGTGTGGGCGCACTCTATGGCAAGAAGGAGATTTTGAAAAAGCTGCCACCATTCCTCACCGGTGGCTCCATGATTGAGGTTGTGAGCATGGATCACTCCACCTATACCTCAATCCCGACCCGCTTTGAGGCCGGCACTCAGATGAATAGTCAGGTGGTTGGCCTTGGTGCAGCAGTCAAGTTCCTTGAGGGCCTTGGCATGGAGAATGTCCAGGCCCATGAGCATAAACTCACTGAGCTTGCGCTCAAGGAGCTTGGTCAGATTGAGGGCCTGCGCATTATTGGCCCGACTGATATGAACCTGCGCGGCGGGGTAGTTTCCTTCGTTGTTGATGGCATTCACCCCCATGATATGGGTCAGGTTTTGGATGATCATGGTGTCTGCATCCGTGTTGGCCATCATTGTGCGTGGCCAATTCACCGCACTATGAAAGTCCAGTCCACTGCGCGCGCTTCTTTCTATCTTTATAATACGGAGGAAGAAGTGCACGAACTGGCTCGGGCAATTCGAGCCAGCATTGAATTCTTTGGAAGGTTCTAAATGAATTTGGAGTCCATGTATCAAGAGGTCATCCTCGACCACTATAAAAACCCCTATCATGCGGGTTTGCGGGAGCCTTTTGATGCCGAGGTCTACCATGTCAACACCTCCTGCGGTGATGAACTAACCCTGCGCGTGGTCCTCGATGGTGACACCATCAAGGATATTTCCTACCACGGCGAGGGCTGTTCGATCTCCCAGGCCTCGACTTCGGTCATGGCTGAGGAGCTTACTGGCAAGCCTATCGACGAGGCCATGGACCACCTGGCTGATTTCGAAAAGATGATTACCAGCCGTGGCACCTATGAGGGTGATGCCGAAAAGATCGGTGATGGCATTGCCTTTGGTGGTGTATCACGTTACCCGGCCCGTGTGAAGTGTGCCCTGCTGGGCTGGAAGGCCCTGCAAGCTGCCGTGGATGAGGCACTGGAAAAGCAAGAAACTAAGTAGAAGGTATTTTGAGGAGGCGAAATGGAAGACCGTAGCGACCGCATGGATGAAATTGAAGAACTCACCAAGCCACCACAGTCCGATGATGACCTGGTGCGTGTGGGCGAAATTGAGGATGCCCTGCACGATGTGATTGACCCGGAGTTGGGTATTAATGTTGTGGACCTTGGTTTGGTCTACGATATGTGGGTTGATGGTGAGAAGGCCGTTATTGAAATGACTCTGACCTCTCCTGCATGCCCACTGACCGATATGCTTGAGGAACAGGCCGAAGCCGCCATTACCTCCAAGCTTCTTGCCACCGAGGTTATTGTGAAGTGGGTCTGGAATCCACCATGGACCCCAAATATGATTACCGATGATGGCCGCGAGCAGCTTCGCGCCCTTGGTTTCTCCATCTAAGAACCATAAATAAGAAGGCTGGTCTTCCCTGAATTGGAAGGCCAGCCTTTGGCATAAGGACTAGTCAAGCAGTGCTTCGCACTTAATCTCGCCCTTATCGGTATTCAAGCCTAGAGCGAAGCCAGGATCAGCGGCCAGGGCTGCATCCACGCCCTTATTGGCCATGGCGAGCACATAGCGCAGGGTTTCTGCAGCAAGGGCACGCGTGGCGGTATAGGAGGCGGTGCCTGGCATATTGGTCACACAGTACATGGTCTTATCACCAACACTGAAGGTTGGCTCAGTGTGGCTAGTTGGCTTGGAGAGTTCCGTGCAGCCACCCTGGTCGATAGCAATATCAACCACAACGCCGCCGCTTGGCATGCCTTCAATGGCCTCAGCGCTCACGACCTTTGGTGCCTTAGCACCAGGGATGAGTACAGAGCCAATGACGAGGTGGGAGCGGGAGAGCTCTTCCTTGACAGCGGATGGGGTAGAGGCGATACAGCGCACGCGACCCTCATAGCGATTCATAAAAGCACGCAGGGTAGTGGTATTCACATCCAAAACGGTGACCTGCGCACCAAGACCCACTGCCACATCCACAGCCTGGGCGCCGGCAGTACCGCCGCCAACCACAGTGACATTAATTGGGGCCACACCAGCAATGCCGCCAGGAAGCACACCTGGGCCACCATTGGCGGAAAGCAGAAGATTGGCACCAATCTGGGCGCCAAGACGGCCAGCAATCTCACTCATTGGGGCAAGCAGCGGAAGACCACCCTGAGGACCAACCACAGTTTCAAAGGCAATGGCCTTGGTACCCGCGTCGAGCAGGGCCTTGGTCAGCTCAGGCTCAGCGGCAAGGTGCAGGTAGCAGAAGAGAGTGAGATCCTCACGCAGGAAGCCATATTCGGCGGCGATAGGTTCCTTTACCTTCACCACAAGTTCCTGCGCCCAGGCCTCAGCCTGGCTGCCAAGGGTAGCGCCAGCAGCCTGATAATCGGCATCAGTAAAGCCGGAGCCCACACCGGCACCGGCCTCAATAATTACCTCATGTCCAGCAGCAACAACGGCTGCCACGCCATCTGGGGTCATGCCCACACGACGCTCATTATTCTTAATTTCCTTTGGGACGCCAATGCGCATGAAGACCACCTTTCTGACAATTCATGTCGAAATCGAGTAAAGCAGTGGGAACTACTGCATAATCCAGGGTAGTCCTTTGCAAAATAGAAATGCGAAATTACCCCCAAAAGGGGTAAACTGGCCTCCGTGATTGTCACTCAAGACTTTGAAGTTCGTGTAGGCGCCCGAACCCTACTAAATGCCCCTGGCCAGCTACTTCGCGTGCAGCCAGGCGACAGGATTGGCCTTGTTGGCCGTAATGGTGCGGGCAAGACGACCACCATGCGAATCCTTGCCGGAGAGACGCAACCCTATGCAGGTTCGGTTACCCGGTCCGGGGACATCGGTTACCTCCCGCAGGATTCCCGTGAGGGCAATATTGAGCAAAGTGCGCGTGACCGCGTGCTCAATGCCCGTGGCTTGGGTGATTTGCAGCGCTCCATGGCCAAGCAGCAGGAGATTATGGAAAATGATCCTGAAAACCGCGATAAGGCCATCAATAAGTATGCGCGCCTAGAAGAGCGCTTTGAGCAGCTCGGCGGCTATGAAGCAGCAGCTGAGGCAGCCCGTATTTGCGATGGTCTGGGGCTTCCTGGTCGCATTCTTGACCAGCCACTCAAGACCCTTTCTGGTGGTCAGCGCCGCCGCGTGGAGCTTGCCCAGATTCTTTTCGCTGCCTCGGCTGGTTCCGGCAAGTCCAAGACTACTTTGCTTCTCGACGAGCCCACCAACCACCTCGATGCTGACTCCATTACCTGGCTGCGCGAATTTCTGCGTAAGCATGAGGGTGGTCTGATTCTGATCTCCCACGATGTGGAGCTCCTGGAGGCCGTCTGCAATAAGATTTGGTTCCTTGATGCCGTTCGTGGCGAGTGCGATGTCTACAATATGGGCTGGAAGAAGTATGTGGATGCCCGCGCTACCGACGAGGCTCGTCGTCGCCGTGAGCGTGCCAATGCCGAAAAGAAGGCAGCAGCCCTCAAACAGCAGGCAGCAAAGCTCGGTGCCAAGGCAA
Organism: Corynebacterium sp.; assembly: GCA_030530875.1. Classification (GTDB taxonomy): domain Bacteria; phylum Actinomycetota; class Actinomycetes; order Mycobacteriales; family Mycobacteriaceae; genus Corynebacterium. Next base: position 14,690 of record JAUMUD010000003.1, read on the forward strand.
CCAAGGCTGCGGCTGCCAAGCAGATGCTTGCCCGTGCGGAAAAGATGGTGGCGCAAACTGATGAGATCCGTCAGGCCGACCGAGTCGCCCACATTACCTTCCCGGATCCAGCCCCATGCGGTAAGACCCCAATGAATGCCAAGGGCCTAACCAAGATGTATGGTTCCCTCGAAGTCTTTGCCGGTGTGGACCTGGCTATCGACAAGGGCTCCCGCGTGGTGGTTCTTGGTATGAACGGTGCCGGTAAGACCACGCTGCTCAAACTTCTCGCGGGCGTGGAGCGCACCGATGGTGAGGGCGGCATTGTCTACGGCCATGGTCTCAAGATCGGTTACTTCGCCCAGGAGCATGACACCATCGACCCTGATGCCACCGTCTGGGAGAACACGATCCGTGCCTGCCCGGATGCGGGCGAGCAGGACCTTCGTGGTCTGCTTGGTGCTTTCATGTTTAGTGGCGAGCAGCTTGAACAGCCCGCCGGCACGCTCTCCGGTGGTGAAAAGACCCGACTAGCGCTCGCCTCGCTGGTCTCCTCGCGCGCCAATGTGCTGCTACTTGATGAGCCAACTAATAACCTCGACCCGGTCTCCCGTGAGCAGGTGCTCGATGCCCTGCGCTCCTATAAGGGCGCGGTTGTGCTCGTCACCCACGACCCAGGTGCCGTCAAGGCCCTGGATCCTGAGCGTGTCATTGTTCTTCCAGATGGTACCGAGGACCTCTGGAATGATGAGTATATGGAGATCGTCGAGCTACACTAAGCCGCGTCGGACTCACAAAGAGCAATAAAGTTTCGGAGCAGTTGTGCTGCCCAGCGTGTATCAATGCTGGGCAGCTTTTTCACGATATTCTCGTATTCCTCTGGGGCAAAGTAGCCATAGTCAAAGTAGAAGTCCATGCGGTTCTTCATGGCAATAGCGTCCATTTCCGCGTGGAACTGGCAAGCCCAGGTGGTCTCATTAACACGCAGAATCTGCACTGGGCAGGTGGGGCTAGTGGCAAGCACACGGCTACCCTGGGCAGGGACCTCAATATTTTCCGTGTGGCCAGTCAGGGCCGTAAAGTGATTAGGCAAAGTGCGGGTGAGAGGATCATGCAATCCCGCTTCAGTGAGGTCCACTGTGGTGGGACCGGAGGATTCAGGGTGGGTGCGGGCAACCTGACCGCCCTTATAAACTGTGGCAAAACCAGCACCGAAACAGACGAACATGACCTTGAGTGGAGCGTCGATAAGCTCCCCAAGGATGCGGTGAACATGAAGCTGCCAGTCGGAGTATTGCTCCGAAGTCATATTAAAAGGACTACCGCCGATGAAAATGCCCGAATATTGAGAAAGATCGGGCAGGGTAGCATCGGCGGTATCAAGTACAGCTTGATCGAGGTGGTCAAGACCTGTGGCGACCAGGAAATCACGGTGCTCAGCAGCGAGAATTTCGGCACCACTACGCGGGGAAACAAGAAGGAAAGTCATAGCCTTCTTATTCTAACCAACTAGCCGCGAATAGTCTGTTCCACCACATCAAGCATGGCATGCAATTTTTCTTTGGACTCACCCTGGGCAAGACGGGAAATAAAACCATCAAGCACAGTTTCCAAATAAACCTGCATAGTTTGAGTGGAATATCCACTATTATTCTTGGCCCCGAGGCGGGTAATAATCGCCTCATCCAAGATGGCCTGGTGGTCGTGCCACTGCTGGGCAAAGGTGGTATCCGTGCGCAGCAAACGGGAGATTTCCAGGCGAGTAACCAACCACTCGTATTGATCCGGCTGGTCAAGGAAGCTACGCATCACATCAATCAGACCATGTTCGGCAACAACCTCAGCCATGCGCTCGGAATCCTGGCGGGCGAGCGTGAGGAAAAGATTCTGCTTATCGCCAAAATGATGGAAGATAGCTCCGCGCGACTTACCAATGACCTCCTCGAGGCGCCGCACCGTTGCCCCCTCATAACCGTAGAGGGCAAAGCAGCGGCGGGCGCCAGCGAGGATTTCTTGGCGTCGCTGGGCGAGGTCCCGACTATCGAGCCTCGGCATTAGTCAGCGGCAATCATATTACGCAGCACGTACTGAAGAATGCCGCCATTACGGTAGTAGTCAGCCTCACCCGGTGTGTCAATACGGACCACAGCGTCGAACTCGACCTTATCGCCGCTCTCCTTGGTTGCGGTGACGTGGACGGTCTTCGGGGTGACACCATTATTGAGCTCTTCGATGCCGGTGATATCGAAGGTCTCGGTACCATCCAGGCCAAGGGACTCATGGGACTCACCAGCAGGGAACTGGAGAGGAATCACACCCATACCGATGAGGTTGGAGCGGTGGATACGCTCGAAGGACTCGGTAATAACTGCCTTCACACCAAGCAGGTTGGTGCCCTTAGCAGCCCAGTCACGGGAAGAACCGGTGCCGTATTCTTTACCACCAAGAACAACCAGTGGAACACCGGCTGCCTTGTAGTTCTCACAGGCATCATAGATGAAGGCCTGTGGGCCACCCTCCTGGGTGAAGTCACGGGTATAACCACCGGCAATATCCACCAGCTGGTTCTGCAGGCGGATATTAGCGAAGGTACCGCGCATCATAACCTCGTGGTTACCACGGCGGGAACCCAGGGAGTTATAGTCCTTGCGCTCTACGCCATTGGCGTCGAGGTACTGGGCAGCTGGGGTGCCTGGCTTAATGGAGGAAGCTGGGCTGATATGGTCGGTGGTGACCGAGTCGCCGAGCTTAGCCAGAACACGAGCGCCGTGAATATCGCTAACCGGCTCTGGTTCAAGGGTCATGCCCTCGAAATATGGAGCCTTGCGGATATAGGTGGAGGACTCATCCCAATCGAAGGTCTTGCCCTCTGGGGTTGGGAGGTTCTGCCAGGTCTCATCACCGAGGAAGACGTCCTTGTAGTCAGCCTCATAGAGCTCACGGCTAATGGAGGCCTCGATGGTGGCTTCAATTTCTTCGGTGGATGGCCAGATGTCCTTGAGGAAGACATCCACGCCGTCCTTGTCCTTGCCCAGTGGCTGGGTCTCGAAATCAAAGTCCATGGTGCCGGCAATAGCGTAGGCAATGACCATGATTGGGCTGGCCAGGTAGTTCATCTTCACATCAGGGGAGATGCGGCCTTCGAAGTTACGGTTACCGGACAAAACTGCGGTTGCAGTCAAGTCGTAGGTATTGATAGCTTCGGAAACTTCTGGCTGCAGTGGACCGGAGTTACCGATACAGGTGGTGCAGCCGAAGCCTGCGAGGAAGAAGCCCAGAGCTTCGAGGTCCTTCCACAGACCTGCGCGCTTATAGTAGCCATCCACAACCTGGGAGCCTGGGGCACAAATGGTCTTGACCCATGGCTTTGCCGTGAGGCCCTTTTCCACTGCCTTGCGGGCAATGAGGCCAGCACCAATCATCACCGATGGGTTAGAGGTATTGGTGCAGGAGGTGATGGAGGCAATGGCGACCATGCCATGGTCCAGGGTGTACTCGCCACCATTTGGGGACTTAACGACGACCGGCCGGCTTGGACGACCTTCAGCACCAAGAGCGGCAGACTCGCCGTGTCCAGCACGGGAGGAGTTGGAGGTGAGTGGGAACTCCTTTTCCTGGGTGACTGGCTCGAAGGTCTTCTGCTCAGGGCAGTAGGTTGGCAGATCCTTGCGGAACTGTGCCTTGGACTCTGTGAGCAGGATACGGTCCTGTGGGCGCTTTGGGCCAGCGATGGAAGGAACCACAGTGGAGAGGTCGAGTTCGAGGTACTCAGAGTACTGTGCTTCTGGGGTATCCTCATCGAGCCACATGCCCTGGGCCTTAGCATAGGCCTCGACCAGGGCAATCTGCTCCTCCGAGCGGCCAGTCAAGCGCATGTACTTGGTGGTCTGCTCATCAATTGGGAACATGGCGCAGGTGGACCCGAACTCTGGGCTCATATTGCCGATGGTTGCGCGGTTAGCCAATGGCACAGCCTTGACGCCAGAGCCGTAGAACTCGACGAACTTCTGAACCACGCCGTGCTGGCGGAGCATCTCAGTAATAGTGAGGACGACGTCGGTAGCGGTCACACCGGCAGGAATTTCACCGGTGAGCTTGAAGCCGACGACACGAGGAATCAGCATGGAAACTGGCTGGCCGAGCATAGCGGCCTCAGCCTCAATACCACCGACACCCCAGCCGAGAATGCCGAGGCCATTTTCCATTGTGGTGTGGGAGTCAGTACCAATACAGGTATCTGGGTATGCCAGGCCGTCCTTATCGAAGACCACGCGAGCGAGGTTCTCGATGTTCACCTGGTGGACAATACCGGTTCCTGGAGGAACCACGCGGAAATTAGAGAAGGCCTTAGAACCCCAGCGGAGGAACTGGTAGCGCTCCGCATTGCGTTCGTATTCGATCTCCACGTTCTTGGCCAGGGAATCACGGCCGCCGAAGGCCTCAATAATAACAGAGTGGTCAATAACCATCTCTGCCGGATTCAAGGGGTTAACCTTGTCTGGGTCGCCACCGAGGTCCTTAACGGCCTCACGCATGGTAGCGAGATCCACGACGCAAGGAACGCCGGTGAAGTCCTGCATCAGCACGCGGGCTGGGGTGAACTGAATTTCGATGCTGGGTTCAGCACTTGGGTCCCAGTTAGCAATAGCCTTAATGTGATCCTGGGTGATATTCGCACCGTCCTCAGTGCGGAGGAGATTCTCACCAAGTACCTTGAGTGAGTATGGGAGCTTCTCCATACCTGGAACGGCGTCGAGTGCGAAATAGTCATAAGTCTTGGACCCTACGTTGAGAGTCCGCTTAGCATTGAATGAATTAAGCAAAATCGCTCCTACTAAATTGGGCTGGTGTTTACGCAGGTGCAAACCTGGTGCACTTTTTCTATTCTAACAGTACGGCCGTTATGTTGTATAACTGGCTACTCTAGCCTGCGCTTTTAGTGGATTTTTGTGGATGCTAACCGAGTGTTGTTCGCCAAAATTCAGGGGTTGAATCGGTAGAATTAGCCCCATGATTCCAGCAAATGTCGATATTGATTCGCTCGCTCGCCAATTAGAGCAGGGAAGTATTGCCTGGCAGTCTTCCAAGTCTCCACAGCGTGAGGATGCCCCATATATCGAATCAGCCCTACACGGAACCAATATTAAGCTCGTTGTGCTTGATGAAACTCCTGCTCAAACAGCGGATTTACGTGATATTGCCCAAACTCTCATGGAAAAGACAGGTTCAGAAACTGTCGTTGTGCGCGCTCCTGGCTCCGGTGCTTTGGTCTCCACGCACTATTCCCGTGCCAATTTGGAATACGGTCAAGCCGCCTTCCTTGCCGACGGTGATTACACCCACGCAACCCAACAGCTCGTAAGTACTTTGACCAGCCATAACAGCACTCCGTCCAGTGTGGAATTTCTGGGTGGCGGTGTCATTGGAATAGTCCTTGTCATGCTTCTTACTTTCTTCTCCCTTAAGTCAAGAAAGAAGGGTAGATAAGCGCGACACGCCGTAGTGTTACATAAATGTGGCCAACCTCACAAAAGAGGTTGGCCATTACTTATTTCACCAGGTCAGTGCATGTCTTAAGTGTAACCGAAGAAGCTGTGAAGCTGTTAAAACTGAGATTAAAGTTACCAAAATGACTCAACGTGGCTTAAGGTTCAATTGTCAGCTTTTGAGACTAGACAAGCATGTGGGGAAGCACGCTGAGGCTAGACTCAAGGGCTGACTCCGCGAATCTTTTATGCGTTAGGAGTCCTCATGGCCAAAAGGCGTGTGCTTTTTACGGCTATGCTGCTTGGTGGCGCGGTGGTAACACCGTCCATCCCGGTAGTACATGCCGACCCGGTGGCTGACCTTGCCACCGCAACTGCGAATCTCGCTGGAACCCAAAAGCAGATTGCAGATATTGAGTCCCAGATGGGTGCTTTGAGCGAGCAGGTCAATAAAGCTCTGGTGGATCTTCATGATTCCCAGGCTGATGCGGCCGAAGCTCGTAAGAAGGCAGATGATGCCAAGCAGAGCCTCACTGGAACCCAGAATGACCTGACTGATGCTCAGCAGAAGCTCAATGAGGTTGCACGAACTGCGTACAAGCAAGGTGCTGTAAGTGGAACGTCGGTAGGCAATCTTGGTGGTAGTGCCCAAGATTCTCTGGACCGACAGACCTATCTGCGCACCAATGCTGAAAAGCAGCAGAGCGTGGTCAATAGCCTCGAGCAGCTTCGAGCGCAGCAGGCCAATGACGAGTCGAATCTGAGAGCCGCTGCTCAGACAGCTGAGCAGAAGGCTAAGGATGCCGAGAATGCCGAGTCGCAGGCGCGTCAGAATTATGAGCAAACTGCAAGTCAGCTCAAGGATTTGCAAGCTCAGCGCACGCAGCTTCTTGCCCAGCAGCAAGCAGCACAAGCCGCACTGACCCCGCCACCCACCACCTCCTCGCCCGCGACCGGCGGCTCGCCAGGAACTGCTACGGATGCGCAGCAACTGACAGCCTCTAGTGGCAGTGTCACCTTGGGGAAGAGTGACACTGTCGCTAGCCAGACTGCAGGAACCACGGATCCAATGGCAGACCTGACCAATGCCGCTAGCGCACTGGCACAGGCAACCAATCAGATTAACTCGGTCAATAATACGGTTAGCCAAGTGGGGAATTTGGCTAACCAGGTCAATAACCTGGGCAATATTGCACCGGCTGCTGCTGGTCTTGCCATTGTCGGTGCTGCTGCAGCTGCTGTTGTTGGCAGCGGCCAGGCACAGCACACGAGCTTTGCTGACCCATTCCTGACCAGTTTGAGCTCTGCAACTGGCACCAATGCCAATGCCACGAGCTTCAACATGGACCAGCTCAATTCCACCATTGAGAGTGTCACCAATGTGCTCAATACTGCCAATAATGCCATCTCTGGCCTGGCCAGTGGCAATATTGGTGCAGCCCTGGGTTCGCTCTTTGGTAGTTCTCCTGACCGTAACGCCAAGATTGAGACCGTGATTAGCCGTGCTCAGTCCCAGCTCGGTGTCCCATATGCATGGGGCGGCGGTAATGCCAATGGTCCAACCAAGGGTATTCGCGATGGCGGTGTCGCTGACTCTTATGGCGACTACAACAAGGTCGGCTTCGACTGCTCCGGTCTGGTCATGTATGCCTTTGCTGGTGTTGGTATTAATCTGCCTCACTATTCTGGTTACCAGTACGAGCGCGGTCAGAAGATTGATCCAAAGAATATGCAGCGTGGTGACCTGATCTTCTATGGTCCTGGTGGTGCTACGCACGTGGCCATCTATCTTGGCAATGGTCAGATGATTGAGGCTCCTCAGTCTGGTGATGTTGTCAAGGTCAGCCCAGTTCGCTGGTCTGGCATGAGCCCATACGCAGTTCGACTGATTTAGAAATCCACCAAAAGTTTAATACGCGGACTCCTTTGCACTAATATGGAGGGCATGTGTTCTGATAAAGAATATGATGCCCTCCTTTTTCTATCCTTCGGTGGACCTGAGGGTCCGGAGGATGTCCGCCCATTTCTTGAAAATGTAACCCGCGGTCGCGGAATTCCTCCAGAGCGTCTCGACGAAGTCGGCGCGCACTATGCCCATTTCGGTGGTAAAAGCCCCCTAAATGATCTCAATCGGGAAATTATTGAGCATGTCCAGCAGCAGCTTCGTTGGGAAAATATCAACCTACCTATTTATTTCGGTAACCGTAACTGGCACCCATTTGCTGAAGAAGCAGTAGAAAAGATGGCAGCCGACGGCATTAAGAACGCCCTGGTATTTGCTACTTCTGCCTGGGCTGGTTATTCGGGTTGTCGCCAATATGATGAGGATATTGCGCGAATCCGTCAGCATCTTGAGGAGCGTAAGCTTCCACCTATTCATTTCCATAAGCTGCGCCAGTTCTATGATCATCCGCTCTATATTTCTGCTGTGGCGGATGCCGTCAAGGACAGCATGGTTCAGGCAGTCAATGAAACCGGTCAAGAGCCACGCCTTGTCTTTACTGCTCACTCTATTCCAGTGATGGCGGATATGGCGGCCGGTATGCCGGAAGATGGCCCACTATATAGTTCCCAAGTCAAGGAAGCAGCCTCGCTTGTGGCAAAGAAGCTCGGCGTTGAGGACTTCGATGTGGTCTGGCAGTCCAAGTCTGGCAATGGCAGGATTCCATGGCTGGAACCAGATATTGTCGACCATGTTACTGAACTTGCTGAGAATACTGACTCCAAGTCCTTCGTGGTCTGCCCTATCGGCTTTATTTCTGACCATGTAGAAGTGGCGTGGGATCTGGATTCTGAACTCAAGGCTGCTGCCGATGAGCTCGGGGTGAAGATTTTCCGCGCTGCCACTGCCGGTCCAAGTAAGAATTTCCAGAAGATGGTTGTGGAGCTTATCCGTGAGGTTACTGAGGGTGCGCCACGTAGGCGTCTTGGTGTGCTGCCACTACATGGCGAGAGTGATGATGGTGCGCCTTGCGGTAATGACTGCTGCGCTATGAAGAGGCCGCCTGCCGCTCACGGGACCACTCGATAAGAGTGTATTCCACGGCGCACATGCGGGCCTCCCGGATGTGACGCCAGAGAGGCATCAAGTGGATATCACCCTTTTGGTATCCACTTGCCTCAATAATGGCCTCGACGCGATTAGCGCGGGCTAAGAGTTTTCCTGCTCGTTCGGGGACACCCGCCGGCATACCCGGCAAATCATAATGATCCGTAAGATAGCCCACGCGCAGACGGGGGTTGGCTGGGCTATCAGGGGTGGGTTCATTGGAAGCATCAATCAAAGAGGCTGCCGCATAGGTTGCCTGCGATAGCTGCTGGTCTGCCTGGCCGGGGCTAATATGGGCCGGTGCTGGCAAGAATTCACCCACATCATGTAGTTCCTGATCGATCAAGGCAAAGTGGGTGCGAGCCCCGGTTTCCGGGTGAATGGCATTGAGAATAATAGCCCCAGTTTCCATGGCGCGATTCGCAAGCTCTCCTGGTGGGAGGGCTGGCGGTTGGCCAGGCCCGCCAAGAACTAGGCGCACTGCTGGCTCGACCTCGGTCATGCGTGGGCTCACAGCGGTGCGGATATAGCGGAGAGTATCGAGATCCAGGTAGCTTCCGAGATGATAAAGGGACTCTTCTAAAGCCTCATGGCTTTCCAATCCGTAGAGCCAGGCGCCAAGCCACAAAGCAGTATTTTGGGGATTCATGCATATTACTATACTGGTTGCTATGAATGAGTATCCCGTGATTCCTGCCAAACCAGGTTTGGTCATTGAAGTTTTGGCCACTGGCTACTGTGGCGCCGTGGTTGGTTTCGAGAAAACCTACCAGGGCGAAGTAGTTTACTTGGAGGATTATTACGGGAAAAGGCGCCCATTTTTGATGCGCCCCGGTGCTTTTCTCTATGAGGGCATGCGCTGTAGCTTGAGCCGATGGGTGCCACCGCAGCAGCAGGGATCCCAGCGCTCGGCCTCTGGTTCCATTAAGGTCAATGATCGTGTGGCCAAGGTGGCCGCCCCAAGCCGCATCTGGGTTGAGGGTGTGCATGATGCTGCCATTGTGGAGAAAATTTGGGGCCATGACCTTCGTGTGGAAGGTGTTGTGGTTGAGTACCTTGAGGGTCTGGATAATCTGCCGGATCGTCTAGCTGAATTTGAACCAACTAATGAACGCCGCATTGGTGTGCTTGCCGATCACCTCATTGAAGGAACCAAGGAAACCCGCTTGACCCGCGATGTGGGTCCCTATGTTTTGGTCACCGGCCACCCCTATATTGATATCTGGGAGGCAGTGAAGCCAAGCGTGGTGGGCATTCCTGCGTGGCCGCAGATCCCACGCGGTAAGGACTGGAAGACCGAAGTGTGCAAGCAGCTTGGTTGGTCGGATACCACCGAAGGCTTCCACCGCGTGCTTGGATCCATTAAGAGCTTCCGCGATGTGGACCGCCACCTTGTTGGTGCCGTGGAGGCGCTGGTGGACTTTGTGACTAATCCACAGCTCTCCAAGGAAGACTGTATTTCTTAGTTCTTAAACCAAGAGTGTTGCACGTTCAATAAGATGAACGGCAAGATTCCAGCCGGCCTGCTCGGCTGCCCAACCAGCTGCCTGAAGGCGCTGACTCATAGCCTGCTTGGTGATGCCGAGTTCTGCTGCTGCTTCATTCTGGGTGAGGCCGCCGCGCATAAGTGAGGTCGCCTCACGGCCTTCGTCGGTACGCTTAGCAAGAATAAAGCTAATCATGATGAAGGCGCCGGCAATATCCGCAGCCATGCTCTTTGCTTCAGGGCCGCGTGCATCGAGGCGGGCGCGGACTGTGCCAGGGCGAGCGGTGCGGCCAAGGGCCTGGGCGGCGACAGTCTGTGCGCGCTCAGCCGATGGGGAACTGGTGATACCAAGTCCGATGGCCCAATCGCCAACGGAGAGCAGCGCCATGGTGGTATTGGCCATTGCCTCGGGGCTTTCGACAATGGTGACCATGTCTTCGGCGCCAAGCAAGGTGAATTCACCTACCCCATCAAGGGTGGCGAGAGCCTGAGCTGCCTGTTGGACTACCTCAGAGCGATGAACATTACGACCGCGATACCTGGCATGAAGAGCAAACATGAAAGTCAGTTTACTTGACCTTGAGGAATTTATCGGCAACCAGGCCAGAAATTCCGACAAGGAATAATAGAGCGCTGATTCCCATCATGAGCGGATTGAAGCGGCCAGTCATTGAATCCCCAAGGAAAACCGTAGCCAAAGAGCCAGGAGCGGAGCCAATTGCGGTGGCGATCACGAAGGGGAGCAAGCGCACGGAACTAAGTGATGCCACATAGTTGAGGATGGAAAATGGTACGGCGGCAATCATGCGAAGAGAAATAATCGCGAGCCAACCGCGCTTAGCCAAACGCTCATTAATACCAGCCACCGCTGGGTGGCGAAGACGCGGAGCCATCCAGTCACCGAGCAGCAGGCGCACAATACTGAAGGAGATAGCCGCTGAGAGGGTTGTGGCGGCAATAACGAGAATGAAGCCTACCCATGGGCCAAAGAGGATGCCAGCGGTCAGTGTGAAGACCGTGCGGGGGATGGGGAGCTGGGTGACAATAATATAAAGGAAGAAATAAAGCACGATGAACCAGTTGCCATAGTGCTGGGCGGTCTCACGAAGACCGGTGGTGGTTGGGTGGTAGGTCACCACAATGAAGGCGGCCGCAATAATAAGGAGCGCAATGAGAATTTTCTTCCATAGGGGCCAGGCCTTAATGGAGTAGTAGGCATCGCGAATAATGCCGGCCAAAAAATCTCTCATTGTAGGGAACTCCCGGTAGGTCTTCGTGATACGACAAAACCCGCAGCTAAGCTGCGGGTTTCTCTGTGCCCGAGGGGGGACTTGAACCCCCACGTCCGTTAATAGGACACTAGCACCTCAAGCTAGCGCGTCTGCCATTCCGCCACCCGGGCTGGGTAACTTTGTTCTTTGAACTGCTAGAACTTCAGGCCTTGAACTTCAAGCTCTGGAGCTTTTCTGTTCTGTGCCGTTCGCTGAACACTTGAATAAATATATACGCTATTCCGAAACTTAGCAAATCCGCTGGTTAAAGCAGGTTTTTCTGGCGTAAAAATAGCCCTCAATGTATCCTAATGAGTATGAACCCTCAAAAACAGCCCCGACGCCTATGGACTTGGTCGTGGTTTGTACCTATCAAACCCCCAGCTGAGGCGGATATTTTGGCCACTCTCAAGTGGTCACGCACAACCACATGGCGCTTTCTTTTTTCGCATCCTCGCGCCGTTGCGATTGTTACATTTACGCAGGTCATCGTAGCTTTAACCAATGTCGGTCAGACGCGTGTCATAGGATACGCTACAGACGCGGCCATTAATACCGGCTCATATAGGGCCGCTACCTGGGCTGTTGTGGCATTTCTCGTGCTTCTTGTGCTCAGTTACGTGGCCGATGCAACTTCTGAAGGTCTCAACCATCTTGGCTCCTCGCGCTTGACTCACCAACTGAGGCTGAGTTTGACGCGGTTGATGCTGCGCAATAAGCCACCAGCCATGCCACCGGGAAAAATTCTTAATACGGTGGATGAGGATAGCTCTGTCATTGGTGAGACCAAGATGGTGCTCAGCTTCCCAGTAGGCATGATCGCCTATCTGATTAGTTCTACTGCGGTTATTCTTCCAATCTCGTGGAAGCTTGCTGTTTTGCTGCTTCTTGGTGGTGTGGCCACAGTTATTGCCTCGAGCTTGACCGCCGGTGCTTTGACCCGAGTAAGTGAGAAGCGCCGCAAGGCGGAGAGTCATTCCATCGCCCTTGCCACTGACTATGCGCAGGGTTCACGTGTGGTCAAAGGTCTTGGTGCCATTGAGATTTGTGAATCCCGTTTTGATAAGGCTGTGTCCGCCGCACTTGATCTGATGATTGCTGATGCGCGCGTGACTTCGACCACGCACCTTATCCGCCAGATTGTCCCAGCTCTGTGGGGCGCAGGCATTATGGGCTATAGCGTCTGGATGGCACATCATGGCGTGATTACTTCCGGTCAGATGGTGACCGTGCTGCTTCTGGTGGTGCCCTCTTTGAATGCCATGGGTATGTCCCTTGGCTTCCTTACTGAATTTTGGGCCCGCGGACGTGCCTCAACCACGCGCGTTGGCGAATTTGTCACCGAAATTCAGAAGAATAATGATCCAAGCTCCACCAGCCGCGATCTTGCCCCGGTGGCTGCTTCCATCCCACCGGGTGTGAGCGTCTGGTTTATTGATACCCCGGAGCGTGTTTCTGCTGCTAATGAGGCTGTGCATGCCATTCGTTATGCCCCGGATGTGGTGGCACCGCCACATATTGTGAGTGTTTTTGAGGGCACCTTGGAGGAGAACCTCAACCCGGAGGGCACCATTGATTTGGCCACCGTTCATGCTGCCTTGGAGGCCGCCTGCTGTGGCGATATTGTCACTCGTCTTGGTGGCTTTGGTCCAAACGGTGAGCTGCCAACCGCGCCGATTGGTGAGGCTGGTTTGAACCTTTCTGGTGGTCAGCGTCAGCGTGTGGCTCTTGCACGCGCGCTGGCTACCAATGCGCCGGTGCTGATTTTTGAGGAACCAACCACCGGTCTTGATACTGTGACCTTGGATAATGTTGCCCATAAGGTGGCGGAATTACGCAAGGATCAGAGAACTGTTATTTTGACCACATCTGCAGCGTGGTGTGAGGTTGCGGATCGGATTATCACGGAGGGGGATTTCTATGTCCGCAGCTAAGAAGAATTCGGGCACCACGCTCTACCATGATGCGCTGGCCCCGGCTAGTGCCCGCGATACTGGCGCTTTTCTGCGCACCCTTCCAAGCATGCCGGGTATTGGCTGGTGGGTGACCTTTTTTGGGGTTTTCTCCATCACGATTATTGCGATGACGCTCACCTCCTCGATTCTTGGTCGTGCGGTAGACGTGATTGCTGGCCGCCATGTTTTCCTCATTGGCAGTGGCCCGCAGGCCCTGGTGAAGATTGTGATTGTGGCCACAGCCTGCGCCATTCTTGAGCAGGCTGGCCGCGCTTTTGCCCGATTCCTGGTTGCTGAGCGCACTCGTAAGCTCAGCGTGGATTTGCGCCGTGCATGCCTGGTGTCGGCCCTGCGCGCGCCGATCCCGGAGATTATGAAGCTGGGTACTGGCAATGTGATCACACGCCTGACCAAGGATATTGACCGCGCGATTCGCATTCTCAATGCAATTGGTGTGCGTCTGGTCATTGCGCTTCTCATGTTCCCATTCACCATTGTGGCTCTGGTACTGGTGAGCCCATGGTATTTGCTGGTTTTTGTTGGTGTTTTCCTGATTCTTGTGCCGGCAGCCCTGCGAAATGTCCGCACCATGCCGCCTGCCTCCAATAAGGTGTCTGTGGCCCAGGCTCGCCTGAATAACCAGCTGCTGGATACGGTGCGTTCCCTTCAGACTTTGCGACGACTCCGCATCGAGAAGTGGGCAGTCAAGCGCCTGGAGCAGACCTCGTGGGATTCCATCCAGGCGGAAGCCGATCGTGTGCCACTGGTGAACACTATTTTGCGCCACGGCAACTATGCCTATGGGCTTCTGGTTATCGGCAGCCTTATTGCCTCTGTGGTTCTTGCCCACCAGGGCCAGATTTCCCCAGGTGATGGTGCTGCTGCAATGATTCTGGTTCTGCGCCTTGAAATGGCCGTCTTCAACCTTCTCTACTTCGCTGGTGATATTCAGAATGGTCTTACCTGCTGTGGCCGTGCTGTGGCCCTGGCCCGTATTGCGCCAAAGAATGCCACGCACCCATCGCGCCCTGATCTGGTTGAAGCCCCAACAGTCAGCATCAAGAATCTCTCCTTCTCCTATCCTGGTGGCGCCAATATTATCCATGACTTGAGCGTGGAATTTCCTGCCGGAACAACCACCGCAATTGTGGGTGCCAGTGGCGCTGGTAAGTCCACCTTGGGTGGACTCATTGCAGGCCTTCAGCTACCAGACCAGGGTGAGATTTCCCTGGTCACGCCAGGGGAGAGGATAAATTATGCTGATGTGACTGATACCTGGTGGGCACGTCAGGTGACCTTGATTAGTCAAGAGGTTCACCTCTTTTCTGGCTCTGTGCGTGATGATCTTGGTCTGGCACGTCCAGGTTGTGCGGACACTGAGATTCTTGAAGCCCTGGCACAAGTGGGCCTGGGCGAGCAGAGTACCCAGTGGACGCGCTGGTTCCCGGAGGGTCTTGATACTCAGATTGGTGCCGGTGCAGAGGTGCTGCCACCAGAGGTTGCTCAGCAGCTTTCCTTGGCGCGCATTATTCTGCGCAACCCTCAGGTGCTCATTATGGATGAAGCAACCAGTGAGGCCGGCTCTCAAACTGCCCACGTGCTCGAGGAGGCCGCATTGGCTGTGGCCAAGGGCCGCACGAGTATCGTCGTTGCACACCGCCTTGACCAGGCAAAAACCGCCGATCAGATTCTAGTCATGGATGATGGTGCCATTGTTGAGCGTGGCACACACGAAGAACTTGTGGCTTTAGGTGGGCGTTATGCTGAATTATTTAGCCGTTGGGAATAAGATAGAAGCATGAGCACATACGATTCCGCGCGTTTCCCCGCAGCAGACCCTTATGCAGCCCTGCGCCAGCTGCCCCCATTTACCCTGGCTTCTGCTGATTTCCCTGATGGTGAGAAGATTCCTGAGAAGTTCATTGCGACCGGTGAGAACCTCAGCCCTGAACTTCATTGGGAGGGCTTTCCAGAGTCCACAACTCACTTCGCATTGACCTGTTTTGACCCCGATGCGCCAACAACCAGTGGTTTCTGGCACTGGGGTGTGGTCAATATTCCAGCCTCCGTCACCAGTATTCCAACCGGTGCCGGTTCCACTGGTGACCTTGGGTTGGGCGAAGGCGTCTTTACTATGCGTAATGATGCCGCCACCCACGACTACTATGGCCCAAATCCGCCAGCGGGCTGGCCACATCGCTATATCTTTGCCCTGTGGTCCCTGGATGCCCCACTTGATATTGACCCGAATGTGCCAATGGCGCAGCTGGGCTTTAATCTGAACTTTAAAGCCACAGGCCGCGCCATCACATGGGGTTGGTACGAAAACTAACTAGTCAACCCACGGAAGTTTCTTGCCCACTGCCTCGGAAATATTACTGAGGCCGTGGGCTTTAAGCTGACTAGCAATGCCCAGGTGGATATCACGGATCCAGTCCGGACCACCGTAGATAAATGGGGTATAGCCCTGAAGTAGGGAGGCGCCTGCACCGATGCGTCGCCACGCTTCCTCCGGAGATTCAATACCGCCAACAGCGACAAGAACCAGCTTGTCACCAACACGCTCATAGAGGCGCTCAAGAACCTCATAGGCGCGGGCAGCGACCGGGCGACCAGAAATACCGCCGGCACCCATCATTTCCACCACATTGGCTGGGGTCTGCAGGCCCTCGCGGGAGATAGTGGTGTTGGTGGCCACAATGCCAGCCAAGCCCATTTCCACAGCCAGATCGGCCACAGCATCCACATCCTCATTGCTGAGATCTGGTGCAATTTTGACCAAAACTGGGGATTTGGTGGAGCTGGTCACTGCCTCCATAATTGGGCGCAGGCTCTCGACAGCCTGTAGGTCGCGCAGGCCAGGGGTATTAGGGGAGGACACGTTGATCACCACAAAGTCGGCCAAATCGCCAACAAGGCGAGCTGAACGACGATAATCATCGGCAGCATCCTCAGGGGCAACAACCTTGGTCTTACCAATATTGATGCCGATAATGTCCTTGGTTGCACGACGACGCAGATTGCTTGCGGCAGTCGCAGCACCATGATTATTAAAGCCCATGCGGTTCAAAAGTGCCTTATCCAAAGGCAGGCGATAGAGACGTGGCTTTGGATTACCTGGCTGTGGGGCAGCGGTAACAGTGCCGAGCTCCGCATAGCCAAAACCAATGGCGGCCCAAGCATTAGCGGCGGCAGCATTCTTATCAAAACCAGCAGCAAGACCCAGCGGACGTGGGAAATGCACGCCGAAAAGATCCTGCTCGAGACTTGGATCGTGCACAGCCCAGCGCTTTTCCATTGGACGGTAGAGCGGGCCCATCATATTGAAAAGCTGAATGCCCGTAAAAATAAGGTGGTGGATGGTCTCCGGATTAATCCGGAACATCTCCTTAAGCAGGGCATTATAGAGATTGGTGCGTACGCGGTGCGTTGGATAGTGCTTATTGGACTTAAACATTTAAACCTTCCCCTGATGCGATAACCTGGCCGATTAGGAAATAGCGGAACCCAGTTCGGCCGAGCTAAGCATCTGAATCTGGTTGGAATTTTCGGCTGCTACATACAGGTTACCCGAGTTATCCATGGCGAGACTACGAGCGTTGGCGATGGCTGGGAGTGTGGCCACCTTTTGTGGGGTGCCGGAGGAGAAATCATAGGCCTCGAGGGTGTTCTCACCGGTGATGGATACCCAGGCTACATTGTGGGTGGAGTCCCACACCACGGACCATGGGGTTGCGCCGGTCACCGCATACTGGTGGTTAATCATGATTGGCAGACCAGTATAGATATAGATCTGGTTGGTACCAGCGTCGGTGGCCAGGAAGGCATTGGAACCGCCTGGGGCAATACGGCCTACAGCGGTGAGCACGCGAAGAATTACGCCGTCCTCATCCTTGGTCCAGTCGACCTGGTGGAGGGTGGTATCGGAGTGATCGGTGAAATAGACTCCATCGGCTTCGCCGGCATTTGGCGACGGAATAGAGATCAGTTGGTCCACGTGCTTACCAGCGCTAAAGCTCTTGGTGGCTCCACCCTTGTGCACAATAGTAATCTGGCCATTATCGCTGCGGCCAGCAATAATATCGCCAGAGGTGGTCATAGTGGCAGTGGTGGCGCCACCATCAATGGCGACCTTATTATCCAAGTTCGGATTTTTGGCATCAATAATATAGACGCCATCTGAGCAAGGCAGTACGAAATTATCGCCGGTGGCATTGAGCTCCCCACAGGAAGAATCCACAGGAAGGGTAGTGTTGCCGATAATCAGGCTATTGGCGGTGCGGGCGACCAGTACATCGCCAGCGGTGGCAATGAGGCCGCTACCGGAAGGACTGGTGAGCGCCGCTGGTTGGGTGAGGAGCTGACCGGCAGGCACAGCCCCGTCAGCCAAAGGGACATTGGCGGGACTTGCCTGCACAGGGGCTGAACCCACACCGGTACCAGCCTGGGCACTTTCAGTAGAGAAGGAATCCTGGCTGGAGGAAGAATTGGAGCTACAGCCAGAAAGAGTAATGAGGCCACAGATGCCAAGGCCAGCGAGGGCAGGAAGAGCAAAGGACCTAAATTTATTTTTGCCAGTCATGAACACGATGAAAATTTTACCAGCGCGCCCACGCCCTCGCAGGTTGTTTTTACAAGTGTCATTAGCTTTTCTATAGATATTGACAGGCAAAACTTGGTAGAAAATCTGCCGTACACGAGCCAGATCATGGTAGTGTGGGCGAAGTGACTGACGTAACCCATATGACATGGATCCAGACCATTCTGCTGTCCCTGGTACAGGGCCTGACAGAATTCCTTCCTGTATCCTCCTCCGGGCATCTTCGCATTGTCTCCACTCTGTTCTGGGGCCATGATGCTGGTGCCTCCTTCACCGCAGTGGTGCAGCTTGGCACCGAGGCAGCCGTTTTGGTCTATTTCGCCAAGGACATTTGGCGCATTATTAAGGCCTGGTTCTATGGCATTTTCCATGCTGATGGGCGTACCAATTTCGACTATAAGATGGGCTGGATGGTCATCTTTGGCACCATCCCAGTGATGATTGTGGGCGTGGTCTTCAAGGACCTCATCCGTGATGGCCTGCGTAATCTCTGGATTACCGCCTTCGTGCTTTGCTTCTTCTCCCTCATCTTTATCTGGGCTGAAAAAGCGGGTAAGAAGGATCGTGGCTATTCCAAGCTTGGCTTCAAGGATGCGATCCTGATGGGTTGCGCCCAGTGCCTTGCACTTATTCCTGGTGTTTCCCGCTCCGGTGGCACCATTAGTGCTGGTCTCTTCCTTGGTCTTAACCGTGAAGTGGCTGCCAGGTTCTCCTTCTTGTTGGCTATTCCTGCCGTGCTTGCCTCCGGTCTTTTCTCCTTGCCTGATGCCTTCCACCCAACCGATGGTCAGGCGGCTTCGGGTGCACAGTTGATCGTCGGAACGCTCATTGCATTCATTGTGGGCTATGCAACAATTGCGTGGTTGTTGCGTTTTGTTGCCCAGAATTCTTTCTCTTGGTTTGCGGTTTACCGTATACCAATGGGTATTCTGGTAATGGCACTACTTGCTAGTGGGGCGCTCCCAGCCCACTAGAAATTCCGGAGAGGTACCAATTGCGAAATATCTTCCACAGACCGAGGTTCTCGCGCAAAACCCTGCGCGGTGCTCTCGGTGCGGCCCTGTCCATTGGCGTAGCTGCACAACTGCTAGTCGCGACTCCGATTAGCACGACTCAGCCAGCTTTCGCCGCAACCGGCACTGATTTTAATAAGAGCATCGGCCCAGAGTGGCTGGTGAGTATTCAGGTTGCTGATCAGAGCTACTGCACCGGTTCTTTGATTAGTTCCGAGTGGGTTCTGACCGCTGAACACTGCATTGTTGATGCCTATGCTTTTGCTAAAGGCACGAGCTCCAATGGTGTTTCCGGCGCGACCACCATCAAGGTGGGTAATAGCACCACCAATCCGCTCGCTACCAGCACGGGCGATATAGCCTATAGTCTATCGGATGAATTCCGTACGGACGTTGCCCTTATCCACCTGAGCACCCCTGTGACTAGCGTAACCCCAGGCGTTCTCAACACCACCGAGGATTATTCTTCTAGCTTCTCGACGGACGATTACGGCTGGTCCTCTTATAGCAAGGGCAATATCAACCACACTATTGGCACGGTCTCACCTGCTGATAGCCGTAAGTACTACTACACGCTCTCGCAGTTCCCGAATGTCTATTTCGGCGCACACAAGCTGATTGCGACTAGCGGTAACTATGTGCGCGGTGACTCCGGTAGCCCAATTGTCGGAACTGGCAACACCATTCTCGGTGTGCTTTCCGCGATTGATACTGATACCAGCAAGGTTCCAACCGCGACCTCTACCTCCAGCCCTGAGGCTGCGCTTGCTCCACTGACCACCACCTACACCATCACGGTGAAGGGCAGCAATGGTAATAGGACGCTGACCACTAAGAAGGCTCTTAATTGGATCAATGCGGTCATGAATAATAGCGGCACCTCCGCTTATTCCCTCAAGACCTGGGATCTGAGCTATTCTTCCAGCTCCAATGGTAGTTCCAGTGGCAGCACGGGAACTGGCGCAAGTGGTACCACCACTACCACAACCACTCCAACGAGCGCTCCACGCGCTTCTGGCAGCTCTTTCTTTGGACTTTCTTCCTAAAATTTGAGCAGGATCCACGCAAAGAGCCCGCAACCGGTGGTAGAGTAATACCATGCATTCATGGCCTCAACCGCAAGTTCCCCGCGTCGGCGGGGAGCCAGTTGCGCTTAAACTATTCGATACTGCTGACAAGGTCGTCCGCGAGGTTAAGGCCGGCGAAGTAGCCGGCGTGTACGTCTGTGGCATTACGCCATATGACGCCACTCATCTTGGCCATGCGGCGACCTATGTTGCTTTTGATACCATTAACCGTCTTCTGCTTGATAATGGCCACAAGCTCCACTTTGTGGAAAATGTGACCGATGTGGATGATCCCCTCTTTGAGCGCGCCGATCGCGATAAGGTCGACTGGCGTGAACTCGGCCATGAGCAGACGGATCTCTTCCGTAGCGATATGACCCAACTCAATGTGATCCCACCACAGGATTATGTGGGTATTGAGGAATCCGTGGATGAGGTCATCTCCCTGGTTAAGAAGCTGCTGGATAATGACTCTGCCTACCAGCTGCCAAATGGCGATATTTATGCCCGCATTACCGCCACCAAACAATTTGGTTATGAGTCCGGCTATGACCGCGAAACAATGATGAAGTTCTTCGCTGAGCGCGGCGGCGACCCAGATACCCCTGGTAAGGAAGACCCATTGGATGCGCTGATTTGGCGTGCCCACCGTGAGGGTGAACCACAGTGGAATGCACCTTTTGGTGCTGGTCGTCCTGGTTGGCATGTGGAATGCAGCGCAATTGCCACTAATCGACTCTCGGAATATTTCACTATTCAGGGTGGTGGCAGTGATCTGATTTTCCCTCACCATGAGTTTTCTGCCGCTCACTATGAGGCTGCTAGTGGTAGCCCGCGTATGGCCGGTCACTATGTTCACACTGGCATGATTTCTCTTGATGGTGTGAAGATGTCCAAGTCCCTGGGCAATTTGGTCTTTGTTTCCAAGCTAGTTGCTGATGGTGTTCCCCCTGAGGCTATTCGCCTGGGTATTCTCGATAGCCACTACCGTGCGGATCGTGATTGGTCTGATGCAGTTCTGAACAAGGCCATTGATCGCTATAACACCTGGCGCCGCATCATTGGTGGCACGGAAATCAGCTTCGATGACTTCGATGCCTATGTGGATCATCTCACCATTGCTGAGAATCCAAATGTACACAAGCTGCGTTCCTTGCTTGCCGACGACCTCGACACCCCATCCGCCCTCGGATTCATCGACTCCTGGATGGACTGTGTGGAAAATAAGCCAGGTTTTGCTGAGACCAGCGATATTCTTCAGATGCTTCGCGCTATCTGGGGTCTGCTGGGTATCAACCTCTTTAGCCCAATTATCGACTCCTATATTCGCGAGCTCCACAGCTTCGCCACTGGCGAATACCTCTCTGAGGAGGAGCGCGAAGAGTGGCTCCCGCCATATGATGTGGAGTCACTGCCGGAGCTGGCTAAGATTCTGCACACCGCGCCTTATACTGACCCAGCAAAGATTATTGAGAAGCTCGTACTTCTCAATGAGACCTGGGAAGGCGGCGTGATTGAGCCTGATGAAGAGAACGAGATTCGCGCATTGCTCTCCGCCATGCACGGTATTCCTCAGAATGAAATCCCGCTTCTGTACCCAGATGAGATTTACTAAAAGAATCTGAACATGAAGAAAGCCGCCCGGTTGGGCGGCTTTTCTTATTCTATGAGGCTTTAGTGGATGCGCTTATTGCGCTCCCTACGCTCACGACGAGCAGCAGCGCGAGCCTCAGAGCGCTCACGGTGCTTCTGACCGCGGGTGCGGTCTTCCATGTAGGCGTAGTAGAGACCAATCATGAGGCCACCACCGATGAAGTTACCGATGAGAACCACAATCAGGTTCACAATGGCGCCAAGAACATTAATACCGTGGCCGATACCCATAATGGCAAAGAGCACGCAGTTAGCAACGGAGTGCTCGAAGCCGAGGAAGGCGAAGATAAATACCGCCATGACCATGGAGGCCATCTTGGCCACAGTTTCCTGAATCAGGCCGTTATAAATGAGCAGCATGGCCAGGTTAATCATGAAGTTACAGAGAATTGCTCGAACAAGCAGATCAAGAAGACCTGAGGCCGAGTAAATATAACCAATTTTGACTTCCACTGCATGCATCATCACGTCACCGGTGGCGCCGTCGATAAGCGAAGATCCGGAGAACAGTACGGCAAGAATCACGCCGCCGAGGAAGTTACCAAGGAGGCACAAACACAGAACCTTGAGACCACGGCCCCAGGTGGTGCGTTTGAAGTACACACCGGTCACCACGAGCATCATATTGGAGGTGAGAAGCTCGGAGCGGGTGTAATAAATAAAGACGAGGGCCCAGCCGAAGCACAGGGCACCGACCATCTTGCCAATGCCGGAAAGGGATTGGCCGCCAACCGACAGCTTGGAGAAAATGCCGGTGACTTCATAGTTGACCACGTAGAAGACGGCGATAATCATACCTGCCATTGCGGCACGCATGAGATAGCGGTGCACAATGGCAGTCGTCATGTCTTCTTTGGTCTCCAGGGCGGCCAACACACTGTCGACCCATTTTTTGCCTGGGAAGATCGCGTCCAAAGACTTTTCAGGGCTCAAGCGGCTCGAGCGCCCTGGACCGATTACAGGCTGTTGATTCTGCTCTGGCAGACCAGATTCTTGCTTACTCATACCGCTTATTGTGCACCATTAAACGGAATAACTCAATTTACTACGCAAAGTTTTGTTTAGTTAGTCTAAAAGGCGAAAGTCGGGTACCCTAGTTTTATTATGGCTAAAACTTCTTCCGCCTTTATTCGTGCACTTCAGGAACGTGTGCTCATTGGTGATGGTGCCATGGGCACCCAGCTTCAGGCCTTCGATCTGGATGTAGAAAGTGACTTCCAGGGTCTCGAAGGTTGCAATGAGATTCTTAACGTCACTCGCCCAGATGTCGTAAAAAAGATTCACCGTGGCTATTTTGAAGCCGGTGCGGATCTGGTTGAAACCAATACCTTTGGTTGTAACCTGCCAAACCTGGCCGATTATGACATTGCTGATCGTTGTGAGGAGCTTGCCTATGAGGGCACGCGTCTTGCACGTGAAGTTGCGGATGAAATGGGTCCTGGACGTGCAGGTATGCGCCGTTTTGTGGCCGGTTCCATGGGTCCTGGTACTAAGCTTCCATCCCTGGGCCATGCAAAGTATGAGGATCTGCGTGGACATTATCGCTTGGCTGCGCGCGGTATGGTGCGTGGCGGGGCCGATGTGATCCTGATTGAAACCGCCCAGGACTTGTTGCAGGTCAAGGCGGCTGTTCTTGGTTGCCGTGAGGCCTTTGAGGAGCTTGGCCAGGAGTTGCCGATTATCACCCATGTGACCGTGGAAACTACTGGCACCATGCTGCTTGGTTCCGAGATTGGTGCGGCGCTGACCGCTATTCAGCCGCTTGGTGTGGACATGATTGGTCTTAACTGCGCCACGGGTCCTGCCGAGATGAGCGAGCACCTGCGTTATCTCTCCCAGCACGCTGAGATTCCTGTTTCCGTGATGCCAAATGCTGGTCTGCCAATTCTTGGCAAGGATGGGGCGGTTTATCCGCTGACCCCGGAGGAATTGGCTGAGGCAGCACGCCACTTTGTGCAGGATTATGGTCTTTCCATGGTTGGTGGCTGCTGTGGTACGACGCCAGCACATATTTCTGCGGTGCGCGACGCGGTTGTGGATTTGGAGCGCCCTGAGCGCCAGCCAATTGAGGAAGATAATGTCTCCTCGCTCTATACCACGACCCCATTGACGCAGGATACGGGCATCACCATGATTGGTGAGCGCACGAACGCCAATGGTTCCAAGGCCTTCCGTGAGGCCATGCTCGCTGGTGATTGGGAAACCTGTGTGGATATGGCTAAGCAGCAGACCCGCGATGGTGCACATATGTTGGACCTCTGCGTGGACTTCGTTGGTCGCGATGGCCGTGAGGATATGGCCACCCTGGCTGGACTTTTGGCCACCAGCTCCACGCTGCCAATCATGATTGACTCCACCGAGCCTGCCGTTATTGAGACTGGTTTGGAACACCTTGGTGGACGTTGTGCGGTCAACTCGGTGAACTTCGAGGATGGTGATGGCCCAGATTCGCGCTACCAGCGCATTATGCGCCTGGTGAAGAAGCATGGTGCAGCTGTGGTTGCTCTTGCTATTGATGAGGATGGCCAGGCCCGTACCGCCGATAAGAAGGTCGAGATTGCCACCCGCCTCATTGAGGACATCACTGGCACCTGGGGTCTGCGCCAGGAGGATATTATCGTCGACTGCCTGACCTTCCCGATTTCCACTGGCCAGGAAGAAACTAGGCGAGATGGCATCGAGACTATTGAGGCTATTCGACGACTCAAGGAAAAGTATCCACATATTCACACCACACTGGGTCTTTCCAATATTTCCTTCGGCCTTAACCCTGCTGCACGTCAGGTGCTGAACTCCGTCTTCCTCAATGAATGCATTGAGGCTGGTCTGGACACTGCCATTGCTCATTCCTCCAAGATTCTGCCAATGAACCGTATCGACGAGCGCCAGCGTGAAGTCGCCCTCGATATGGTCTATGACCGCAGGCGTGAAGATTATGACCCACTCCAGGTCTTTATGGAGCTCTTTGAGGGTGCCACTGCAGCATCTGCCAAGGACGCCAGGGCAGAGGCTTTGAAGGCCATGCCACTCTTTGAGCGTCTGGCCCAACGCATTATTGATGGTGATAAGACCGATATTGAGTCGGATCTGGATGAAGCTATGAAGGAAAAGAGCCCAATCCAGATCATCAATGAAGACCTGCTTGGCGGCATGAAGACTGTTGGTGAGCTCTTCGGTTCAGGCAAGATGCAGCTGCCATTCGTGCTCCAGTCCGCTGAAACCATGAAGACCGCTGTTGCTTACCTTGAGCAGTTCATGGAGGCCGAGGATTCCACCGGATCCAAGGGCACCATTGTTCTTGCCACGGTGAAGGGTGACGTCCACGATATTGGTAAGAACCTCGTGGATATTATCCTCTCCAATAATGGCTATGACGTCATTAACCTCGGCATTAAGCAGCCAATTGCCACCATCATTTCTGCTGCCCGTGAAAACCACGCTGATGTGGTGGGTATGAGTGGTCTTCTGGTGAAATCCACCGTGGTCATGAAGGAAAACCTTGAGGAGATGAATGCTGCCAATGCAGCGGATATTCCGGTTTTGCTCGGTGGTGCTGCACTTACCCGCACCTATGTGGAAAATGACCTCTCCGAGGTTTATGAGGGGGAGGTCCACTATGCCCGTGATGCCTTCGAGGGCCTGCGCCTGATGGATGAGATCATGGCCATCAAGCGTGGTGAAATTCTCCCTGATTCTCCTGAGGCCCAGGAGCGCGAGGCAAAGAAGGCTGAGCGTAAGGCCCGCCATGAGCGCAGCCGTAAGATTGCCGAAGCCCGCAAGGCCGCACAGGCCCCAGTTGAGGTTCCTGAGAGATCTGGCGTCGCAAAGCCAGAAATTATTGCGACCCCACCATTCTGGGGTACGCGTATTGTCAAGGGCATTGCGGTTAATGAGTACCTGGCCAATTTGGATAAGCGTGCGCTCTTCCTTGGCCAGTGGGGTTTGCGCCCAACCCGTGGTGGTGACGGTCCTGACTACGACGAGCTTGTGGAGCAGGAGGGTGAGCCACGTCTTCGTGCGCTGATTGACCGTCTGAAGTCCGAGCATGTTTTGGATCATTCTGCCGTGGTCTATGGCTATTTCCCGGCAGTTTCTGTCGGCGATGCCGTGGAGATTTTGGCGGAACCACGACCAGATGCAGAGGTTCTGCACCGAATTGAATTCCCACGCCAGCAGCGTGGAAAGTTCCTCTGTATTGCGGATTTTATTCTGGATAAGGAGACTGCGCTGGCAACTGGCCAGGTCGATGTGATGCCATTCCAGCTGGTGACCATGGGTAATCCAATCGCGGATTATGCCAATGCGCTTTTTGCCAAGGATGAATACCGTGACTATATGGAAATTCATGGTCTTGGCGTGCAGCTCACTGAGGCTTTGGCGGAATACTGGCACTCCCGCATCCGTGCGGAACTTTCGCTCGGTGATGGCGTGCATGTAGGCGACTTTGATGCCACCGATCCAACCCGATTCTTCGACCTGGATTATCGCGGTGCCCGCTATGCCTTCGGCTATGGTTCCTGCCCAGATTTGGAAAACCGCAAGATTGTGGTGGACCTACTCAAACCAGAGCGCATCGGTGTCGAACTCTCTGAGGAATATCAGCTCCATCCTGAGCAGTCCACGGATGCTTTCGTCCTCTATCACCCTGAGGCCAGCTACTTTAACGTCTAAGCACACACGAACCGCCACCCCCACCGGTGGCGGTTTTTTCATGCCGAATACTACAAAGGCTCCTATACTGGAATAGGTACCTGCAAAAACCACGAAGGAGAATTTCATGGCTGAATATACCTGGCTCCATATTGGTGTGGGTAATTTTCACCGCGCCCACCAGGCTGCCTATTTCAATGAACTAAAGAAGCTTGACCTTGCCGATACCTGGCATCTGGTCGGTGGCAATCTTCGTAATGATTCTGAGGCCACCATTGAGGGGCTCATTGCCCAAAAGGGCCGATATACTTTGGAAACCGTGACGCCAAAGGGGGAGCGTCACTATGAGGAAATTTCCTCCATTGAGCGAGCAATTCCTTGGGAAGAAGGGCTTGCACCACTCATTGACCTTGGTGCAGAGGACTCCACCAAGGTTCTGGCCTTCACCGTTACTGAGGCTGGCTACTATTTTGATAATGACGGCCGCCTACTGCTTGAGGATCCTGCCATCAAGGCGGACCTTGGCGGGGCAGTGAACACCATTTATGGTCTTATCACCAAGATTCTGGAAAAGCGCCGTGAAACAGGCGCCAATGTTACCATCGTGTCCTGCGATAATGTGCGCCACAATACCGAGATCTTCCGCAATTGCCTGACTGACTTCCTGAAGGCTGCCGGCAAGGAAGACTTGATTGAGTGGATGGGTGCTCATACACGCACCCCAATGACCATGGTCGACCGAATTACCCCAAGGCCAACCCCTGATGTGGCTGAGCGTGTTCATGAGGCCACCGGGGTGGAGGACCGAATCCCAGTGATGAGTGAGTCCTTTATCCAATGGGTCATTGAGGATGACTTTATGGATGGCTGTCGCCCAGAACTTGAGAAGGTCGGCGCTGAGCTTGTTGAATCCGTGATTCCTTATGAGGAAGCCAAGATTCGTATCCTCAACGCACCACACGCTGGTATTTCTTGGGCAGGCACCTTGCTTGGTGAACTCTTCATCCATGAGTCGGTGGCCATTCCAGCAGTGCGCTCGCTGGTTTATGACTATGTAACTGAGGATGTGATCCCAAGCCTCAGGGCTGATGTGCTGGACTTCGCCGCCTATCGTGACGTGGTCCTTGAGCGCTTCAGTAACCCTTACATCAAGGACACAAACCAGCGCGTATCGGCCGATGGATTCTCCAAGATTCCAGCACAGATTATGCCAACTGTACGCGACTGCATTGGTCGTGGCCACACACCTGCCGCCACTATGAAGGTCATTGCCGTCTTCTACCGCTTCATGGAGGCCTGGGCGGCCGGCAAGCTCCCATTCGACTACTTCGATGGAGTCATGGATCCAGAGGTAACCCGCGAGCTCTTCGCTGGTGCGGACCCAGTAGCCGCCTTCTTTAGTGATACGGCACTCTTTGGTTCCTATGCTGGAAAGCCTGAATTCTTGGCTCTTGCCACTGAGGCTCTTGCAGCTGCTGATGAATTGCTCAGCTAAAGAAATCTTCACCTTATAGCCCGGATAGTGCAACACTGTCCGGGTTTTGCACATATACTATTGGCGATGAAACAGACAGAACAAATTACCCGCATTGGCCACAAAGAGCGAATCTTTATCCCATATTTTCTCGCTCTTGTCTTCTTCTTCACCAGCTTTACCGAATTTGCCCTCGTCGGCATCATCGACATTGTTGCTGGTGACCTGGGTATTAGTATCTCGGCTGTCGGTCAGTTTATGACTGCGTTCGCCCTGGCCGGTGCCATTGGTGTCCCTATCGCCTTTGCCCTTGGTGGCCGCATTGGTCGGCGGAAGATGACCTTTATCTCCCTCTTCGTGGTCTTCCTTAGTAGCTGCGCCACCATCTTTGTGGATAACTATGTGGGCATTATGATGTGCCGCATTGTATTGGCCATTAGCTCCGGCGTATTTAGCGTGGTGGCCTTTGTGACCGCCAGCCAGCATGCTCCTAAGGGGAAGTCCATGTCGGCCATTTCTACTCTTCTGGTGGGCTATAACGCCGCTATTCTGCTTGGTCTGCCACTTGGTCGCCTGCTGGCCCATCACCTCAACTGGCGGTATGTCTTCGCACTCTTTGGTATCCTCACGCTTTTGTCTATCCCATATGCACTGAGGATCACCACCGAAGAAGGCACGACTAATTCCCCTGGTTTGATTCAACAGGCCCGCTTGCTTGCCCGTAAGCCAGTGCTTCTTACCTGGGCGATTAACCTCTTCTGGAAGGGTGGCTATGCCACCATTTACTCCTATATCACGCCATTTGTCCGCGAAAGGACTGGCAGCGGGGAAGAAGTGCTCTCGGCAATCTTGCTGGGCTTTGGTATTGCGACCGTGCTCGGCACTAAATTTGGTGGTCCACTTGCCGATAAACTCGGCATGCGCAAGACCCTCATTGCAGTGCTCGCGCTCCATATTCTCGCACTGATTGCACTCCTCATTCCATCGGGTCCACTGATGACCCTAATTGTGCTGATGATGTGGGGTTTCGTGGCGTGGACCCCATCCGCTATTATTCAACATGCGGCAATTATCGCTGCACCTGATGCAACCAATATGTCTCTGAGCCTCAAAAATACATCTACGCAGCTAGCATATGCACTGGGTGGTGCTCTAGGTGGCTATATCCTGCATATTGGTGCAAATACTGAGCTTCTAACGGCTGGCCTTGTGCTCATTGCAATTGCTCTACTTTTGGCCCTTGCTTTGCGATTTTCAGGGGCTAAAAACGACAGTGTAGGTTCATAAAATACGCCAAAATTGGGTCCCTGAGGGGTATCTTAGTAATAATTTTATGTGCTCTCTGTCATAGAAAAATCGTCCTATTCAGCATCTGTCTACGCAAACTTTAAACCTAAACTAAAGGTTTACTCTGAAAACGCTGGTAATTCACTATGGTTACCGCTGTGCTGCTACGCACGTTTTTGATCCATAGTTTTGTCTCAAAAGCAATTCTGAAATTCTCATATATTTTGCGTAGGAATTACGTATAAGTTGCATAAGTTTGCGTGCTGTTTTTCTCATTTGCGTTCAAATTACAACTATGTAATTACCAAGGTTCACGCTTAGGTTTTCTTCAGGATCGGGTCCTAGCAGGTGATGGCGCTTTACTCGCTTCATTCAAACCTGTACAAATGAAATCAGCGGTTGAGTCGCTCCAACCGCACCCATAGACACTACCAGCGACCCTGCCGTAGATAGGAGCTAAAAATGAAGCTGGACACATTGCCAAAGTCGATCCTGACGTGGATTGCCAAAGCAACCGCCGAGGAACTGGAAAGCCTGCGATTCGCTCTTGAGCGTCGTAGCGCCGAGCAGCTCTTTGAGGACACGAAGGAAATGACTAAAGCTGCCCGCAACAACCACTGCCGCATGGCCCAT
This sequence comes from Corynebacterium sp., assembly GCA_030530875.1. Taxonomy (GTDB): domain Bacteria; phylum Actinomycetota; class Actinomycetes; order Mycobacteriales; family Mycobacteriaceae; genus Corynebacterium. The sequence continues at coordinate 44,293 of JAUMUD010000003.1, forward strand.
AACTGGACGGATACTCAAACCGAGGCGATGTTCAATTATGGCCGAGCCCTGAACAATGAAAGACTTCGCGTGGGCTTCGAGGACCGCCGTTTTGGACGAGATGCTGTTCATGGTCTCGTCAAGGCAGCCGAGGGGCTCCGCGAAACCAAGTTTTCGAGTGGACAGGCCGAGGGGCACGTTATCCCAGATGCTCAAGTCCAGTTCCTCGAAGATCTTCTGCGCGAAACTCCTGAGGAGCCAGCACACCAGTTTTTGACTACGGTGCGCAGCGCAGTTCGTGAAAGCAATGCCGAGCACCAGAGAAAGGAGCTATCACGAGAAAAAGAAAGAATCGCTGCGATTCAGCAAGAATTGCAGGAGGAGTATTACGAAAGCCGGAATCCTCGATACTCTGCGGACCCAATTGCTCGGGCCGCTGGCGTCGACCCGGTCCCATACCTCAACACCCATCCGCCCATCATCCCACCTGTCCGGCTCTCCTCCGAGTTAGCTGAGGAAAAGTCAGATCCAAGGTGCGGTGAGGTTCAAGGCTTTGAATCTCTCAAGACTGCGGATGGAGTAATTGTCCGAATCAAGCGTGCCAGCGTGGATAAGAATTCATTGAGCATCGAGGGCATCCCTGATGCAGATATGGACATTATCCGCGCGGCTATTAAAGCCGAGTGCGCTGTCATCGAAAGCCGCGGTGCCTGTACGGACTGGGCCGAGATGAATGAAGCGCAACGGGAAGCCGTCGCTACGCTACAGATCCTGTGGCGTGGCATAACCGGAGACGGCGAATTTCCGCCAATTAACTTCAACCTGAACGTGGACTATGCTGCGCTGCGAAAGGACTCGGATTTTGCGACAGTGAAGTTCGGATCCCAAGAGCTTAATGCAGTGTTCACGAAGCAGGCGGTTAAGAAGTGGAAGGCAAAGGGAATGCTAGTCGTGCAAGATTCGCGCGGTGAGGCTATTGGCGCACTGGAGCATGATATCCCTGAGGAAATCTTGCGCCGCGTCAAGGATTCCCAGTGTCCCCGCTGTTTTATGCCGGGGTGCACAACATCCTTTAACCTCCAAAGGGTGTACGCCGTAAGTTCGCGTTACTCGCATACCGAAGAGGAGCATGAGCTCTCGCCGGTCTTCTGCGAGCAGCATGTAACGCAGGTACTTAAGAAGCCGGAGAATTTCGTGCTTCATGCCGCGATGGGTGCTACTGCCTGGAAGAATCCATCAACGGGGAAGTGGTCCGTGGGCTTATTCATTACCCAAGATTCGCCTCATTGGCGAAAAATGGCGAAGGAATTAGATTGCGATCCAAAGGACCCGTATAAGTGGAATGTGATTTATGACGTCCTGCTTACGGCGTTCCGGGAGCGTCTACTCTATGACGATAGGCGCAACTGGTAAAGGACCCTACACATAAAAGGCCCGCATGGAAACGGGGCGAAAACCGCACATTATGCAAAAAATGTGCAACGGTTTTGGTCGTGAGATAATTTCCAGTTTTGCGAGCCACTACCAGCAAAAATAAAAGGCGATCGTAGCGCAAGTTACGATCGCCTTTTTGCTGTGTTTAAAAACACACACTCGTTTTCCTGATTTGCATGATTTTCGGTTTACTTTTGGACTTACGCGTGAGTAGGCTAAAGAACTGAAAGCGATTTATTAGCTGATTCAAAGGAAAACAGATGACCTACAAAGGTACAAAGTCCGCGCAGATCATTGCGCACCGTGGTGCGAACCGCATTGCACCAGAAAATACAATGGCAGCTTTCCGCGCAGCCCACGAACATGGCTGCACCTGGATTGAAACTGATGTGGATGTGCTGGGTGATGGCACTCCAATCATCATCCATGACACCAGGCTTGATCGAACAACAAATGCGCAGGGATCCTACTACGACCTTGCAGTTTCCGACCTTGGGTCCATTGATGCTGGCTCCTGGTACGGCAAAGAATTCGCTGGGGAGCAAATCCCAACCCTTCACGAGCTCATTGACTTTCTCAATGAAACCGGCATGAACGCCAATATTGAGCTCAAGAGCAATGAAAATGGCAAGGAAATGAGTCTCCAGCTTGTCCACAATGTGGCCAAGGAACTCGACCGCCTTAAGCCAGGCATTAAAATCATTGTCTCTTCCTTCAACCACGTCTTGCTCTATCTCTTTAAGCAGCATGCCCCACAGTGGCCAGTTGGCTGTCTCTGGGAGACCTGCGCACTCTATGATGACTGGCGCAGTGTGCTCGAACTGGTCGGCGCGGACTATATCCACCCTGAGGACAAGGGGCTGAGCCCAGCACGTATTGCTGAGTTCCACGCGGCCGGTGTGGGCGTAAATGTGTGGACTGTCAATGATCGTGCCCGCATTAATGAGCTATCCAACTGGGGCGTTGACGGTATTTTCACCGATATTGCCCACGAGTACCCACAAGAAGCCTAAGGAGGCGACATGGCTATTCAGATTCCTTCATTCCTAAAGCGCGGTAAAGTCGGTGCCTTCCTGACCGTGGTCATGGCTGGCCAGCTCACCTACGCCTCCTTTGAAGCATTCAAGGGTTCCTTGATGCTTCCGCTGTGCGATGCACTGGGCATTACGGTTTCCCAATTCGGTAGCCTCATGGCCTGGATTGGTATCGCCATGTTCCTCTACGTCCCAGCCGGCTGGGTCAATAACCGCTTTACCATCCGCACCCTGCTGCTTTGGTGGTCGGCCTGGCGCTTGGTCACCTTCTTGATTATCTACCTGATTCCAGGACTCCCATTTAATGCCTTCGTGGTGATCGCCATTACCTGGGCAGTCTGGGATGCTATTGGCTGGCCAGCCGTGGTCAATGGCGTGAGCTTCATGGCCCGCGATGAGGACACCAAGGGCCGTGGCCTTGCCATGGGTCTTCTTGAAACCATCCGTCGTGCCGCTGAGTTCGTCATGAACCTGGTCATCATTGGCCTGCTTGCTGTTTACCCTGAGCATTCCAATGGCATTATGCGCGGCTTTGGTTTGGGTTATGCGCTGCTGCTTATCCCGCTGATTCTCTGCCTGCTGCGCTTTGTACCAAAGAATGCCGTGGCTGGTAAGGATGAGGAAGATAGCGCTGGTACTTCTTCCAATGCCAATGTGGCCGCCCTTCAGGGCCTCATCCGCGTGCTGCTTCGTCCACGCGTGTGGATGGCCGGCATTGCCGCAATGTGCATCTACTGGTGCTATGTGAACTTGATTTACTGCTCGGCCCCATATCTGAAGCTCGTCTTCAATGCTAGTGATGCGGCTTCTGGCGCCTTCGGTATTTTCAACACGGGCTTTATCGGCATTATCGCTGGTCTGGTCTCCGGCACCATTGCTGACTATGTTTTTAAGTCCTCTACCATTATGATTACCGTGGCCCTGGCCATTACCGCCATTGGTGTGGGTCTCATCTATGTCCTGCCTGGCGGGGATTCCATGATGTGGCCAGCCATGATTCTGCTGATGGTGATGGCGCTTGGCATCTTCATGGGTAAGGCCGTGATTCTTGCCCCGATTGCTGAGCTCAACCTCCCGCAGAGTATTAATGGCTCCGCCATGGCTGTTGGTTCCTTCCTGGCTTACGCACCAGTGTTCTGGGTGAATGCAACGACCTCCAAGATCATTGATGCTCATCAGGATAATGCCCATGCTGGCTACCAAATCATCTTCGGCATCACCCTGATTGTGGCTATCGTCGGTCTGCTTGCTGCCCTTGGCCTTGCAATTAGCAACCGCAAGCGCGATGCCAAGGATGCTGCTGCCGCCGCTGCCTAAATTGTGCAAAGAGCCCTCGCACCCCTTGCTTTAGTCCTGGGTGTGCGGGGATTTTTGCTAAAATATGCGCTTATGGCTGAACTTAAAGCAATTTTCTGGGATATGGACGGCACAATGGTCAACTCAGAACCATTGTGGGAAATCGCGACCCTCGAAATGAGTGAGCGTATGGGCAAGCGCATGACCCTTGCTCAGCGTGAGCGCACCATCGGTGGTTCTTTCCACAACACCTACCTGGTGTGCTGCGAGATTACCGGCACTGAGCCAACCCCAGAGGGGGAGAAGGAGCAGTTCGCCATCATGCGTGATCGCATGGTTGAGCTTCTTTCCCAGGAATTGGAGCCATTCCCCGGTGTGCGTGAGCTTCTTGGTGAGCTGCGCGACCGTGGCATCCCAATGTTCGTGACCACCAATACGCCACGCGATATTGCTGCTGGTGCCATCAAGGGCATCGGTGAACAGTACTTTACCGATAGTGTCTGCGGCGATGAGGTGCCGAATGGCAAGCCAGCCCCTGATATGTATTTGGAAGCGTCGCGACGCGCCGGTGCACGCCCTGACCAGTGCCTCGTCTTTGAGGATTCGGCCAATGGCATGAAGGCCGCCGCAGCTGCTGGTTGCGTACTCATTGGCATCCCAGAGCATGCCGATGTTCCAGTTCCTGAGCAGGCAACTTTGCTTGCCACCCTGGTCCATCCAGAGGCCAAGGAAATTGACTACGGCCATCGTGGTTTTGAAGGCATCCACGCTGATGATGTGATTGGTTGGTTTGAAAAAATCACATCAGAAAAATAGCTTCTCAAAACAGTTATAATCGCAGCTAGTGGGTGCAAGGTATTCCTTGCACCCTTTTTTATGGAATAATAGATAGAATGAAAAACTTCGAAGAACTTTTTGCAGAACTTTCCTCCCGTGCCAAGGAACGCCCTGAGGGCTCCGGCACTGTAGCAGCCCTGGATGCCGGCATTCACGCCCAGGGCAAGAAGATCGTGGAAGAGGCAGCCGAGGTATGGATGGCTGCTGAATACCAGTCCAAGGAAGAACTGGCTGAGGAAATGAGCCAGCTCATCTACTGGACTCAGGTGGTTATGGTGGCCAAGGGCCTCACCCCTGAGGACATTTACCGCTATCTCTAAAAAACACCCAAATACCCCCAAACCACAGCACTAAAGGACACTAATGCTACGCGTAGCCGTACCCAATAAAGGATCCCTATCTGAGGCCGCCGTCGAGATTCTCCGTGAGGCTGGCTATAAAGGTCGAGGCGACTCCAAGTCCCTGACCGTCATGGACCGTGAGAATGATGTGGAATTCTTCTTCTTGCGCCCAAAGGACATTGCCATTTATGTGGCCAATGGCCATCTGGATCTGGGTATCACCGGCCGTGACTTGGCTGCTGATTCTCGCGCAAAGGTCGAAGAAGTCCTGAGCCTTGGTTTTGGCGCCTCCACCTTCCGCTATGCCTCCAAGGCTGATGAGGAATGGACGATGGCCAAGCTTGAGGGCAAGCGCATTGCTACCTCTTATCCAAATCTGGTTCGTGATGATTTGGCACAGCGCGGTATTAATGCCGAAGTCATCCGCCTGGACGGTGCGGTGGAAATTTCCATTCGTCTTGGTGTGGCCGATGCTATTGCCGATGTGGTGTCTACGGGTCGCACCCTTCGTCAGCAGGGTCTTGCCACCTTTGGTGAGCCACTGATTGAGTCGGAAGCTGTGGTTGTGGCCCGCGCCGAAGCCCCAGTTACCGAGGAGATGAAGGTGCTTTTGCAACGCATCACCGGTATTCTACACGCCCAGAACTTCCTGATGCTCGACTACAATATTCCGCGTTCTTTGCTGGGTGAAGCGATTAAACTCACACCAGGCATCTCTGGACCTACTGTGTCACCTTTGGCCCATGATGACTGGGTTGCTGTGCGCGTGATGGTTCCACGCAAGGAAGCTAACCACACCATGGATCAGCTGGCAGCTTTGGGTGGCGAGGCCATTTTGGCCACCGATATTCGTATCGCTCGCCTCTAGAAGTTTTTCTTCCAGGGCCGAAACGGACAGACGACTTCTTTCCGTTTCGGCCTCTTTTTATTCTTTGAGCCATGTGTACTTGATAGGATGGAAATCGGTCTAATTGGTTTAGAGAAAGGCATACCATGGCCCCAAAGAAGTCCGGTCCTAGCCCCAAAGAGGCCAAGGATTTTCCTATTTCGGATGTAGTCGAGGTCGCTTCGGAAGCACCAAATCCAGCGATTCTTGATGAAGAACAGAAGTCTCAAGCCCGCCCTGGTTATCGTATGGAAGTTGATCTTCTCGGCGAGCGCGAAGTCCCCGACTCCGCCTACTATGGCATTCACACAATTCGTGCCATTGAAAATTTCCAAATTTCGCGTACCACAATCAATCAGGTTCCAGAATTCATTCGAGGCATGGTCTCGGTGAAGAAGGCCTGTGCACTGGCCAATAGGCGTCTGCACACCCTCCCTAAGGAAAAGTGCGATGCTATTGTCTGGGCTTGTGACCAGATTCTTGAGCATGGTCGCTGTATGGATCAATTCCCGATTGACGTATTCCAGGGTGGTGCTGGTACCAGCCTCAATATGAATACCAATGAGGTTATTGCCAATCTTGCCCTTGAGCACCTCGGTTATCCAAAGGGTCGCTATGACATCATTAACCCTAATGATGATGTGAATATGAGCCAGTCCACCAATGACTCCTACCCAACTGGCTTCCGTCTTGGTGTCTATACAGCTCTCAGTGAGCTTATTGAGCGTATCGACGCCCTCGAAACAGCCTTCAATAAGAAGGGCAATGAGTTCGTCGACATCCTCAAGATGGGCCGTACCCAGCTTCAGGATGCTGTCCCAATGACCCTGGGTGAAGAATTCCGCGCCTTTGCCCATAATCTCGCCGAAGAGCAGACCATTTTGCGTCTGGCTGCCGACCGTCTTCTCGAGGTCAACCTCGGTGCGACCGCTATTGGCACAGGCGTGAATACACCTGCAGGCTACCGCCACCAGGTCGTCGCAACGCTCAGTGAAGTAACTGGTCTGGAAATCAAGTCCGCACGAGACCTGATTGAAGCAACCTCTGATACTGGCGCCTATGTTTTCGCCCACAGTGCAGTGAAGCGCACGGCTATGAAGCTGTCGAAGATCTGTAATGACCTGCGACTTCTTGCTTCTGGTCCTCGTGCTGGTCTGCGTGAGATCAATCTGCCTCCACGCCAGGCTGGTTCCTCGATTATGCCAGCGAAGGTTAACCCAGTTATTCCTGAGGTTGTGAACCAAGTCTGCTTCAAGGTCTTTGGCAATGACTTGACTGTCACCATGGCAGCTGAGGCTGGTCAGCTGCAGCTCAACGTGATGGAACCAGTGATTGGTGAGGCACTCTTCCAGTCCATCCGTATTCTGGGCAATGCCGCCGAGGCCCTGCGCGATAAGTGCGTGGTCGGCATCACGGCAAATAAGGAAGTCTGCCAGAGCTACGTGGATAATTCCATCGGTATTGTGACCTACCTGAACCCATTTATTGGCCACCACATGGGTGACCTGATTGGTAAGGAAGCATCCATAACCGGCAAGTCTGTGCGCGAGTTGGTGCTGGAAAAAGGACTAATGGATGAGGCGACTTTGAACCAGGTCCTCTCCCCAGAAAATCTCATGCACCCACTCTTTCGAGGAAAGCTCTACCTCGATACCTAATTAGAGCTACCCCGAAGGCTTGCAGTTAATTCTGCAGGCCTTCTTTTGTTCGGTGGCCTGGCCAGCCCGGATAGGCGGGTGGCTTGCCATCAAAAACGGGGCAGAGGGATTGGAAAGAGCACCACTTGCACAGCGGGCTGGTGCGTGGCTCAAAGTGGCCGGTCTGGCCATCACTGAGAATCTGTTCCCAGATATGGGCTACGTATTTTTCGAAGCCTTCCAGTTCCTCGGCACTAGGGGTGAGGTAGAGAGAATCCTGCACCTTGAGGTACATGAGCTGCATATACTTTGGCATAACCCCATAGATGCGCCAATAGGCCAGGGCATAGAAGCGCATCTGGAAAAGGGCATCCTCGGAATACTGCGGGGCTGGCTTCTTGCCGGTCTTATAGTCGATGATGCGTACTTCACCCGTTGGGGCCACATCGACGCGGTCAATAAAGCCCTTGATTGGCACGCCATTATCCAGGATCGAATCCACCTTCATTTCGCAGGCAGTGGCATCAAAAATCTGCGGATTTTCCATGGTAAAGTAGCCACGAACGAGCTGCTCCACATCAGCAAAGAAGCTCACCACATGGCTTGGCGGGAAAATCTGGGCGGCCTCTGGATCCGCCTCACAGATCTTCTCCCATTCCTCTTTCATAATGGCAAGGGCATGCTCTGCGTCACGCTCAGGGCGTGGCCACTTATGCATATTCTCCAAGATTGCATGGGTCAATGTGCCCTTAACCTGTGCCTCCGTCTTCTTTTCTGGGATGCGATCAATGGCCCGCAGGCGGTAAGCCAATGGGCAACGTCGATAATCGCAGGCACGACTAGGGGAGAGGGAGATGGGCGAATTCATGGTTACCACTATAGACCATGAACCGGACAGAAATGGGCTCTAAGCACGGTTTTTCGCTATCGACGCGCAAATATTATGAAAATGATTTATCATTGATATATGTGCCCGGATGCAACGAGTGGCGCACCAAGCGCCAAGAATGAGAAAAAGCGCGGTGTTGCGTATCGCAACCGCATTGATGCCCTGATGAACACCTTCATGCGTGTTCACGCCGATACCCCAAGCTCCTATCACACAGCAAAGGTCGTGGCGGAAGAGCTCGAAGGCAATGACTTTGTCGAGTTCCGAGAAACCGAGACCTGGGATGAGAAATTCGCCAGCACTAATCGTGGCTATGTGATCCGCGATGGTGCCATTATTGGTTGGATTCGCCCGGATAAGGTCAGCGAGAAGTCAAGTTTCCAGATTGTCGGCGCCCATACCGATTCGCCTGCCTTTAAGCTTAAGCCAATTCCGTTCTCCCAAGGCCCAGGCAATGCCTCGGACTTTACCATGGCTAATCTTGAGGTCTACGGTGGACCGATTCTTGCCTCCTGGTTTGACCGTGACCTGTGCCTGGCCGGCCGTGTGGTGAATAAGGAAGGTAAGCCACGACTGCTCTTTACCGGTCCTGTGGCTCGTATTCCTCACCTTGCTATCCACTTGTATCGACAAGATGATCTGCATATTGATAGGCAGAAAGACCTGCAGGCCATTGTCTCCACTGACCTTGGTCCTGAAAAGACTTTCAAGGAGATTCTTGGTGATTCTGTAGCCTGGGATGTTTTTGCTGTCCCAATGCAGCCAGGTCACCGCATTGGCCTGAAGGATGAATTCTTTGCCGCTGGCCGCCTGGATAATCTCACCAGTGTTTTTGCCGGAATGATGGCCATGATCACTATGTCCAGGGATCTGGCTAAGCATAATGCTGTGCCGGAGAATTTCCTGATTTTTGCTGCCTTCGACCATGAGGAAGTGGGTTCTAATTCCCGCTCCGGTGCTGCCGGCCCATTCCTTGAGGATGTGCTTGGCCGTATCGCTGCCCTCATGGGAATCGAGGGGGATGCTCTTCGTGCCATGTATGCCCGCAGCTTCTGCGTCTCTGCTGATGCTGCTCACTCCATCCACCCGAACTATACCGAAAAGTATGATCCACATACTGTGCCGGTGCTCAATGAGGGTCCAGTGCTTAAGCTCAATGCCAACCAGCGCTATGCCACCGACTCCTGGACGGCTGCCCGCTGGCTTGCCATCTGCAAGGCACAAAATGTCCCTGTGCAGTACTTTGTCTCCAATAATGATGTCCCATGCGGCACCACCATTGGCCCTATTACTGCCACGCGTTTGGGCATCCCAACGGTGGATGTGGGTGTGCCACTTTTGTCCATGCATTCTTCCCGAGAGCTCTGTGGCGTGTACGATATTGACTGGCTACATAGTGCTCTTACTGGTTTCTATGCTGCCAAGGACAGGAGCACCCCGAACGCAACTAAGAAGTAAAGGATTACATTTCTATGGCATACTCTGGGCCTTTCCAGCCAGGTGACCGTGTTCAGCTTACAGATTCTAAGCGCCGTCATTTCACTATTACCCTTGAGCCGGGTGAGACCTTCTTCACCCACAAGGGTGGTATTGCCCATGATGACATTATCGGTAAGCATGAGGGTACCGTGGTGGAATCCGCTCAGGGTGGCCAGTACCTGTGCTTCCGCCACCTGATGGTGGATTATGTGCTCTCCATGCCCCGTGGCGCTGCAGTGATTTATCCAAAGGACAGCGCCCAGATTCTTGTTGAGGGCGATATTTTCCCAGGCGCACGTGTCCTTGAGGCCGGCGCTGGTTCTGGTGCGCTCTCCATGGCCCTGCTTCGTGCTGTGGGTGAGCATGGCGAGGTTATTTCCTACGAGATCCGCGAGGATCACCTGGAATATGCCAAGTCCAATGTTGAGGCCTATTTCGGCGAGCACCCTAAGAACTGGGATCTTCGCCTCGGTGATCTCTCCCAGATCCACCTTTCCGATATTGGCGATAAGCCAGTAGACCGCATCATTCTGGACATGGTCGAGCCATGGACCTGCCTGGATACTGTTTCTGAGCTTCTGGTTCCTGGTGGTGTCTTTATGACCTATGTGGCCACCGTGCCGCAGCTCATGAAGATTATGGAAGGCATTCGCGAGCAGAAGTGCTTCACTGAGCCAAAGGCATGGGAGTCACTCGTGCGCGAATGGAAGGTGGACGGTCTTGCCACCCGCCCAGAACACCGCATGAACGCCCACACAGCCTTCCTCGTGCTTGCACGTAGGCTTGCCGACGGCACTGTGGCCCCGCGCCCTCAGCGCCGTGTCCAGCGCTAAATTCTCATAGCTAAACCCCCTAGAGAGCAGTTCAGAATTCTAGGGGGTTTCTGCTGTTTTTACCTAATTCCGAAGTTTTCCGGCTTTATGTGGTCGTGTACACAGGCAGACCCGAAGAGGCGTAGCACTGCATATGGGAGGCGGATATCAGCATTTCGCATCGCATCCTCATAGCTGCAATAGTCCAACAGACAGCCGTTATAGTCGAAGGCAGTAGACACATCACTCTCACGTGAAATAGAACCGCAGAGGAGGATCTTCGCTGCACCGGGACGGGCATTTGTGGCCACGAAGTGCGGGAGTTTTCCAGCTGCGGAGGAGGCGTCGTAACGCCCTTCACCAGTAATGACCACATCCGCCCTTGCGAGCGCAGCTCTAAGGCCTGTGTATTTTGCTAGGAAATCAGCACCAACGTTCATAATGCCACCGAGAGCCAAGAGGGCAAAGCCCACACCTCCAGCGGCGCCGCTGCCGTCCAATTCGTCGAATTCTTCAACATTCTTAGCGTAGTTCATCAACACTTCGGTGGCGTCCTCAATTTCATCGGCCTTGAAGCCCTTTTGTGGACCGAAGAGAGCAATGCTGTCCTTAAGTTTTGTGGTCACATCACTCATGATGAGGATTTTTGGCAACCGAACTTCTGTCAGCTTGCTGATTACTCGATGTACTTCCTCCGGGCTGATATTGCGGAGGGATTCAAGGCCGTAGCTCTGACTTGGTTCATCGGAGCCACGTTCGACGAGAATCTGCTCCATGGCACGCAACATGCCCCAGCCACCATCACTAGATGCCGAGGAGCCGATGCCCACGATAATGCTCGTTGCGCCTTCTTTGATGGCGTAGGCGATGGCGGAGCCTAGGCCCCAGGTATCGGCAAGCCACGGGTTGGCATTGGGTGCGCTTTCAATGCCACAGCACGAAGCAAGGTCGATATATGCCTTGTGATCAGCAAAAAGAATTGGGGCTTTGCAGCGACGCTCATGGGTGGCATTGTAGACCTCAATATATTCTGGCGAACGACCTAGGGAAGTGGCGATGGCATCGACTGTGCCTTCACCGCCATCGGCCATAGGGAAAATCTCGACCGTATCTTGAGGGCGAAAGCCCTGCCAGGTTTCGCCGATGAGCTCGCTGACCTTAGTTGCCGACAAGCTGCCTTTAAATGAATCCATCGCAACGACTACGCGCTGTGGCTCAGGGTTCCAAAAAACGGACATAAAACCACCTTTGCTCTATTGTTTTCCTACATCTTAAAAAGATTGTTAATGAGAATAATACGGTTTACGGCAAATTCATACTCGGAGAAACACGGCAAATTATTTTCTTTGGCCAAAATTATCGATCCTGTTGTAAGCTATTAGGTATGCCTAGCTCAAGTTCGGCCTCATTTAATTCTTCACAATCTGCGGAAATTTCAGACCTCCGCAGGAGCGTCCGGGAGCTTACCGCACGCAATAATAAGCTTGTTGAGCTGCTAAAAGCCACCAGGGATAAGCTTGATGAGCTCAATGAGAAGGTTAAAGAACTTAATCAGCCACCGAGCACTTATGGTATTTTTCTAGAATTTAGCCCAAACTCCCAGGTCACAGCTGAGGTTTTCACCTCTAATAGGCGCATGCGCCTGGCAATTGCTCCTCATGTGAATCCGAAGGATTTGGTTCCTGGTGTTCGTGTGCGAATTGGTGAAGCAACGCAGATTGTTGAGGTCTGCGGTTTTGAAACCATCGGTGAGCTGGTCGTTTTGGATGAAATTCTCAGCGATAACCGCGCGCTCGTCTCCACACACAGCGGCGAACAGCGTGTAATGGCCTTGTCTGAACCACTTACCCGAAAATTTCCGAAAGCAGGCGACACAGTCCTGGCCGATTTGAAGGCCGGATATGTGATGCAAATCATTCAAGCTAGTGGTTTATCTCACCTCGGTTTGGAGGAAATTCCGGACGTCCACTACGAAGATATTGGTGGATTAGGTCAAGAAATCGAAGCGATCCATGATGCTGTTGAGCTTCCTTTCACCCACCCTGATCTTTACCGCCAGTACAACCTGCATGCGCCAAAGGGCGTGCTGCTTTATGGCCCTCCTGGTTGTGGTAAGACCCTTATTGCTAAGGCCGTGGCTAATTCGCTCTCCGAGCGTACCGGCAAGACTTCACATTTTATTAATGTAAAGGGCCCTGAGCTGCTTAATAAGTATGTGGGTGAGACTGAACGTCATATCCGCCATATCTTTGAGCGCGCCCGTGAACTCGGTGCTTCCGGCCAGCCTGTGGTGATTTTCTTCGATGAGATGGAGTCCATCTTCCGCACCCGCGGTACTGGTCGTTCTTCCGATATGGAGACCACTGTGGTGCCACAGCTTCTGGCCGAGCTTGATGGTGTGGAGCAGCTTTCCAATGTGATTATCATTGGTGCCACCAACCGCGAAGAACTCATCGACCCAGCTATTCTGCGTCCTGGCCGTCTTGATGTGAAGATTCGTATCAACCGCCCAGACCGTGTCGCAGCCGCTGAGATTTTCTCCCGTTACATCAATGAGGATGTTCCGCTGAGTGAGAAGGCCTCGGTACTTATTGAGGATGCGCTGCAGTCCCTGTATGCGGATCGTCCAATGGTGGAGCTGGAGCTTGATAATGGCACCACCCATGTGCTTCACTTCCGTGACTTTGTCTCTGGTGCGGTCATCGCCAATATTGTCGCTCGTGCAAAGAAGGCGGCCATTAAGGAGTGCCTGACGGGTTCTGGTATTGCTTGTGGTATTCGCTCTGAGCACCTTTATGATGCCATCCAGGCCGAGTTCACGGAGACTGAGGATCTACCGAACACTGCCAAGCCAGATGAATGGGCACGTGTGAGTGGCCTATCTCTTGGACATCGAATCCTTAAGGCACGTATTCTGAATACAAACTAGGAGAAGGAGTATCTCATGGTGCGTACGCTCATTGGCACAGAAATTGAGTTTGGAATTTCGAGCCCGCAACAGCCGGATTTAAGTCCAATTATCACCTCAACCCATGCGGTTCTTGGATACGCACCATATGGCACTCCTTGGGACTATGCCGGCGAGTCCCCGCTTCGTGACTCCCGCGGCTTTGACCTGCGCCGCTATCACACAGCCCCCATTGTGGATCCACAGGCAGTGGGTATGGCTAATCTCGTGCTCACCAATGGTGCAAGGCTCTACGTGGACCATGCCCACCCCGAGTATTCCTCCCCAGAAACCACCAATGCCTATATGGCTACCCTCTACGAGCTTGCCGGCTCCCAGATCATGCACCAGGCAACCCTGGAGGTGGCACGTCTAACAGAGGCCGGGGAATCTGCCGTTCAGGGTCAAAAGCCCTGCCCACCGCTCAATATTTATAAGAATAATGTGGATGGTAAAGGTGCATCCTATGGTGCCCACGAGAATTATCTCTACCCACGAAGCCTTGCCTTTGACCTTCTCGCCAAGGCCTTAATCCCATTCTTTGTTGCCCGCCAAGTGGTTGTTGGTGCAGGCCGCGTGGGTATTGGCCAGGCCTCCGAGGAAGCTGGCTTCCAGATTAGCCAGCGTGCTGACTATATTGAACAGCAGATTTCACTCGAAACCACCCTGAATCGCGGCATCATTAATACTCGCGACGAACCACATATGGATGCCTCCACGTGGGGTAGGCTCCACGTGATTGTGGGTGATGCAAATATGTCGCAGACCTCAATCTTCCTTAAATTGGGCATGACCGACCTGGTTATCCGCGCCCTCATTGCCAAGGGGGAGAAGAGCCCACTGCTCAATCTTGAACTAGTGGATCCAGTTTCGGCAATCCACCTGTTCTCCCACGATCTGACTCTCACCCACACGGTGGCCACCACCGATGGCCGTGAGCTCACCGCCTTAGATATCCTCGATATTTACCGCGCTGAAGTAGGGGTTTACCTCGGCAATCCCAGCCTTGCCGGCTATGGCTATGGCGAGCCGGAAAACTGCTTTATCAAGGGCACCACTAATCCCTATGCCGCCAGCCAAGAAGATGTGGATCGAAGCCTGCTAGCCCTGTGGGATGAGGCCATCCAGTGTCTGCGCGCTGATATTAGGTCCGCCCGCCACCTGCTTGACTGGGTAGCCAAGCTCTGCCTGATGGAGGGCTATGTGGCCAAGGGTAAGAGCTGGGATTCTGCCACCATTGCGCTCGTTGACTTGCAATATGCCGATATTAACCCCGCACGTTCCCTCTATACGGCGCTGGTTACTCGCGGTAGGATGCGCGAGCTCACCACACCACGAGAAGAATTCATTCACACACCACCACGCGATACACGCGCCTGGCTGCGGGGTAGTGCCGTGCAGTATCTGCGGCCCTATGTGCGCGCAGTGAACTGGGATCGCATCACCCTTGGTGTGCCCGATGGTATGGGTGTTGTGAGCCCCGAGGATGCCATTACCATTCTCATGAATACCCCAGAAAGCTGCACCTTTAACGTGGATGCGGTCAATGCACTCACTGAAATCCAGCAACTTGCCATCGACCAGAACGCCTTATTTGCGCGCGCAAAAGCAATTACGGACGTGAATTATTCGCATGCCTATGAGAATGGACCTGCAGGTAATAGTGAATTTCCAGCAGATCTTCTACGGTCGCGATCCGAACTCAGCCAGGAAGAATACGGTAGAATTGCCCTGTTATTCCAAAAGCTGAAGGAAGAACACAGTTAGGAACAGGAGTAGAAAATGCCTCGTATTTCCCTTAACCAGACCGGCGGTTCCGGTGATGAAAACCAGGAAGAGGCTGGTCTCGTCCAGAAGAATATTTCCACTGATGACACCGATGATCTCCTCGCCGAGATTGACGGCCTCTTGGAAAATAATGCTGAAGAATTTGTCCGTTCCTATGTCCAAAAGGGTGGCGAGTAAGTAGTGGAGCCCCTTTTTCACCGCATCTTCGGTGTTGAAACAGAATATGGTGTGACCTGTACTGTCGATGGTCAGCCAGCCAAAGATCCAGAAGAGGTAGCCAGGACACTCTTCCACCCAATTATGAAGAAGTATGGCGCCACCAATGTCTTCATGCCAAATGGTGGTCGCCTCTATCTTGATGTGGGCTCGCACCCTGAATTCGCCACCCCAGAATGCGATGATGCCCTCCAGCTTCTGGCCTATGATCGCGCAGGCGACGAGATTATGCGCAACCTCGCCGCAGAGGCCAGCGAAGAACTTGGCGGCCGCGTCTACATTTTCAAAAATAATGTGGACTCCGCCGGTAACTCCTATGGATGCCACGAAAACTACCTGGTAGACCGCGATATGGTGCTCAAGCACCTCGGGGTCTACTTCCTGCCATTCCTGGTCACCCGTCAGCTTTTCACCGGCGCCGGTAAAATCTACGTGCCATATCCAGGCAGCGCCTCGGCCCACTTTGGTGCAGGTTATTGCCTTTCCCAACGTGCTGATCACGTGTGGGATGGGGTTAGTAGTGCGACCACTCGCTCTCGCCCAATGATTAATACCCGCGATGAACCTCATGCTGATTCGCACCTCTACCGCAGGCTTCATATTATTTCGGGCGATTCCAATATCTCTCAGAGCACGATGCTCGCCAAGATTGTCTCCACCCAGCTCGTACTTGAGATGGTGGAGGCACAGTTTATGCTCGAGGAATTCCCACTCAAGGATCCTCTCGAGGCCATTCGCATGATTTCTCGCGATCCTACTGGTCGCGTGCTCCTTCCTCTTGAAGGTGGCGGGGAAATTCCAGCCCTCGTCATTGCTTTTGCCTACTTGGATAAGGCCAAGCGGTGGTATGCCCAGAGGCCTTTTAGCACCAAGGCCATGGACCTTGGCCTTGATATTTGGGAGCGCGCCCTGGTTGCTATTGATCAGGATGAGCCGGAGCGCCTAAAGTCCGAGATTGACTGGGTTATCAAGAAGGATATTCTTGACCGCTATGACCTGCCAATTACGGATATGAAGATGCGTCAAGTTGACCTCGCCTATCACGATCTCAATGGTCTTGGACGCATGATGGAAAAGAAGGGGTATATCCGTACGCTTATCGACGACGCAACCGTAGCGAAGGCCGTCGATACGCCACCAGAGACGACCCGTGCCCATATCCGAGGACAGATTTTGGCCGAAGCCGATAAGCTTGGGCTCAATATTTTCACCGACTGGATGTACAACAAGTACGGAACCAAGAGGGTGGAATTCCCGAACCCATTTGCCACCGAGTCTTCGGAGGCTGAGGCTTTCATTGAGTATTTGCGAGCCGAAGCCCACAACGCCAAGGACTAGAGCGATGACGAATACAAAACCACGCTTTGTACAGGAGCGCCGACTGCTGGAGTTGGCCTATACCTTCATCACCGCGTTCAGGAATGATCGGAAAAGTCCGTGGATTACCCTGGACGAACTGCGCAAAATTGATAGTTTCGCGCGCGGTAATGACGGGGAGCTTCTCGACGATGATTCCTTCCGCAAGCGCCTAAACAATGACCTTAAGGCCCTGGACCGTGTGGGTATTCCGGTGATTGTGGAAGTAGATCCATCCCCGGATAATACCAATGGCAGGCGTAAGCGCTATAAAATTGATGCGAAAAACTATCCGCTGACCTTGCGTTTCACGGAAGAAGAGGCGACACTTCTTGGCATTGCCTATGAGCATGCTCAGGAACTGAAGGATACGTCTTTCTCAGCCTCTGCCTGGGCAAAGATTGCTAGTACCGGTGCAGACCGCTTCGGTGCCAATATGGGCGTGGATGATTATGCCCTTGTGCGAGCAAGTTTGCGCTCCCAAAGTGATATCGCCAATATGCGCAATATCAACGACCTCTACACTTTGAGCCAGGCAATTGCTGAAAAGAAGCGTGTGAGCTTTATTTATGAGCCCGCAGGTGCCACGGAAGGTGTGCAGCGCATCTTCGATATTTATGGTTTCAGCATTGATGGCCCAAAACTCTATGTGGTCGGTTGGGATTATTCCCGCAGGGCTGAGCGTGTTTTCCGCATTAGCAATATCCACAGCGTGAAGCTACTCAAGAGCGATACTGAGCATCGCGAGCACACCCCAAATACTATCGCTGAGCTCGTACACAATACGCTGCCAGCCAATTCCGACCGCGTTGATGTCCGTATTAAGGGCATGACGGGGGAGTTGCGTCGCTATAAGTACGAGGACCTTGGGGATAATACCTATGTGCTCAAGGATGTTCCGCGCGCGTCCATTGTCCGTGACCTACTCTTCTGCTGCGATGACGTAGTGGTGGAGGAGCCGAAGGATTTGCGGGATGCGATTATTGCTCGTCTGAAGGAGGTGGCGAAAAATGGCTAGGCGCCCAACCCATGAAAAACTGGTCATGCTTGTGGCCTTGATTCCTTATGCCACGGCCTTTGGTGATAGGAAGCTGGATGAGATCGCGGCGGACTTTAAGATTCCGCGTGATAATCTCGACGATCTGATTCAGACCCTGACTGAGGTGCGCATTGGTATCCGCGATGCGGCAGACTTTAATGCACCAATTGGTCTTGCGGATTATGACAGCCGCCTCGAGCTTGCCATTGAGAATGATGAGCTTGCTGTACTGGAATCCCGCAAGATGGATATTCCACTCCGCATGACTCTAGCGGAGGCAACTACGGTTTTGGCTAATCTTTCTAGTCTTGCTGCAGTGTACAATTCGCCACTGATCCACCAGGTGATTAAGAAACTCAGCGACTATATCACTGAATCTTTTGGTGCTGTGACCAGTACCGATGTTGCCGGGGCCGAGTATCTTCCGCTCACCAGTATTCTTTTCCGCGCAATGATGGAAAAGAAGCAGGTCTCCTTTACCTATCGCAATAAAGTCCGTGAAGTAAGCGTCATCCGTATCTTCAACTATGGCCCATATACTTATGCGACTGCCTGGGATGAAGCCTCCCAGGGGCACCGCAATTATCGCCTCGACCGCATCGAGGGTGAGATCACCATTACAGATTCGGAAACTCTGGCCGATCTCCACCCGCAGCAATATGATGCTAGTGATCCATTCCGATTCTCGGATGTGGATGACCATATTATCGTGGATCTCAAGACCCGTGATAGCTGGGTTCTTCCTCAGCATGAGGTGCTGAGCAGCGAGGGCGACACACTGCGTGTCAAAATTCCGGTCGCGGATGAGGACTGGTTACAGCGCTATATGCTGGCCTTTGGTGATTTCCTTCAGCCAGTTGAAGCTGGGAAACTCCTGTTAGGTCTCGGCAAAAAAGCTAATGATGCCCTTATCCGCTATCAAAACGGGTAACATAGACGGTAATTGTACTTTTTCTACACGGAGGTATCCATGGCCAGTCTTGGCGCACCAGAACTGATCATTATCGCTTTGATCATTATTCTTCTTTTCGGCAGCCGTAAGCTGCCAGATGCTGCTCGTTCCATTGGTCGCTCGATGCGCATCTTCAAGTCCGAGGTTAAGGAGATGAATAACGAGGACGAGGCTCAGGCCCAGCAGCCACAGCAGCAGGCGCAGCTTCAGGCTCCTCAGCAGGTGCAGCAGCCAGTACAGCCACAGCAGTACCAGCAGTATCAGCAGCCTATGCAGCAGCCTGTTCAGCCTCAGCAGTATCAGCAGCAGGCTTATCCTCAGCAGGTGCAGCCTCAGTACCAGCAGCCTGCACAGCCAGTGCAGCAGCCTGTTCAGCCGCAGCAGTACCAGCAATATCAGCAGCCTGCACAGCAGCCAGTACAGCCTTCTCCTTATCAGCAGCAGCCAGTTCAGCCTGCCCCATACCAGCAGAACCAGGCTACTGACGAGAACAAGCAGCAGTAATTTTCCTGCTAATCCACACTGTTATTCCACTGCGCTAAAGTTGTGAGCATTTTCAAATCCAAAAAGCGGTCGCCTGAAGGGGAAATGTCGCTCGTTGAGCACATCCAGGAACTTCGTCGTCGCCTCATTATCAGCCTAATTGCGCTATTCATCGGCACGGTTTTGGGCTACCTATGGTATCAAGCAACGCCCTTTGGTATCACCAGCTTGGGCGATATTTTGCGTGGCCCATATTGCTCCCTGCCTGATGATGTCCGCGCGAATCTTTCGGCTGATGGCACCTGTAAGCTTCTGGCCACAGGTCCTTTTGATATGTTCATGCTGCGCCTCAAGGTGGGTTTCCTCGCAGGTGTGGTCTTTGCCTCCCCGGTATGGCTCAGCCAGATTTGGGCCTTCGTTGCCCCTGGTCTCCATAAGAATGAGAAGCGCTATACCTTCACCTTTGTTGCCCTCGCGGTTTTTCTCTTTGTCTGCGGTGCAGTTCTGGCCTATGTGATCATTGATTATGGCTTGGACTTCCTGCTTTCCATCGGTTCCGATACGCAGGTTGCCGCCCTGAGTGGTGAGCAGTACTTCCACTTCCTGTTGGCCCTGCTGATTATCTTCGGCATTAGCTTTGAGGTACCACTTTTCATCGTGGTTCTCAATATTGTTGGTGTGCTCTCATATGATGCCGTGAAGTCCAAGCGCCGCCTGATTGTTGTGGTGATCTTCTTCTTCGCCGCAGTTATCACCCCTGGTCAGGACCCATTCTCCATGACCTGCTTGGCTCTCGCACTGGCTATCTTGGTCGAGCTCGCCTTCCAGTTCTGCCGCATCAACGATAAGAAGCGCAAGAATCGCCGACCTGATTGGATGGATTTGCCTGATGACGCTGCCTCCGGTCCTATCGATGCTGCCGCTCCAATCGGCCACGCTGATTCTGTGATTGCTGCTAGCCCTGTTGATAAAGCTGGCCCAATTGCTCCTGCTGGTCCGGTGAATCCACCGCAGCCAATGAGCCCGCCACCTGCGCCAAATGCTCAGTCGCAGAGGCAATATCCAGGATCCAATTTCGATGACATCCTCTAATAGTTACCTTTCACTTTTTGCCTCCCAGCGTCCCTTCGCGTTGGATGATTTCCAAGTCTCGGCCTGTCAACATATTGAAGAGGGCCGAGGCGTTTTGGTGTGTGCACCTACTGGTTCCGGTAAGACCATTGTCGGCGAATTCGCCATTTTCCTTGGTCTTCGCACCGGAGGAAGGTGTTTCTATACCACCCCAATTAAGGCCCTGAGTAACCAGAAGTACCATGACCTTGTCGAAATGTATGACAAGGACACCATCGGTCTTCTCACTGGTGATCAGACCATTAACCCTGAGGCGGAGATTGTGGTCATGACCACCGAGGTCCTCCGCAATATGATCTATGCCGGCTCGGATAATCTCGACCGTCTCTCCTATGTGATCATGGATGAGATCCACTACCTGGCCGATAAGTCCCGTGGTGCGGTCTGGGAAGAAATTATTCTGAACCTCGACCCATCTGTATCCATCATTGGTCTGTCAGCCACGGTCTCCAATTCTGAGGAGTTCGGCGAGTGGCTTCGTACCGTGCGCGGAAATACTGAGGTCATTGTTTCCACCAAGCGCCCAATTCCGCTCACCCAATATGCACTGGTAGGGCATAAGCTCATGCCACTTTTTGATGCTGAGGGCGATGTTAACCCCAAGCTTCGCAATAGCGCGCTTAGCCCCAAGCAGGTGAACTTCAATACCGCCATTGATATTCTCCGCCAGCAAGAAAAACTCCCAGCCATTTTCTTTATTTTCTCCCGTAATGGCTGCGACAAGGCTTTTTATAACTCCAAACTCACCTTAACTACCAAGGAAGAGTATCGGAAAATCAAAAACTTTGCGGACGCTGCCGTGGCCGATATTCCCGAGGAAGACCTGCGGATTCTTGGCTATAAGCGCTGGCGCGGCATTCTTTGCCGCGGTCTTGCAGCCCACCATGCGGGTATGCTGCCAGCCTTTAGGCATATCGTCGAAAAGCTCTTTGAGCAGGGGCTCATCAAGGTAGTTTTTGCCACTGAGACCCTAGCCCTTGGTATTAATATGCCTGCCCGTACGGTCTTTTTGGAGCGTCTGGTCAAGTTCAATGGTGAAACTCATGCCGAGCTCAGTGCTGCCCAATATACGCAGCTTACTGGTCGAGCTGGACGACGCGGCATTGATACGCAGGGCAATGCAGTTATCCGCTGGCAGGAAAATCTAGATCCAAATTTCATCCAGAATCTCACCACAACCTCGACTTATCCGCTGATTTCCACCTTCAGGCCAAGCTATAACATGAGCGTGAATCTGCTCAAGACCATGGGCTATGAGAAGTCCAGCCAGATTATTGAACGTTCTTTTGCCCAGTTCCAGGCCAATCGCGAAATTGTGAATGTGGCCAATGAGCTCGATGATAAGCGAAAACGCCTGGCGGATTTGGATAGTCGCCTGCAGAAGGGCTGCATGGAGCTTGCCGCTGCCGGAGCCATTCCACTCGATGAAGATGCCGATGTTCTTGGCCTCTACGAGGAGTACATGTCCTTGCGTGAACAGCAGCGCGAGGAAGAAGACCTCTGCCGTGAGCGCGCCATTAAGGAGCGCCGTAAAGAATTGCGTGCTTTCCTGCGCAAGGTGACCGTGGGCGATGTGCTGCTCATTCCTGGTCGCCGGCCAAATAATCCCGAACTTTGCGTGGTGGTTGCTGCCGGTGGGCGCGCCATTGTACTCAATAAAGCAGGACATCGCATTGTCATCGAGGAAGATTCTTTCCTGACCATCCCAGTCAAGGTTGGTCGTATCGGTGCCTCGCTGAATGATTCGGCCAAGCTGCGCCAACTTCGTCGTGGGCATTTCCCGCGCTTCCGTAAGCTTGCCAATAAGGTGCAGGCCAAGAAGTCGGCCCGTCTCACCCATATCCGCGCCAAGCTGCGCCAGCACCCGGTACATTTCTGGAAGGGCCGCCACAAAATTGATGGTATTGCCTTCCAGATTCAGTCCTTGCGTAAGCAGGTTGCGCGCCTTGAGGCCCATATTGAGGATTCGGCCAATAACCTCTCAACGCAGTTCAATAACTATATTGCGCTCATGCGTGAGATTGACTATGTGGATGAGAATAATCAGCCAACAGATGATGGCCTGCGTCTTGCCCGCATTCACAATGAGGCGGACCTACTGACCAGCGAGTGCCTGCGTCGCCAGATTTGGTCCGGGCTCGACCCAGCTGAACTCGCCGGCATGGTGAGCCTCTGTTGTGCGGAGGCCCGTGGTGATGTGGCCGTCGATATTGCTCTCCCAACTGAAGCGATGAATGAGGCCTTTGGCTCCACCATGCGCATTTGGGAAGAGATTATTAGCAATGAGCAGCGCTGGAATCTCCCACAGACCAGGCGCCCAGAGACCGCAATGGCTCTGATTCTTCACCAGTGGACCGCCGGCGCACCGCTTGAATACTGTCTGCACATTGCCAATGAACTTGGTCTTCGCATGACACCGGGCGATTTTGTGCGCCAGTGCCGAATTCTCATCGATAATCTCGAGCAGGTTCGCCACGCAGCGCCTACCATAGAAGCAGCGGATGAAATTCGCCATACGGCCTCCCAGGCCATTGATGCTATCAAACGAGGAGTAGTTGAACTATGACCATTGCCAGCTTTGATTTCGCTGGTCGTCGTGCAAAAGCACAGGAAGCTGTTCGCGCAGCTAACCTTGATGCTCTCATTGTGACCCCAGGTGTGCACTTTAATTACCTGACCGGTCGCGAGATGGACACCCATGAGCGTCTTTCTGCCTTGGTTGTTCCAGCCGAGGGCGAGTGCTTTATTGTGGTGCCAAAAGTAGATGTGAGCCCTGACCTTATGCGCACCCTGCGTTGGGGCGATGGGGAAGACCCATACCGTCTGATAATTGGCGAGCTCTTTGGTGGTCAGCATGAGTCGGCTGCGGAAACTGCCCGCATTGGTGTGGTTCCAGATATGACCGCCGATCACCTGATGCGCTTCCAGTCCCGTGTGGCCAGCACCGTGCTGTTCTCCTCCTTCTTCATGATCAAGGATGAGGAAGAAATTAACCAGCTCCGTGCCGCAGGCAAGGCTATCGACGAGGTCCACGCCAAGGTCCCAGCCCTCCTTCGTGCCGGTCGTACCGAGCGTGAAGTTGCCGATGATATTGAGAAGCTCATTTTCGAATCCGGCCACACCGCTATTGACTTCATCATTGTGGGCTCCGGCCCAAATGGTGCTAATCCACACCATGACTTCTCCGACCGTGTCCTTGAAGCTGGTGACCCAGTGGTCATCGATATCGGCGGTACCTGGGGCGATGGCTACCACTCCGACAGCACCCGCACCCATGTGGTTCCGGGCGCTGAGCCAACCGAGGAATTCAAAAACCTCGCCTCGGTTCTCTATAAGGCCCAGGTGGCAGCCGTAGAGGCAGCCCGCCCAGGCATGACTGCCGGCGCACTGGACGCAGTGGCCCGCGATATTATCGAAAAAGCTGGCTATGGTGAGGCCTATTTCCACCGCACTGGCCACGGCATTGGTCTTTCCACCCACGAGGAGCCATTCATTATCGCCGGTTCTGATGTGGTTTTGGAACCAGGTATGACTTTCTCCATCGAGCCAGGCATTTACCTTGAGGGCAAGTACGGCGCCCGCATTGAAGATATTGTCCTGATTACTGAGGATGGCTGTGAGCGACTCAATACGCAGCCACGAAAGGTGTTCTAAACATGATCGAGAACCGTTCAACAAGTCTGGGTAAACTGGCCCGCCGCGATGCCATTTTGGTTCTTGGCGCAACCAGCGATATTGGTGGTGAGCTCGCTGCACATCTGTGCTGGCAGCGCCACGTGATTCTGGCTGCCCGCCGCCCGGAGGCCACAGCGAAGCTTGCTGAACGGCTCACCCAGGCTGGTGCCACAAAGGTGGATATTCTTCCTTTTGAGGCCACCGACATGGGTAAGCACCGTGAGATTATTGAGAAGGCCTATGAGATGGCCGGCGGGGCATTGGACTATGCCATTGTCGCCTTCGGCATTCTTGGTGATCAGTCCAAGGCCGAGCATGATGAACGCCATGCCCGTGAGATTGCCACCATCGACTACACCGCCCAAATCAGTGTTCTCACGGTGCTCTCGGATATTCTGCAAAAGCAGGAGACCCGCTCCACGATCATTGCTTTTAGCTCCATTGCCGGCACCCGCGCCCGCCGTCCGAACTATGTTTATGGTTCCACCAAGGCCGGTTTGGATGCCTTCTGTCAGGGTCTTTCTGATGCCCTCTATGGCAGCCAGGTTCGTCTGATTACTGTGCGCCCAGGCTTCGTCATCGGCCATATGACTGAGGGCATGAAGCCAGCCCCAATGTCGGTAACCCCACGCGATGTGGCCTCCGCCGTGGTTTCCCACATGGCAGCCGATGTGGAAAGCGGCAAGTTCCGTTCCTCCACGCTCTGGGTTCCGGGCAAACTCAAATTTGTGGCGGCTCTAATGCGCTGGACTCCTCGTCGCCTGTGGCGAAAGGCCCCACGATGAGTAAAGATTGGGACCCGATTATTCGCGTTATTGGCCTTCCACAACATAACTGTGAGGAGCTCATTCGCGAATTTGCCGAAGAATGTGATGGTCAGCTCCTCATTCTTGGTGCTCCCCGCGTGCTATCTGAGCTTCCGCAGGAGTTCTATGATGATCCGCAGATCTTCATTACGGCTGCATATGGGGAATACCCCAGCCCCGCTGAGCTTATCGACGATTGGAATCAAGGCACCCACATTATTGTGATGGCCTCAGGTAATCCGCTATTTTTCGGAGTCGGCTCACGACTTATTGAGCGCTACGAGAATGTGGAATGTTTCCCCGGTCTTTCTTGCCTCGAGATGGCTTCCGCCAAGATGGGTTTGCCTTCCAATTCAGTGATTCCGCTAAGCATCCTGGTGGAAGACCCCAATATTATTAAGCTCTATGCGGAGCTCGAGCGCCCATTGGCGATTTTGCTCAAGAATGGCGAGCAGCTTGCTACGGCCTGCGCGATGCTCCCGGCAAACTGGCGGGTTCATCTCTTCCACGCTCTGGGCATGGAAGAAGAGCAGTGGTTGATTTTCCCAGCCGATAATCCACCGGAAATTGAGTCCAGCCTCGTCATGATGGTGGCCATGCCTGAAGCTAGTTCTACGCGTCTTCCCATGATGGGCTTGCCTGATGATCTTTTTCTCGCTAGTGGCCCAATGACCAAGCACAATGCCAGGGCCATGGTGGTGAGTCTTAGTGCCCAGTGCCAGGCCCAGAACCCGGTTATTTTTGATTTGGGTGCAGGCTCTGGTTCGGTGGGGCTTGAGATTGCCCGTTTCTTTGCTCTGCAAAATGCTGGTAGGGCAGTGCGTTCTGGGGATATGTATGGCACGAGGCTTGTGGCCATTGAAAAGAATGCCACGCGCGCCAAGGAGATTGAGGTCAATGCGGAGGCGCGTGGCCTCAAGGGTGCGGTAACTGTCGTCAATAAGGAACTCTCGCTGGATTCTTTTTCTGATGCTCTGGTCATTGGCGATGGCAAGGCCGATATCATCTATTACGGTGGTGGGCTGTCCAAGGACTTCCTCCTCACCAGTATGCATTTCCTAAGCCCTGGCGGCATTCTCATTGTTCCTGCCGTCACGGTGGAATCCCAGACCCTACTCATGGACTATATCAATGATGAAGATTGGGATTTCCAGGCGGTGAGTTTCTCTAATCTGAAGGAGATTGGTTCTTTCCATGCTTTCCAGCCCGCTCTTCCCTTGGTCTACGGAATTTACCGCAAGCCACTCGAATAGCCAGGTATGCTTGGTGGCATGACTGTCTACTTCATTGGTGCCGGACCGGGTAGTGTTGATTTACTTACTGTACGCGCAGTAAAGCTTATTGAACGCTGCCCGGTCTGTTTGTATGCTGGCTCGATTATTCCCCCTGAAGTAGTCGAATTATGCCCTGAGGATGCGGAGGTCATCAATACTGCCCGCATGCCTCTCGACGACATCATGAGCATCATTCGCCGCGCCCATGCTGAGGGCAAGGATGTGGCGCGCCTGCACTCCGGTGACCCGGCTGTTTATTCAGCGGTGGGTGAGCAGATCCATGCCCTTGAAGCAGGCATCAATTATGAAATTGTGCCTGGTGTTCCCGCTTTTTCTGCGGCAGCAGCAGCCATTGGCCAGGAGCTTACTATCCCTGAGCTTGGTCAAACAGTAATTCTTACCCGCATTTCGGGTCGTGCCTCCAAAATGCCCGAAGGCGAGGATCTTGCCTCTCTGGCAGCTCATAAAACAACCCTGGCCATCCACCTTGCTGCCCACGATAAGGAGCGAATCACAGCAGAACTCATTCCTTTCTATGGGGAAAGCTGCCCAGTGGTCATTGTTGCCTACGCCTCGCGCCCTGAGCAGGAGATTATCCGCACCGACCTTGCCCACATGGCTGAGGATGCCAAGGAAATTCGCCGCACCGCCATTATCTTTGTTGGCCCTGTGCTTGATAATCCTGAATCCCGCGTACGCTCGTACCTATATTCCGATGATCGCCCACGCGATGATCACGGAAGGACCATTCCATGCGCGAACTAGGCCACACACGCCGCTTTCTTATTCTTGGTGGCACCCACGAGGGCCGCTACCTCGCCAATCAACTAGTAGCGCACGGCGAGTGGGTCATGACCTCGCTGGCAGGCCGTGTGAAAAACCCAGCCCTGCCAGCCGGTGAAGTACGCATTGGTGGTTTTGGTGGTCCTGAAGGACTCGCCCGCTGGATTAAAGAGAACCAGATTGATGTGGTCATTGATGCCACCCACCCCTATGCAGAAAGAATTTCCGCCTCCGCTGAGAAAGCCACCGAAGAACTCGGTATTCCGCTCTATGTGGTGGAGCGCCCACTATGGCAGCCCCAGCCAGGGGATAGGTGGATTAGTTGCCCAAATATGCAGGCAGCTGCTGATTATATTGCCAAGCATTACAGCGCCAAAAATATTTTTCTCACCATTGGCCGCCAGCAATTAGCACCATTCCAGCATGATGCCCAGAATAGCTACATTATTCGCTGCGTCGAAAAGCCCGAAGTGCCACTGCCGCCACAGCACGAGCTTGTCTTAGACCGTGGCCCCTTTGAGCCCGAATCAGAGCTCAATTTTATGAAAAAACACCAGGTCGATGTGCTAGTAACTAAGAATTCTGGCAGTGAAGCCACCTATCCAAAACTGGACGCGGCACGAAAAATCGGGGCCGAACTCCTGATGGTGGAGCGACCCCGAGTTGAGCATTCCTATGGGATTAGAACTGAGCACTGCTGCCAAGTGTTAGCTCAGCTTGGCTACTCAGTGGAGTGAGATTGAAGGTCTGGTCGAACCAGAAGCGGGCTGGGCCAAGAACGAAGCCAGCGACCTCAAGAAGCACTGCTGCCGTGGCAAAAATAAAGGCTGCACGACCCCACTTGCCGTACTTATTGTACTGAGTATTCCACCAGCTCTTCAGGGAAGAAGAAGTGGAAGCATCGGTATCGGTCTGAACATTTTCGGTCTCCTCGGCCTGTGCCTGGGAAACCGGAATAACCGTGCTAGTGGCAAAGACACTCGTAGTAGTAAAGGCCACTGCAGCAGCAGTCAGCTTCAATTTACGCATAGTCACCTTTTCTCGATTGTGAATTGTCTCATGGGGTATAGCGCTTATAACGCCAATAATATTACAGAAGATTATTCGTAATATCGCGTCGTATATGCACGCGGCCCATCCGGCCCCTCATACATTCGCGTATTACTTGCACCAATAATGAGCAGGGTTCGCATATCAATTGTGGCCGGATCAATGGCGCTTGCCGGGGCAATAGTAATTGCTTCTTCTGGCCAACCAACAGCGCGCGCCTGAATAATAATACGCTCCGGCGGTACCAGTTCTAGCAGGCGTTTCACCTGCTCCTTCCTGCTTTTCGACGCCGGGTTGTACACGGCAAAAGCCATATCGGCCTCGAGCAGAAGCCTGATTCTTTTCTCCACAATGGCCCAGGGCTTCAAATTATCGGAAAGATTAATAAAGGCACAATCATGGCCAAGTGGGGCGCCAGCCCGTGCCGCAGCCGCTTGTGCTGCACTGATTCCCGGCACAATATTCACAGTAACTTCCCAGTTTTTCGCCTCTTCGATGACAGGGCTTGCCATGGCAAAAATTCCGGGATCTCCTGAAGAAACCACAGCAACGCGATGTCCCTTGCTTGCTAGCTCGCAGGCGTGGCGGGCGCGGTCGGCCTCTTCGCGGTTATCGGTAATATGGCGCACCTGCCCCTCACGCTCCGGGACGCGTTTAACATAAGTGGAGTAACCGATAATGTCTGTGGCCTCACGCAAGACCTCTGCAGCCTCGGGGCTGCGCCAATGACCTGGGCCTGGGCCAAGACCAACCACCGAAACCCAGCCGGTGGTGCTGGTCGGTGGGCCAACAAGGATGACCGAAAGGTAGGGGACTGACTCCTCGGGATCAAGCTCTCGTACTGGACAGAGCTTTTCCCTCTTGGTGGAAACATAGGAAACCAGGGTAGAACTTTCAGTGCGATGATGCTTTTCCAGGAGGGGCAGCAGGGTATCCATGTGGTTACCGACTTTCATGATGACGGCACGATCCACCAGAGCCAGCTGGGCCTCGATTTCTTCCTGGGTTTCCGTGGCAGAAATAATGGCGAGTGCCTCAGCATCATCAGCAAGAATCATGCCGGTGCGGGCGGCAGCGGCACTAACAGAACTCACACCGGGAATAATCTCCGCCGGATAGTCCTCCGCGATAAGGCGATGGAGATGCTGGTAGGAGCTATAGAGCATGGGGTCGCCAATGCTGATGACCACGACTTTCTTGCCTGCATCCAGGGCAGCGGTCAGCGTGGAATAGGCCGAAACATAGAAGTCAGCAAGTGCACCAGTATAGCCACCGGGGTGGTCAGTATTTCCCGTGGTTACTGGGTATTCGAGGAGAATTTCCTCCGTACCATCCTGGATAAATTCTTTAGCAATTGCACGAGCGGCGCTATTCCCACCGGGTTTGGAATGGTAAACCAACACATCCGCACTCTGAATGGCACGAATGCCCTTGTAGGTAATGAGTTCTGGGTCGCCGGGGCCAACACCAACACCAATGAGTGTCCCCACCTGTTTCTCTGTCAAATTTTCTCCTTAGTTGGGGGCAATTTCATAGGGGGCTGCAAGGGCGTTGAGTGCCCCGCAGGTAATGGCCGAACCACCACGGCGGCCATGAACAGTGGCAAATTCCACGCCAATATCAGTGGCCATATTGGATAGCAGCGCCTTGGATTCGGCCGCACCAACAAAACCCACCGGCATGCCAAGAATGGCTGCTGGGCGTGGGAAATCTGGGTCAGTGGCGAGTTTTTCCAAAAGATAGAAGAGTGCCGTTGGGGCATTACCAATAGCAACCACGGCACCTTCGAGGTGTGGTCGCCAGAGTTCCACTGCAGCGGCGGAACGTGTATTGCCAATCTCTTGTGCAAGCAAGGCAACCTCAGGATCACGAATCATACACAGCACCTGGTTATCCTTAGGCAAGCGGGACCTGGTCACACCGGCAGCAACCATATTGGCATCGCAGAGAATCGGGGCACCCGCGTTCAGAGCCCGGCGCGAAACTTTATCAAAGTGCTCGGAGAACTCAATGTCATCGGCAAGGTCGACCTGGCCGCAGGCGTGGATCATGCGTACTGCGACTATTTCTTCGCCGGGGCTGAAGCGGCCGAGGTCGGCTTCTTCGCGGATGATAGCGAAGGATTCTCGGTAGATTTCTGGGCCATTAGCGATATATGGTTTCATATTCTCCCTCTCCGGTTGCGAGGTATTCGAGGTAGTGTCCGTTGGGGCGGCCGCAGCGGCGAGCGCATCCGACGAAGTGTACGCGGCGGTCTTTCTCAGGGACTGGTTCGCCTGTCAGGCGCTGGTCGATGAGTGCGCGGGCGTCGCGACGCACATCGGAGAGGCTCTTGGCGCATCCTGGTGTGCCGGTGCAGGCGGTGATGTCGAGCCATGGCGAATGTGCGTCGTAGACGAGGCCGCGGCTGGCGGTGAAGCGGACAACTGCTTCGGCTTCGGATTCGTCGAGGTTGTGGATGAGAATGGTGCGCCATGGGCTGAGGCTGATGTCTTTGCCGATGACGCCTAGGGTTTCGGCGGGGAGGATACCGAAGGGGAGTCCGGCACCCAGGTCGACGTGGCCGTCAATGTCGAACCAGCCGATGTAGCGCTCGATATTTTCGGGTGCTGGTAGTACTGGTGGGTTGGTTGTGTCGAGGGCTAGTTTTTCTTGGACTAGTGGGAGGAATTCTGGGTGTTCGTGGACGCGCCAGAATTTTCCTCGGTGTTCGGCCCAGAGTTTTGCGGCTTCGACGATGAGCTCGACGGGGTTTTTCGAGGATCTTCCAGCGAATTCACCTGCGAGGTAGAGGGCGTCCTTGTGGATGCTAAAGTCTGGCTTTTCTGCAAGAATATCGCCCTGACCATCGTCGATGCCAAATAGGGTACGGCCGGAGAGTGTGCCGATTTCTGGTACTGCGCACAGGGCTTCATCTAATTGGGTGATGAGTTCTCGTGGTGTGTAGGGGCTTGCAATGATATTGCGGATTTTATCGTGGGTGGGGTGTGGTAGTAGACCGAGCTCAGTGACGGCTTTTTGGAAGGCGTCAGGATTGTGGATGCCACGGATTTGGACATTGCCACGCATGGTGACATGCACGTAGCCGTCGCCGTGGTCTTTGGCTAGTTGACCGAGGTGGGCGAGATTTTCGCCACTGATATGTCCTCCCGGAAAGCGAAGTCGCCCAATTGCGCCGTCATTGGCTTGGTGGAGTGCGAGTACGCCGGGGCATTGGTCGGCGCGGTCTCTGCTGTGTAATGGGCTGTCGCTAGTGGGGTGAGTTGTATGGGAGGTGTTCATCCCTTTTATAATATCGACTATGAGGGAAAGCGGTGCAATTCCGCTGCGGTCGCGCCACTGTATAGCCAGACCCCATCACTTTGTTCTGTTTACCAACGGGGCGCGGGTTCCCCGGAAAGGCCATTATGATTCTGCTTCTGAGCACCTCTGACACTGACCTTCTTTCTGCTGATGCTGCCGGCGGCTATGTGTATGCCAATCCCACGAGGCTTATTGCTGGCGAGCTGGATTCTTTGATTTCGCAGGCGGATATTATTGTCTTGCGTATTCTTGGTGGGCTTCGTGCCTGGCAGGATGGGGCAGATACGCTTCTTGCTTCGAATAAGCCCGTGATTTTTGTTTCTGGTGAGCGTGCCGTTGATGCGACTCTGACGGAGGCTTCGACGGTGGCTGCGGGTGTGGTCACTACCGCCCATGCTTATTTGGCCGAGGGTGGTGTGGAGAATCTCCGCAATCTGCACAATTTCCTTTCTGATACTTTGCTGCTCACTGGTCTTGGTTTTGAGGCTCCACAGATTATGCCTTTTTGGGAGGCTACTGAGCTGGGCGAGGGCGAAGGCCCTATTGTGGGCATTATTTATTACCGTTCCCAGCATGTGGCGGGTAATACTGCCTATGTAGAAGCCTTGGCCGATGCGATCATCCAGAATGGTGGCCGTGCGCGCCTGATTTATGCTGCGTCTTTGCGCCAGGCCCCGGAGGATTTGCTTGAATATCTTGGCCAGTGTGATGCACTGATTACGACCGTGCTTGCTGCTGGTTCGAATGCGGATTCTGAGTGGGATAATGCGGCCCTTGCTGCTTTGGATATTCCTATCATTCAGGGCCTTGCGCTTACTAATTCCCGCGAGGAGTGGCTGGCCAATGATGATGGTACGAGCCCAATGGACACTGCGAGCCAGATTGCTGTGCCCGAGTTTGATGGTCGCATTATCGGTCTTCCATTCAGTTTCAAGGAAGAGATCAATGGCCTTAGCCGCTATGTGCCGGATGAGGAGCGCTGCCAGCGTCTTGCCCGACTGGCTATTAATCATGCGCGCCTGCGCCACACACCAAATGGGCAAAAGCGCATTGTGTTGATGCTTTCTGCTTACCCAACTAAGCATGCCCGTATTGGTAATGCGGTGGGTTTGGATACGCCAAATTCTGTCTTGGCGCTGCTTGATGCCATGCGTGAAGCAGGCTACCAGGTTGGCCCACACCCAGAGACTGGTGATGAGCTGATGGAGGCCATCATTAATGCGGGTGGTTATGATCCTGAGTGGTTGACTGAGGAGGTCATGGCCACCAACCCAATTAAGCTCAGTGCTGCCGAGTACAGGCAATATTTCGCCACTTTGCCTGCGCAAATGCAGGAAGAAATGACGGAGCATTGGGGTGTGGCCCCTGGTGATCACTATGTAAATCCTGCCACGGGTGATATTTATATCGCTGGCCTGCAGTTTGGCAATGTTGTAGTGATGATTCAGCCACCACGTGGCTTTGGTGAAAACCCTGTGGGCATCTACCATGACCCTGATTTGCCTGCTAATCACCACTATTTGGCTAGTTATTATTGGGTGCGTGAGGTCTTTAAGGCCGATGCCATTGTGCACATGGGCAAGCACGGCAATATGGAATGGCTACCAGGCAAGGGCGCAGCACTGGATGAAAATTCCTATCCTGACCAGTGCGTTGCTGATATCCCGCTCATTTATCCGTTCTTGGTTAATGATCCTGGTGAGGGCACTCAGGCCAAGCGTCGCGCCCACGCCACCCTCATTGACCACATGATCCCACCCATGGCCCGCGCGGAGACCTATGGTGATATCACTCGCCTTGAGCAGCTTCTCGACGAGCACCAGAATATTGCGGCCATGGACCCTGCTAAACTCCCCGCCATTCGCCAAGAAATTTGGACCCTGCTGACCGCTGCCAATATGGATAAGGACCTTGGTTGGAAGGAGCGCCCAGCTGAGGATGTCTTCGATGACATGCTGATGCATATTGATGGTTGGCTCTGCGAGATTAAGGACGTTGCCATCCGTGGTGGCCTCCACATTCTTGGACGCGCCGTTGAGGGTGAGGAGCTCATCCAGCTAGTGGCCGCAATCATGCGTGCCCGCCAACTTTGGGGCGGTTATACCCAGGTTGTGGGTCTGCGCGAAGCCTTGGGCATGAATGAGGATGGTTCGGAGACCCGTAAGGCCACTGATGCCTATGAGGCAAAGGCCAAGGAGATTCTCACCACTCTTGCTGAGTCTTCTTGGGATCCCGCTAAGGCCGATGAACTTGCAGGGGAGAATGACCAGCTCAAGGACACCTTGAGGTTTATTTCTGTGGAGCTTATCCCACGCCTCGCTCAAGTGCCGGGCGAAATCACCGCAGTGCTTCATGCCCTCAATGGTGGCTTTATCCCTGCTGGTCCATCTGGGTCCCCGATGCGTGGCCTTATTAATGTGCTTCCTACCGGCCGCAATTTCTACTCTGTGGATCCACGCGCCCTCCCAAGTCGCCTTGCGTGGGAAACCGGCACTTTGCTTGCCGATAGCCTCATTGAGCGCTACCAAAAGGACCACGATGGCGCCTACCCGGAGTCCGTTGGTCTCTCGGTCTGGGGCACGAGCGCCATGCGTACCAGCGGTGATGATATTGCCGAAATCTTCGCCCTGCTTGGCATCCAGCCAATTTGGGATGAGGTGTCACGCCGTGTCACCCACCTTGAGCTCATTCCACTCGAGGAGCTCGGTCGCCCACGCATTGATGTGACCGTGCGCATTTCCGGTTTCTTCCGTGATGCCTTCCCACATGTCATTGATCTTCTCGACGATGCCGTGCAGCTTGCCGCCAATGCGGATGAGCCAGTGGAGCAGAACTATGTGCGCAAGAACCGCGGGGAAGAGGAGCACCTACTTCGCATCTTCGGATCCAAACCTGGCACCTACGGCGCTGGTCTTCTCCAACTCATGGACAGTGGCCAGTGGCGTAGCGACGCCGACCTTGCTGAGGTCTACACCACCTGGGGTGGCTACGCCTATGGCCGTGACCGTGACGGCATCCCCGCCCAGGAGGCCATGCAAAAGGCCTACTCCCGTATCCAAGTGGCAGCCAAGAACTTGGACTCCAAGGAACATGACATTGCCGATAGCGATGACTACTTCCAGTTCCACGGCGGCATGATTGCCACCGTCCGTGCACTCACGGGCCAGGATCCGGAGGCCTATATTGGTGACTCCACCCGCCAAGAAACAGTCACCACCAGGACCCTCTTTGAGGAATCCCGCCGTGTATTCCGTGCCCGTGTGGTCAACCCTCGTTGGATCAACGCCATGAAGAAGCATGGCTACAAGGGCGCTTTCGAAATGAGCGCCACCGTCGACTATCTCTTTGGCTATGATGCGACCACCGGTGTCATGGACGATTGGATGTATGAACAGCTCACTGAGACCTATGTGGGTGATCCGGAAACCAAGGAATTCTTCGAGCAGTCCAACCCCTGGGCCCTTCGCGATATTGCTGAGCGTCTCATGGAAGCAGCTGACCGTGGGCTTTGGGAAAATCCTAGCCAAGAACATATGGATTTACTGCGAGAGACATACCTGTCTGCTGAGGGCGAACTAGAAGGCCGGCAAGGGGAGTAATCAGCCAGCTTTTTTCAGGTATGCTAGTTCTAAATACACACCACGTTCCCGTAATA
Organism: Corynebacterium sp.; assembly: GCA_030530875.1. Lineage (GTDB taxonomy): Bacteria > Actinomycetota > Actinomycetes > Mycobacteriales > Mycobacteriaceae > Corynebacterium. The sequence continues at coordinate 79,375 of JAUMUD010000003.1, forward strand.
GTGATTAAGTATGAGAGTTAGACCACCTTACATCCTTATTTACTTCATCCTCGAAGTTCTCGCTTTCTACGTAGTCTCCCGCCTCATTGGTGTTGGTTGGGCACTTATCGCGCTCTTCGTGCTTTTCTTCCTGGGCATTCTCATTGGAGCCCTGGAAATGCGTAGCATCGCCATGCGCGCACTACGCGGCACGGATAGTGCAGGTGCACTCATGGGTGACTACACCTTGTCGATCATTGGTGCCTTCGGTATTGCACTCCCAGGCTTCCTCTCCAGCATTGGCGGTCTACTCTGTGTGTTCCCACCAACCCGGTTCTTGATCCGACGCATGATTGCGAGGACCATCTATAACCGCATGGAGCAGTTCTCCCAGCAGTTCATGACCTCAGCCATGCGTTATACCAGCCGAAATAACTCAAATACTTTCGGCAGCTTCGGTTCCTTTGGTTCCGAACCACCACAGTCCAACCCAGATCAAGGGCCGAATAACCAAGGTCCTTATGCCTAAGATTCTTCCAAAACTCAAGCTGCAAGAAAGCTATGGCAAGAACAACACCAGGAAAATCACCCATGTCCTGACTTACCTGTCGAGGTTCCTCCATGCCATAGTTTCTGGCTGCTTGATGTACCTCTCCTATGAGCCCACCGGTTGGTGGTTCTGCGCCATTATCGGTGCAGGTGGGCTCCTTTTGATTCTTCGCCCATGGTCCTACTCGCGTCCAACAATCTTTGGTGGCGCGGTCCTTGGCTTTGCCCAGAGCATGTCTCTCTTCCTGCTCCTGCTGCCTTGGATTAATACCCTTGTGGGCAACCTACCGTATATCGCACTTTGTATTGCGCTTTCTATCTACGGGGCAGTTTTTGGCGCTGGTGCCGTCATGCTGCTTCGCCACCGCTTTGGCGCCTTCTTCCTGCCATTCTGGTACATCGCCGTAGAGGCTGCCCACAGCAGTTTCCCATTTGGCGGTTTTTCCTGGGGCAGGCTCGCCTGGGGTCAGGTTGAAGGCCCACTGATGGCACTCGCCCCACTAGGTGGCCCAGCGCTCGTAAGCTTCGCCACCTTCGCGCTTGGTATTCTCTTTATTCTCGGTTCCGGCCGTATTTTCAGCCGCCGATTCAAAAGCGCCACGACGTATTGTGCGCTCTGCGCCGTCATCCTCATCCTCGCCCAGGTGGGCCACATGGGCATGCGAAACGCAAGCCTTGGTAAGGGCAATGTGACCGTGGCAGCCATCCAGGGCAATGTGCCGCGCATGGGGCTTGATTTTAACGCCCAGCGTAGGGCAGTGCTGGCCAACCATGTCCGCCAAACTGAGAACACCGACCCAACGGGTGTGGACTTTACCGTCTGGCCTGAGGATGCCTCCGATGTGGATCCATTCGCTGATCCAACCGCCTACCAGCAGATCATGAAGGCCGTGGACCACATGAATACCCCCATCGTCCTTGGTGAGATCACTCAGGACGAGGTCGGTGAACGTAACCGCGTCCAGGTTTGGAATCCAGATTCCGGCCCAGGGGAGTACCACGACAAAAAGTACCTCCAGCCTTTTGGTGAGTACATGCCAATGCGTTCCTTCTTTAGGAAAATTACCTCGCTGGTTGACCTTGCCTCAGACTTCAAACCAGGCACCGATAATGGGGTAGTAAACCTCCGCGCAGCTACCACCGGCACCAATATCAAGGCCGGCATTCTCACCTGCTACGAGATCGCCTTTGATAAGGCCGGTCGCGATACAGTCAAGGATGGTGCACAGATTCTTATCTCACCAACCAATAACGCCACCTTCGGCTTCACTAATATGACCTACCAGCAGTTGGCCATTAGCCGATTCCGCGCCGAGGAATTCGACCGTTCGGTCGTTGTTGCAGCTACGAGCGGTGTTTCCGCCATGATTGATCCTGATGGAAATGTACTGACTTGGGCCCGTATTTTCCAGCCGGCAACCTTGATTCAATCTTTGCCATTGAAGGATAATATCACCCCAGCTGCAAAACTAGGTTATTATTTACAGTGGATTCTTAGTATTATTGGATTGTTGTCCACATTAATCATTTGGTACAGGAGAAAGTAGATGAGCAAGAAAGCGCTCGTGATCATCCCAACTTATAACGAGTTGGAGAATCTTCCGTTGATCACCGGACGCGTCCGCAAGGCAAACCCAGATGTCCACGTTCTGGTCGTGGATGACAACAGCCCAGATGGCACGGGTGAGGCCGCAGATAAGCTCGCTGCTGAGGACGACCACATGCACGTGCTGCACCGCGATGGTAAGGGCGGTCTGTGCGGCGCCTATGTTGCAGGCTTCCGTTGGGGCCTGGAGCGCGATTTTGATGTTCTGTGCGAGATGGATGCCGATGGCTCCCACGCACCAGAGCAGCTCCACCTGCTCCTCGAGCAGATCGACAAGGGTGCCGACCTCGTAATCGGCTCTCGCTATATCAAGGGCGGCAAGGTCGTTAACTGGCCAAAGAAGCGCTGGATTCTCTCCAAGGGTGGCAATATTTATATTTCCATGGCTCTTGGTGCCGGCCTCTCCGATATGACCGCTGGTTATCGTGCGTATCGACGCGAGCTCATCGAAACCCTTGACCTTGATGAGCTCTCCAATGCAGGCTATATCTTCCAGGTTGACCTTGCATGGCGTGCTATCAGCGCAGGTTTCGACGTACGCGAGGTACCAATCACCTTCACCGAGCGCGAAATTGGCTACTCCAAGCTCGATGGCTCCTTTGTCTCTGCGTCCTTGAAGGAAGTCACTAAGTGGGGTCTCGCTCACCGCAAGGAGCAGGCTAAGAATGTCCTCGAGGTTGTCAATACCATGGTCGGCCACGAGCTAAAGCAGCGTCGTTCCAAGCGTCGCCGCGCATAATAAATTCCCGAGACAAGAAAAAACAGGACAATCGAGGCCGTAGGTCCCCGGTTCTCCTGTTTTTTACTATATGAGCTAGCTATTGCTTAGCTGTTATTGTTTTGAACAACTGCAGCAGCAGCTTCCTGCTGTTCCTTGAGGAGCTTAGCAGCAGCGCGACGGCGCTTTCGCAAAGCCTCAATACGCTCGTCAAGGAGTGCATCGAGTTCCTCAATAGAACGGCGCTCACGCAACATATCCCAGTGGGTACGTGGAGGCTTTTGCTCTTCAACAGCCTCATTATTGCCTTCTACACGCACACCTATCTGGCCGTTCTTACACAGCCACGTTGGTGGGATCTCCGCATCATGGGCAAAAGGAACCTCATACACTTCACCAGATTCGGTCTTGTACTTGACCATCTGACGAGGCGCAAGGTCATGGTCACGATCCGTTTCATAACTTACGGCACCCATACGGGAGCCACGCAGTACACGATCTGCCATTCTTATCCTTTCTTAGTCGTTCCTATTCGCACCATTCTATACTATAGACTATTCTATTACCATATGGACAAGAAACCGGCACCCCCAAAAATCATAGAAAGAACCCGTGACGCTATTCGCGTCGAGGGTGAAAACTTTATCAGACCAATTGGTGAGCGCGTCATGGACGAGGAATTCGACTATGGCGTAGTGTGGAATCCAACGGAGCCACTGCCGATTCCTCGTCGTCGCAAATGCAAATGGTGTGGCAAGGAGCTTGACCTGTCTAAGCGCGGTCGCCCAAAGACCTACTGCAGCCATTCGTGCCGTCAACGAGCCTATGAGGCCCGCCAGCGCACTGAAAACGTGACTGATGAGCAGATGAGCATGCTCATGGACCGCCTATTCGAGTTGCGATGCCAGGCGGAGGATATTGAGACTGCCTGCCGTGAGGGTGTAGAACCGGCAGAAATGACGGCTCTTTGCCAGGAACTTGTTCACATTGCACGCAAAATCGAGACGCACCCGAGTATAGTTAAGATGTTGGAAAGGACGAAATGAATTCTCGACAGTCTCAACCTATCTTTGTCTATATCGTCATCGCCGCAATTTTTGTCTTGACACTCTGCGGTATTGGTGCCGTAACCTATAATCATTTCCATGATCACGGTCTCAAAACTGCGAGTCTCGATGACACGCAAGCGCTGGCTGCATCGACCGATGTTAACGGCGACTGGAATGTGATTGACGGTTCTGGCCCGAACCGAACCTCGGTTGGTTATACCTTCCATGAACTCTTGCCGGGTCAGTCCATTGATACTTCCGGTTCCACTAATAACGTCACGGGTGACGTAAAGGTGGAGAATAATCAGCTCACCTCCGGAAAAATTGTCGTTGATATGACGACCCTTAAGACCGACCAGGAGAAGCGCGATATTAACGTGCGTTCTAAGATTCTCCATACGGATGATTATCCAACGGCTACCTTTGAGGTGACTTCGCCGGTTGACCTCAGCAGCCTGCCAGGAGACGGCACCTCGGGCCACGTGACAATACAGGGCAATCTGACAATCATGGCAACCACCAAGCCAGTCACGGCAGATTTCAAGGTCCTGCGAACCGGAACCCGAGTCATCCTGGGTACGACAATCCCATTTGACCGCACGGAGTTTGGTGTTGATACGCCAGAGTTCGTTGCAGCAAAGATTGACACCCAAGGTGAACTCAATGTGCTAATCACAATGGAGAAGCAATCCTAAAGGATCCTAAAGTTATGGTGAGCCCAGCTCACCTTTCTTTTTAGCGTAATGATCCGATAATGTACATTATGTCATTTTTATATATGAGCTTCTCCCCTCAGCCACGGGCCGGCATCTCATGCAAATTTGGATATATAATCTAACTCGTGAATAATCGCGGTGTTAATCCACAACTTTCCCGTCGTCGTTTCCTGCAAGCTGCTGGCGCTCTTGGTCTCGTTGGTCTCGGTGCTAGCACGCTGAGCGCCTGTGGCGCGGGCAAGCAAAATCCCGACAGCACGGCAACCGCTAAGGGCGCCTCCATTACGGCCACAGCCGCCACGGCAACTTCAGCCACGGCGATTACTCGCGTCTTCGGCGATGGCCTTCGCGTCACCGGTGTGGCTCTGGAATATCAACAGGACCTTGCAGCCCAGATTATTTCTTCCGAACGCTTCAGCATTGCCGACCGCACGGTTACTAAGGTCTACACCAATTCAAGTCCTGCCGAGGCCAGCACCCCGACCAATGGCAAGTACATCATTATTGAGCTTGCTGAGGATGACGCGGCTTCCAAGGTTATTGCCACCGCCCCTGATGGCCAGAAATTCGCCCAGCCGATTCTAGTTACGGTCAATGACTCCACGGATAATTCCTCCATTAACACCACCAAGCGGGCTAATACCACTATTGATGATTTCGCCCAGCTTAACTATGTGGATACGGCGACTAATCTCACCATCACTCACAGTCTATATACCCCGCAGGCAGCCAAGGCTGGCACGAAACTCCCCCTCGTTATTTTCCTGGCTGATGCTTCCTGCCTAAGCGCTGACCCATCCATTGTCCTTAGCCAAGGCTTGGGTGCTGTGAGCTTTGCCGAAGAGACTAACCAAAAGTCTCACCCATGTTATGTGCTTGCCCCACATTTCGCCCAAGTCATTGCGGATGATAGCTACCAAATCACTGATTCCATTCGCGCTCTTCTTGGGCTGATTGATAATCTCATTGCCAATTCCAATATTGACACCAGCCAGATCTATCTCACCGGCCAGGCCATGGGCGGCATGGGCTGTATTGCACTCAATCTTGCCCGTCCGAATTTCTTCGCTGCTTCCTATATGGTCTCCACACACTGGGATGCCAATGCGCTGGAGCCTATAGCTACAACTCCCCTTTGGTTTACCGCCTCAGCTGGTGATCCGCTCAGTGCTGATTCCATCAATGCTATTGGCAGCTTCATTTCCGCTCACGGTGGCACCAGCGCCACTGTGACTTCGAACCACGATAGCTACAAGGAGGATCTGCAGAACCTTGCCGGCCAAAAGGCCACTACCTCAGCCTTCTTCTTTGCTGCCAATACACTACCCTCCCTATCCGAGGCTGGTGTTACTGAGCATACTGCTGCATGGATTACAGGCTATGACCTGCCAGTATTCCGCGATTGGCTCTTTAGCCAGAAGCTAACCACTAGTGGCACTACTACTGCTACCTCAAGCACCGAAATCAGCACAGCCAATACACAGTAAAAACACAGCAAGTTTCGCATATAAGTAAGGCCTAACTTAACAATTGTTTGGTATGCTTAACTTCATGAGCAATGAACGCACTTTTTCCCGCTGCAGCATTCTTAAGGGCGGTTTGATTGGTCTTGGTGCTCTCGGTTTCGCCAGTGTTGCCGCAGCTTGTAGCACTAATTAAGGAACTGATACCAGTTCCGGCACCACCAGTGCACTTCCTTCGGGTATCGGTGATGCCATTGCTGCTACGGCTATCGCCCAGGTTTTCGGCGAGGGGCGTCGTCTCACCGGCGTGGCCTTGGAATACTCCTCCGAGTTTGCTGCATCCACGCTCTCTGCCTCGGATTATTCCGTGGCTGACCGTACCATCACTAAGGTTTATACCAACTCCACGGCCCAGATTGCGTCGGCCCCAGCAGCTGGTAAGTATGTGATTGTGGAGCTTTCTGCCGATGACTCCAATGCCTCAATTTCGCATTCGATGAATATGTCCATGAATGTGGGCACCTCCTCGAATAATGGCAACAGTGATCAAACGGGTGGCGGCCAGATGGGCGGCGGCCAGGCTGGTGGCGGCCAGATGGGTGGCGGCCAGAGCAGCAGTGACTCTTCCAGCAGCCAGGTTGTGACCGTAACCAGTGCCAATGATTCAAACCAGAGCATCACTACCACGGGTATCTACACCATGATTGCCGATGAGTTTGAGCAGTTCAGCTTTACAGACTCTGCAACTGGCATGACCGTGCCTTATAACCTCTTCACCCCAAAGAACCTGGATAAGTCCAAGAAGTACCCACTGGTGGTATTCGTCCATGATTCTTCCGTCGTTAGCGATGACGTGAAAAATACCCTATATCAGGGTCTTGGCGCTATTTGCTGGGCAAGCCCAGAGGATCAGGCTGCCAATGAGGCCTTTGTGCTGGCACCGAACTTCACCACAGTTATTGTGGATGATACGAATGAAACCACCGATGGCGTTCGTGCTTGCATGGCGTTGATTGATGATGTGGTGGCCAATCACAATATCGACACGTCGAGGATTTATGCCACTGGCCAGTCCATGGGTGGTATGACCAGCATCGCCATGAATATTGAGCGCCCGAATTTCTTCGCATCCTCCTATCTTGTGGCCTGCCAGTGGGATACGAGTGCATGTGCACCGCTGGCCAAGGATAACCTGTGGATTACCGTCTCAGAGGGTGACGACAAGGCATTCCCAGGCCAGAATGAGATCACTGCCCTCATCGAGAGCCTTGGAACCCCGGTTACGCACCTGCAAATCCAGGGCAATAGCGACGCAGCAACCTATACCCAGCAGATTGAGTCCGTGATTGCCAAGAACACCACGGTCAATTACACCACCTTCGCTGCCGGCACTCTTCCGGGCCTCGACTCCCCAATGGGTATGGAGCATATGTGCACCTGGCGCGTGGCCTATAGCATCCCGGAGATTCGCCGCTGGATCATGTCTAAGACCCTCAGCACATAATTCCCGTGGAATGCGACATAAAATCTACCCAATTTCCATATAGTGAGAATCTTCAATTATCACTGTCTCACTATGTGGTGTGATTAAGCTCATATTCGTCCCGCGAAATGAGAAAGCACAGCACAAAGGGGCTAAGTTCCAGTCACTTAGGAACTTAGCCCCTTTTGATGGTCGTCTCAGGTTGCTAAACAAGACCAATACGCTTATATTAATCTCCACAACCTACACCAAGGTTCTGTTCAACTAGATCCACCCGTATCTAGTTTTCTGTTAGCCGTTACTAAAGGCTTCTAGAGCCCGGTTGATGCGTGGAATACACCCCACTAATTAGCCAATAATTTTAGCCGCGTGGAGTAGACGACATGCTGCGGAAATTGCTGACCATGGTCATGACAGCAGTGACCAGTCGCGAGACATTAGTCAGCAGCGTAGTAATAGTCGAAATCTGAGTATTGAGATCGTTCATTATTCTCTCCCGTTTCTCTAGTAACTCTAGTAACAATAAACAATAATATATTAACAGTTCGGATAGAGAATGACCACAACCGAAACCAAAACTGCCCCTTCTGCTGCGACAATGAAACGTCGTGTTGCACTGGCTTCGACCATCGGCACGACCATTGAATTCTACGATTTCTACGTGTACGCCACCGCCGCAGTGGCAGTTTTCCCTTATCTCTTCTTCCCAAAGACCGATAATTCCACCGTGGCACTGCTCCAGTCCTTCGCCACCTTCGGCCTGGCCTTCATCGCCCGCCCACTCGGTTCCATTATCTTCGGCCACTTCGGCGACCGCATTGGCCGCAAGGCCACCCTGGTGGGCTCCTTGCTCACCATGGGTATTGCCACCTTCCTGATTGGCTGCCTGCCAACCTACTCCCAGATTGGCATCCTCGCCCCAGCACTGCTGGCACTGCTCCGCTTCTGCCAGGGCCTGGGTTTGGGCGGTGAGTGGTCCGGTGCTGCACTGCTCGCCACCGAGACCGCTGATTCGAAGAGGCGTGCGTGGGCAGCAATGTGGCCACAGCTTGGCGCCCCATTTGGCTTTATTATTGCCAATGTCCTCTTCCTCTTCTTGGTTACCGTACTCAACCACGAAACGGGCTCTCTGACCGGTAACTTCATTACCTGGGGTTGGCGTATCCCATTCCTACTCTCTTCCGTTCTGGTTGTTGTTGGCCTTGTTGTTCGCTTCAAGCTTGAAGAGACCCCAGTCTTCACCGAGGCTGTGAAGCAGGGTAAGAAGGTCAAGGCCCCACTGGGCGAGGTCTTCCGCACTTCCTGGAAGCCACTGATCCTTGGCACCTTCGTCATGATCTCCTGTTATACCCTGTTCTACCTGGTCACCACCTGGGTTCTGTCCTATGGTATCGCCAAGAAGGATAATCCTAATGGTGTTTCCGGTCTGGGTATCAAGTACATGGACTTCCTGGAAATCCAGATTCTCACCATTATTCTCTTCGCTGTTTCTATCCCAATCTCCGCTATCATTGCAGACTGCTACGGCCGCCGTGTCATCCTCATTACGGTCTCCGTCCTGATGATCATCTACGGCTTTAGCTTCGGCTACTTCCTCAACCCTGAGACCGCCGACCGCACCTCGGTCACCATCTTCCTCTTCATCGGTATGTTCCTGATGGGCCTGGTCTTCGGTCCAATGTCTGCGGTTTTGCCAGAACTCTTCCCGACCAATGTGCGCTACACCGGCTCCGGCATCAGCTATAATATTGCATCTATCCTGGGTGCAGCCATTGCGCCATTCGTCGCTACTGCACTGGTAGCCTCCCACGGTGTACAATCAGTAGGCATCTACCTGATTATTGTGACCGTAATCTCGCTCATCTCCATCCTCCTCATGAAGGAAACCAAGTCCCAAGAGATGACCTCGATTTAGAAAGGCACCCCTGCCCTTGTTGGACCCCGGAAATCTTCTCGCATCCTTCGGACTGCTGGGAATCTTCGTGATTATATTCATGGAGACCGGGGTCCTTATTGGTTTCATCTTCCCAGGTGATACCCTACTTCTGAGTGCAGGTATTGCTGCCCACTCCGATCATCCAGTGGCTAATATTTGGTTGCTTTGTATTGGCATCCCCATTGCCGCCGCCCTTGGTGATCAATTGGGCTATGAGGTGGGCAAACGCGTTGGTCCCCGCATTATGCACACACGCATGATGCGCTGGATTGGCACAGATACCGTGGATAAAACCCACCGTTTCTTTGAGCGCTTTGGCCCACTCACGGTCCTTATCGCGCGCTTTATTGCTGTTGTTCGCACAGTGACCCCGGTCGTTGCCGGTTTTACGGGGATGAATCGCAAGGCCTTCACCGTCTATTCCATCATTGGCTCGGCCCTGTGGGGTGCGGGATTTACGCTAATCGGCTACTGGCTCGGCGAGATTCCAATTGTCAAGGAATACATGCACTACGTCATGTTCGTGGCTGTCGCCATTGTGGTGCTGGTTATTGCCCTGCAGATTTTTAGTACTTGGCGCAAAAATCGCAAATAATTTTAGGCTTTTCGACGCCCCCGCAATTCAAGCTGCACCATTTCGATATAACCGAGCTTTGAGAGGGCCTCAAGCAGGCCAAAGTAGTAGGACCATAGACGTCGATAGACTCGATCATAACCGAGGGCGGCAGCCTGATTGGCGTGGCCCTCGAAGATCTCCCTCTTGAGCTTCACTGTCTCCGTGAAATGCCCACCGAGGTGCTTTTCACTAATCACACGCATGGCAGAATTACGATCCACCAGCTTGTGGATTTCCTCCATGGTATGGAAGTGCAAAGTTGGCCAAATATAGGCCTGAACAGGCCGAAGGGCCTCCATCACTACCCCATCAAGCTCCTTAGCGGCAATAATTGTCTGCACAACTGCACTACCACTACCAAGAAGTCGATCCAGAGTCTTAATAAAAGGCACAGCGCCCACTTCACCCAAAACCTCAAGGCGATCCACGCTAATCACCGCATCATAACGGCCACGCCACTGATCCCTCGTTGGAATTGGGCTATCAATCACATGGATATTGGCCCACGGCCCCAGACGCGTAGAAATCTCCTTGGCGCGCGCAGCATCCGTGGTCAAAGAATCCGCAACTGCCCCGCGCTCATGAATAGCACCAATCAAGGCCGAACCAGAAAGCGGCCACTCCAAAACATCAGAACCGGAGCGAATATGGGCCATATCCAGCAAAGAGTCAATGGCCCGAAGCTGGGCATTGGGCAAATCCTCACGGTCCACATCCACCGGATCCGTAATGGTCGTAATATCCACATAATGCTGGGCAGGTTCCCCACCCTTACCAGCACCGGGAACAAAAGACTTCACAGCCTCACGCACAGTCGTGGCAATACCAGTAGCAAAAAGACCGGTATAACTGCCACCATAAAGCTGCACCAAAGAATCAGGAAGCTCACCCGGAGGGGCTGGATTCTTCTGCTTGGACTTAAAAAGACTACGACTCTCACGCGGCTTATAGCCATTCAAAATCAAGGCCTCGAGCACCGCGCCAATATCAGGGCTATTCCACTCCTCAGCCATAAAACTCTCGGCCAAACCAAGCCAACCGCAGTCAGAAATGCGCGCAAAAAGCGCATCATGGTTGATGGACATCGAAGGCTGGGTAGAGTTCACATCCCCTGCTGAACCAAGAAAAATACCGGCTTTTTGACACATATTGCCGAAACGTGACTCAGCCAACTTTGCCTTATGAGCACGAGCACGTCCCCCCGGTACGCTGGCAATACCCGGCCAAATCTCGGGATCAATATGAGAGAGATGCTCGAACATAGAAAACCTCAACAAAGATATTAGTGACTTTCACCATATTAGTGAATGAATCGTGAGACGTAGCTCAGACTCACCCAATATACGCCATCTAGAGTCAAAAATAGTTAAGATTGACAACTATACGTAACATTCATTGAATAACTTCAAGTAAAGGGGAAGTCCTTCTTATGACTGAGAAGCCATATCGCCCAGAGGGCGGCCGGCACCACGTCGTCGTTATTGGTTCCGGTTTCGGCGGTATGTTTGCCACCCAGCACCTTAAGGATGCTGATGTTGATGTGACCTTGATCGACCGCACCAATCACCACCTCTTCCAGCCACTGCTCTACCAAGTAGCAACCGGTATCCTCTCCTCCGGTGAAATTGCACCTTCCACCCGTCAGATCCTCAAGCGCCAGGCCAATGCCAATGTGGTCAAGGGCGAGGTCGTGGATATTGACACCGAGAAGCAGGTTGTCACCGCACGTCTGGGCACCTTCTACCACGATTATTCCTATGACTCCCTCATCATTGCCGCTGGTGCTAACCAGTCCTACTTCGGCAATGACCACTTCGCTCAGTTCGCGCCGGGCATGAAGAGCATTGACGACGCCCTCGAAATCCGCGCCCGCATCCTTGGTGCCTTCGAGCGTGCTGAGGTTGCAACCGACCCAGCTGAGCGTGAGCGCCTGCTGACCTTCGTCGTTGTCGGTGCCGGCCCAACCGGTGTGGAGCTTGCTGGTCAGCTTGCTGAGATGGCTCACCGTACCCTCAAGGGTGAGTACAAGAACTTCGACCCAGCCAGCGCAAAGATCATCCTGCTCGATGGTGCCCCACAGGTTCTGCCACCATTCGGCAAGCGCCTTGGCCGCAATGCCCAGCGCCAGCTTGAAAAGATCGGCGTGACTGTGAAGCTCAATGCCATTGTGACCGATGTGAATGAAGAGTCCGTGACCTTCAAGTCCACCAAGGATGATTCTGTCGAGACCATCCCTGCATTCTGCAAGATTTGGTCCGCTGGTGTGGCTGCTTCCCCACTGGGCAAGCTCGTTGCTGACCAGTGCGGTGTTGAGGTTGACCGTGCCGGCCGCGTGCCAGTCAATGGTGACCTGACCGTTGGTGATAAGAAGAATGTCTTCATCATTGGCGACATGATGTCCTATAACAAGGTTCCTGGTGTGGCCCAGGCCGCTATCCAGAGTGGTACTTATGTCGCTGAGCAGATTGCTGCTGAGGTCGAGGGCCGCGATATTGCCGCTCGTCCTGACTTCGAGTACTTCGATAAGGGCTCCATGGCCACAATCTCCCGCTTTAGTGCCGTGGTCAAGATTGGTAAGGTCGAGTACACCGGCTTCTTCGGCTGGCTGACCTGGCTCGCCGTCCACATTCTCTTCCTGGTCGGCTTCCGTAACCGCTTCGTTTCCGCCGTGTCCTGGGGTCTCAATGCCCTCTCCCCACGCCGTTGGGAAATGACCACCACTCGCCAGCAGCTGCACGCCCGCAATGCTCTCGCTAAGCTCCGTAAGCTTGTCGACGACGACCACGAAGACACTCCTATCGAGCTTCTCGATACCGACCGCTTCAGTGGCAAGGAAAAGTAAATCTATTCTCATGAAAGGCACAGCCACTTGGTTGTGCCTTTTTCTTTTCTTCCCGTTATTCCCTAATTGCTGATTTGTTATAATTTCGTTATGATTCATCCATATCGGAGAAAGGTCTAATACTTGAGAATCTTTAAAACTCCAGCTCGTCGACTCGCTACTGGCATGGTTGCTGCTGGTCTGGCTACCAGCCTCAGCCTCGGCCACACGGCTGTTGTACACGCTGACACTGAGACCACAACCGAGACAACGACCACTGATTCCGACTCCAATGACCTCACCTCGGGCTCGAGCGATGATGAGAAGGAGATTCTCAGGAGCTTCGCCCCATGGGCTGCTGTTCTGGCTCTGCTGTGGTTCATTGGCAAGTCCTACCCAACCCCAGAGTGGTTCCCAAAGATTGGCTTCTAGCCTATTCCCTCCGTTCACTAAGCCTAGTGAACGGATTTTTTATACCTAAGTTTAGAAATTTGATATAGTGGTGGACAGCAAATTAAGAACTCACTAGCGGAATGGGATATGCGAAAACTAACACGCTCTTTAGCTCTGTGCCTCAGCCTTAGCCTTGCTACCACTGCAGTTGTTGCTCCTCATAGCTCTGTATTCGCTGAGGACAGCGCAGCTACCACCTCGACCGCTGCCATCTCCAGCACTGCTGCCAGCACTTCTCAGAGTGCTTCCGAGAGCTCCTCTAAGAGCAGTACGACGAGCACTACCAGCACTACCACTTCTAGGACCACTACCACTGAGCCTGAGCCTGAAACCCCATTCACCACCCTTGGCGTGATCTTCTTCGTCATTTACTTCTTCGGCACCATTGCCCAGGCCGTTGCCCAGTTCATTGACGGCAACAAGTAATAGCCCAAAAAATCGCCCGTAACCGTAGTTACGGGCTTTTTTCATGCCTTATTTACTAAAGATAGCCACCAGGAAGTCAGAGCCTTCCTTATATGGGCGCAGATCCCAACTCGAGAGAAGCACATCGGTATTCATACCGGCTGCTTCCACCATGGCGATGAAGTTATCAAAGTGCCAGCCACGACCAGCACCAAAACCCACCACCAGACGGCCACCGGGAGCAACCTTGGAGACCATAGTCTCAATAACGGCCTGACGGTCCTCAGGGGCGATAAAGCCCATCACATTGCCCGCAGAGAAGACAATATCGAACTCGCCCTCAGGAACCTCGCCCTGGGCCAGGTCGCCTACCATCCAATTGGAGTCAGGATAGTCATACTTTGCGCGGTCAATGAGCACTGGATCCAAATCCGAGCCCCACACATCATGACCCTGCTGGGCCAAATAACCGCCAAGGCGCCCCGTACCACAGCCCGCATCAAGAATACGAGCATGGCGGGGCGCCATAGCATCAATCATGCGTGCCTCACCCACAATATCCTTGCCCTGGGATTTAAAGATATCCCAGCGTGCAGCATAGTTATAGGAATGCTGAGGGTTAGCAGCAATCATGTCCTTCCAGGTAGGCATAATGTCCTTTCAAAGAGTGAAGATTTACGCCTACCAGTATAACCAGGAAAGCCTAGCCTTGAATGAGGTTCATGACTGGCTCCATACCGAAGTACAGGAGGAAGAGGACGGAAATGACCCAAATAATCCAGTGAATCTTCTTTGCACGACCACCAGCAATACCAAGGATGGTGTAGCTGACAAAGCCCACACCAATACCATTAGCAATGGAGTAGGTAAATGGCATCACAACAATGGTGAGGAAGGCCGGAAGGGCCACATCGAAACGGGACCAGTCAATATCCTTGACCTGCATCATCATCAAAGCACCGACGATGACCAGAACTGGGGCCGCAGCCTCAATTGGCACAATCTGCGTCAGTGGGGTGAAGAACATGGCGGCCAGGAAGAGCACGCCGGTGACCACATTGGCAAGACCGGTACGTGCACCATCACCAATACCAGCAGCGGAATCCACATAGACAGTATTGGAGGAAACAGAGGCGCCACCACCGACGATAGCACCGGCACCCTCAACCACCAGGGCGGTCTTCATGCCTGGGAGGTTGCCGTCTTCGTCGACAAGCTTGCCCTGCTTACCAAGAGCGGTCATGGTGCCCATAGCATCGAAGAAGTTTGCCAGAACCAGGGTGAATACCAGCAGGCAGGCAGCCAGGAAGCCAATGCGGCTAAACGCACCGAAGAGCGATACATGGCCAACAATGGACAAATCCGGGGTGCCAAAGAAGCTGCTTGGAACCTTCGGAACAGCCATGCCCCAGCCCTTAGCGCCATTATCACCGGAACTACCGGCGTGGAAAATGGCCTCAAGAATAAGGGCAATAATGGTGGTCACGATGACGCCAATGAAGAGGCCACCGCGCACATTCTTAATTACCAGCCAGCCGCACAGCACCAGGCCAATAACAAAGACGAAGGTTGGAACAGAGGCAATGGAGCCATCAATACCCAGCTGAACAGGCACAGTGGTGTGCGCAGCATCAGGCACGCGGCGAACAAAACCGGAGTCCACCAAACCAATCATGGCAATAAAGAGGCCAATACCAACGCCCATTGCCGCCTTGAGGTCCTTCGGAATAGCCTCAAAAACCGCAGTACGGAAGCCAGAAACGGCCAGAATAACAATGACAATACCATCAAGAACAACCAGACCCATGGCCTCAGCCCAGGTTAGGCCCTGGCCGGCGACCAAGGTCACCGCAACCAGCGTATTAATGCCCAGACCAGTCGCAATACCGAATGGATAGCGGGCGATAAGACCAAAAGCAATGGTCATTACACCGGCGGCCAAAGCGGTGGCCGCAGCAACCTGCGGAACGCCAAGGATGCGACCGGTGTGGTCGGCAGAGGTGCCAAGCACCAATGGATTAAGGATGACAATATAGGCCATGGCAAAGAATGTGACCAGGCCAGCACGGATTTCAGTACCAATACTTGAGCCGCGTTCAGAAATTTTGAAGTAGCGGTCCAGGGTGTTACCCATGAATTCTCCTGCACTTTTCAGTGAAGCTTAACTAACAGTGACGCTTCCAATTTTGCTAAATTACCTGTCGTTTTGCAAATAGAAAACGGGGTGTATCCTATTTCTATGACCATTGCTAGCTCGTATGAGGCTATTCGTAGTGAAATCAACCAGGTTGCACTGGCCTGCGGCAGGGATCCCAAAGAGATCAGCATTCTCCCCGTATCCAAGACTCATCCGGTTTCCATGCTGGAAGAGGCGCTAGCCGCCGGCATTAGCACTTTTGGCGAAAATCGCGTCCAGGAGGCAAAGTCCAAGTGGGAGGCCCTGCATGCCGCTTACCCTGAGCTTCGCTTCTCCATCATCGGCCCTCTTCAGAAGAATAAGGCTAAGTATGTAGCGCGTTTTGCCCACGAGTTCCAGGCCCTGGATAATCTCGAAATTGCTTCGGTTCTTAGTGATCGTCTAGAAAAAGAGGACCGCCACCTCGATGTGTATATCCAAATTAATAGCAGTGGCGAGCCCCAGAAATCCGGCATTAATCCGCAGGACGCAGCGCTTTTTCTTGATGCGCTCGAGGCCTTCCCGCGCCTGCGCATCAAGGGCCTGATGACTGTAGCCATCGATCAAGCACTGTCCAGCCCTGAGGCTGTGCGCTCTTGTTTTGCCACCACTCGTAAGCTTCGCGACGATCTCCTCCCCGGTGGCGAACTTTCCATGGGAATGTCTGGGGACTACACATTGGCCATTGAAGAGGGCGCAACAGTCGTTCGTATTGGTTCAGCTATTTTCGGAAAGCGAGACTATAGTGTCTAAAACTGCCGTAATTTACCGCCATCTCGCCTTTGAAGATGCCGGACTACTTGGAAAGGCCCTGATAGAGCGTGGCTATGAGCTCGACTACCGCGATGTGGGTGTGGATTCTCTTGAGGGCGGCATCGAGGCCGATCTCCTCGTTATTCTTGGTGGCCCCATCGGTGTGAATGATGTGGCCGATTATCCATATCTCAAGGATGAGATGGACATTATCCGCCACCGCACAGGTCAGACCATCGGCATTTGCCTTGGCGCTCAGCTTGGCGCAGTAGCCCTTGGCGGCAGCGTGGCACCAGGCCACGAAATGGAACTTGGCTGGTCAGAGCTCATTACCGAGTCCAAGCACCCATTTGCCACGATTCTTGCCTCCCGCCCAGTACTCCACTGGCACAAGGATCTCATCAACGTAGACGGCATTCACGGCGCCGAGGTGCTGGTTTCCACCGGCCCATGCCCTGTTCAGGCCTTTATTGCAGGCCCGTTCCTTGGCCTTCAGTTCCACATTGAAGCCGACCCGGCCACTTTCGAGCGCTGGCTCATCGGCCACGCGGATACCCTGCGCGATAATAATATCGACATTATGGACCTTCGTGGTTCCACTGCCCTTTATGGCAAGGGCGCGGAAGAAAGCCTCGTCGAGCTGCTTAATTCCTGGCTACCGTCCTAAGTTGGGTTTGTGAAATCAGGCGATTTGGATCGCGCCGGTCAAAGGCACGAATCTGAATCGCCTGGACTGTTTTACCCACATGGATCGGGAAAGCCTCATAAATGATTTCCCCATTAGTTGCAGGATGAAAAAACTGCGTGTGGTTTTCTATACCAACCACAACGCCACCCATGGCCAAAACTGAGAGCATCGAACCCACGGATTCCGCCACCGCCGCATGCACACCCCCATGCACCACACCCCACGGCTGTAAATGGTCTTCGGTGACATTCAAAGTCGCCACAACGTGATCACAGGACAATACCTCATAGCGCAAGCCAATGAGCGCCTCGAAACCCGAAAGATTATCATTTACGCTGGCAATATCCTCCTTTGAGGCATCCAAACCACAGGCAATTTTCTGCGCTAATTCAAGCAACTTCATGCTTCTATTTTATGCGCAGTAGAGAAGTTTTGAGTAAAATAAGTACCCATGACTGACACAAACTCTCTCGCACAAATTGGCGTTGTCGGCTTGGCTGTGATGGGCTCCAATATTGCCCGCAACTTTGCACACCACGGCCACACCGTCGCTGTTTATAACCGTACTACTGCTAAGACCGACAAGTTCATCGAGGATCACGGCTCTGAAGGCTCCTTCATCCCTTCCGCCACTGTGGAAGAGTTCGTCGCTTCCCTCGAGCGCCCACGTCGCGCTCTGATCATGGTTCAGGCTGGTAAGGCAACTGACGCTGTTATTAATCAGCTTGCCGACGCCATGGAGCCAGGCGACATCATCATCGATGGTGGCAATGCCCTCTACACTGATACCATTCGTCGTGAAGCAGAAATGAGTGCCCGTGGCCTGAACTTTGTTGGCGCAGGTATCTCCGGCGGTGAGGAAGGCGCCCTTAATGGCCCAGCCATTATGCCTGGTGGCCCAGCCGAGTCCTACAAGGCTCTTGGCCCACTGCTCGAGTCCATCTCTGCCCATGTTGATGGTGTTCCATGCTGCACCCACATTGGTGAAAATGGTGCCGGCCACTTCGTGAAGATGGTCCACAATGGCATCGAGTACGCCGATATGCAGGTTATCGGCGAGGCTTACCACCTGCTCCGATACGGCGCTGGCCTCGAGCCAGCCAAGATTGCCGAAATCTTCCGCGAGTGGAACACCGGTGACCTTGACTCTTACCTCGTGGAAATCACCGCCGAGGTTCTCTCCCAGATTGATGCTGAGACCGGCAAGCCACTGGTCGATGTTATTGTTGACTCCGCTGGTCAGAAGGGCACCGGCCGTTGGACCGTTAAGGCCGCCCTTGACCTGGGTATTGCTACCACCGGCATTGGTGAAGCTGTATTCGCCCGCGCCCTTTCCGGTGCTCGTGAGCAGCGCGCCGCCACTGTGGGCAACCTGCCTTCCGGCGAGCTCGCCACCTCCGTCTCTGGCTCCACCGAGCAGTTCATCGAGGACGTTCGTCGCGCCCTCTACGCCTCCAAGCTTGTTGCTTATGCCCAGGGCTTCGATGAGATCAAGGCTGGTAGCACTGAGTACGGTTGGGATGTGGATCCTCGCGACCTGGCCACCATCTGGCGTGGCGGCTGCATCATCCGCGCTAAGTTCCTCAACCGCATCACCGATGCCTACAATAATGACCCTGAGCTCAAGAGCCTCCTGCTCGACCCATACTTCAATAATGAAGTTGCTGGTCTGATGGACTCCTGGCGCCGCGTGGTTGTTGCTGCAACCACCATGGGTCTCCCAATCCCAGTATTTGCCTCTTCCCTGTCCTACTACGATGCGCTTCGCACCGACCGTCTCCCAGCAGCCCTCATCCAGGGCCAGCGCGACTTCTTCGGTGCTCACACCTATGAGCGCACCGATAAGCCAGGTCACTTCCACACCCTGTGGAGCGCTGACCGTTCCGAGGTTGAGGTTTAAAGGAGTGACCTCCACCCAGGTGGAGAACATTCGTGGATATTTTTATTAGTATTCTCGCCTTAATTGGCTTCATTGCACTGACGGTGGCCACCGGTTTTTTCGTGGCCATCGAATTTGCACTCACTGGGCTCGAAAAGTCCGTCATTGATACCAAGGTCCAGCAAAATGGCGATGCAACCTCCAAGGCCATCGCTGCGGCGCATAAGGACCTCTCCTTTGAGCTCTCCGGCGCCCAGCTTGGTATCACAATCACGACCCTGGCCACTGGTTATTTGGCTGAACCAGTGCTCAATAAGTATTTCGAGCCCCTTCTCCACCTGATTGGGCTACATGAATCGGCCTCCAAGCCGGTTGCCCTCATTCTGGCCATGATTGTGGCCACCTTGCTCTCCATGGTCTATGGCGAGCTGGTGCCAAAGAATATGGCCATTACGGATCCTTGGGTGGCCGCCCGCATTACGGTCGGCCCCGTCCGTATTTTCAATAAGATTTTCAAACCAGCCATCAAGCTTCTAAATAAAGCGGCCAATGCCCTGGTACGCAAGCTAGGCATGGAGCCCGCCGAAGAGCTCGCCTCCGCCCGCTCCGCTACCGAACTCGGTGCCCTTGTGCGCAATTCCGCCAAACTTGGCGGCATTGAAGCCGCAACAGCCCAGGTTCTTGACCGCTCCCTTCGCTTTGGTGATGCCACGGCCATCGACTTTATGACCCCACGCGCCAAGGTTGAAACTTTGCCTATCGACGCAACCGTCCAAGACCTCATGGAACTGAGCCTCGAAACTGGCTACTCCCGCTTCCCTGTGGTCGACGGTGACCTCGACGCCACCATTGGTGTGGTCCACGTCAAAGAGGCCTTCGGTGTCCCACGCGCAGCCCGCAGCACCACCTTAGTTCGTACCCTTGCCCGCCCCGTACCTGTTATCCCAGGCTCCCTGGACGGTGACTCAGTCCTTTCCGCCGTACGCAAGGCAGGCCCACAGATCGCCCTGGTCGCCGATGAATATGGCGGCACCGCCGGTATTGTCACCACCGAAGATATTGTCGAAGAACTACTCGGCGCCGTCTATGATGAGCACGATGACAATGCCGAGCGCGACTTTGTCAAAATTGGCTCCTCCTGGGAAATCGCCGGCCTTGTGCGTACCGATGAGCTCGAAGAACACCTCGGTTACCGCGCCCCCGATGGCCCATATGAAACCCTAGGTGGCCTCATTATGAGCATCCTTGGCCGCATTCCGGCCGCCGGTGATGTCATCACCCTCCCAGTAGACCCTCACCATGAGGAAGCACACCCATGGAAGGCCCGTGTCACCCTCATGGACGGAAGGCGCATCGCCAAGGCCATTGTGACCCCACTACCAGCAAAGGCAGGCAAGAATGAATAGCATTATTGCCCTCATCATCACCCTGTTCCTGCTGCTGGTCAACGCCTTTTTCGTTGCCGCCGAGTTCGCCCTCATTTCCTCGCGCCGCGACCGCCTGGAAAACCTCATTGAGGCCGGCCAGACCCGCGCAAAGAAGGTCTACTATGCCACCGAGCACCTTTCCGCCATGCTTGCTGGTGCCCAGCTTGGTGTCACCATTGCTTCCCTGATTCTTGGTAAGGTCTCCGAACCAACCATCGCCCACCTCATTGAGGAACCGGCCCTCCACTTTGGCCTTCCTGAGGAGCTCATCCACTCCCTGGGCTTTATCATTGCCCTGGGCATTGTGACCGTGCTCCACATCATCCTTGGTGAAATGGTGCCAAAGAATATCGCCCTGGTTGGTCCTGAGCGCGTGGCCATGGTGGTCATCCCAATCCACATGCACTTTGTGCAGGTCGTGCGCCCAATTATTTGGGTCATGAACCACCTCGCCGCTCTCACCCTCAAGCTCTTTGGCATTGAGCAAAAGGACGAGCTCGACACCAATATTGACCAGGACCAGCTTGCCACCATGATCTCGGCTTCCCTCTCCGAGGGGCTTCTCGACGCCGAAGAAACCCTGCGCCTCACCAATGCTCTTAGCACCGAGACCCGCAGGGTCACCGAGGTCATGATCCCTATCGATAAGGTCCGCACCCTGGCCTTCTCCCCAACCGGCCCGACCCTTGGTGAGATTGTCGACCTTGTAGAAGAAACTGGCTATTCGCGCTTCCCTGTCACCTCCAGTGCCGGCGACGCCTTCATCGGCTACCTGCATGTCAAGGATGTGCTCGATAGGCTCATTGCCGCCGATGGTAGCCGCGATGAGCGTATCTCCCACCAGATTCTTCGCCCGCTGACCAACCTTGATGCCTCCGAAATGCTCGACGATGCCCTGCGTGCTATGCGCCGTAAGTCCGTCCATATCGCCCAAGTGCGTGATAATGGCACAGTGGTAGGCATTGTCGCCATGGAAGACCTCATTGAGGAATATGTCGGCACAGTAAATGACTGGACCCACGAAACTAACTAGCCACCAATGACCATCTATACCGCCACCGAAGCAGAAAGCCGCGCACAAGCCCACGCCGCGCGCGTGGATCACTACACCCACGACCACCTTATTCGCCGCTCCCACGGCGAAAAGCACCCGGTCTTTGACTTCCTCTTCGAGTACTACCCCATCAAACCAGCCCAGATGGCCAAGTGGCACCCCGGTCTTGGCAATTCCATCGAAGCCCCAGAAGACCACTCCACCTGGAAGTTTTATACTGAAACCGACGGCCTTATTCACCTTGACCTAGACGCGTATTGGGCAAAACGTGGCGAAACCGCCCTCTATATCAAGGATCTGCTCGAGCGCACCCTAACGAACCCCGCCCACTTTGACTGCTTTGGCATGCACGAATGGGCCATGGTTTACCATATTGAACCCCGCCACAACCTCCCGCTTCGCCTTGGCCATGAAGGCTCCGCCGCAGTGGTCGACGAACATGTGGCCAAGAACGGCAATATTCGCTGCACCCACTATGATGCTTTCCGTTACTTCGCCCCAGATGCCACCAATCTCAACCAGCAGCAACTCACCCGCGAACGCCAACCCTACTGCGAACAACGTGGCTGTCTCCACGCCGCCATGGACCTTTATAAATGGGCAGCCAAACTCGGCCCTATTGTCCCCGGTGAGCTTTTTATGGACTGTTTTGAATTGGCCTGGGACTGTCGTATTCTGGATATGGAAGCAAGTCCCTATGATTGCAGGGGCTTGGGCTTCGGTGTCGTACCGGTCGATACCCCCGAGGGTAAGGCCGAATATGTGCGCCGCCAACGCGAGCTTTCCCAGCGGGCCACCCCGCTGCGCGAACAGCTCATTGATTTAGTAAGGAGCGCCAGTGGCCAAGCATCTCAAGCCGGGCGGTAATAAAAAACTCGCCCCCTGGCTCACCACAGTTATTATTGCCGGTGTAGTCATTATTGGCGGCGGCCTCACCGCAACACACTGGCCACACCACGGCGACTCCACCCCACCAAGCACCACCGAGGCCCGCATTAGCACCCCACCACCGCTAAGCAGCGTGGCCTTAGCCCCCGTGGCCGTCCCACAGCCCACCTTGGTGCTTCTCGACGCCTCCCTCAATATGGAGGACCACACCGACGGCCAAAGCATCTTTGCTCTTAGCCGCCGTGCCATCATTGATGCCGCCAATGAATCCGGCCAGCCTCTAGCCCTGTGGAATTATTCCTCGGCACTAACGAACTCTGGGGCCAAGGGTTGGCGCACCAATACCGGTTTTGAATCCATCGACCAAGTCACCCCCGTATTGATGGGCCTTGGCACCGGTGGTGTCCCCCAAACCCGCGAAGCCCTGCTCGCTGCCCTCCCAGTAGCAGCAGCCGAACCAAACCCCGTCACCATTGTGCTCATTACCAGTGCCACAGCTGATGGGGCCGCCGATGCTGCAGGTGATCAGGCCTTTGCCGACCAAGTCCGCGCAGCTCTCAACCCCAAGGACACTCTCAATGTTGTCCATGTGGGTGGACGCGAAACGGATATGACTCTTTCCTCCGTTGCCACTAATACAAGTAGTGCGCGCACAGCAGCGGAAATTCATTCCGCCATTGCACGCGCATGGGGTCTCAAAATCTAGGGAGAATAAAGAAGTTTTAGGAGCTCTTACGCTGACGACGAGCCTCAAGCTCAGCACGCTTAAGAGCAATCTCATCCACAGGGGCAGGAGTATCAGCCATAGCCTCAATGCCCTCGAAATCAGAGATAGTACCAGCCAGTTCCTTCATCAAACCAGGAACCGCAATACCAAATACACCCTGGCCACCATTAAGAAGGTCAATAACCTCTTCACTAGAGCGGCAAGCATAAACGGTACGACCATCAGAAACCAGCGTAATGCAGGCCAGGTCGTCCACACCAAGATCACGCAGCTTCTCTACTGCCACACGAATATTCTGCAGGGAAATACCTGCATCAAGCAGGCCCTTGACGATCTTAATCACCAGAATATCGCGGAAGGAATATAGACGCTGGCTACCATAGCCCTGCGCAGCCTTCACACTTGGAGTAACCAGGCGGGTACGTGCCCAGTAGTCCAACTGGCGATAAGTAATGCCCGCAACCTGACAGGTCACAGGACCACGGTAGCCGACCTCTTCATTCGGGCCGACTTCGAATAGAGTTTGTTGTTCTCCCTGAGTCATAGATTCAATTTTCCCGCACAGAGAAAAATCAGTCAAGACAACACGCCAAACTTTAAACTTAAACTTTAAGGTTAAAGTTCTTTACCAAAAAGCTCATCAAGGAATCCGTCCACATCCATGTCTGTTTCGGGGGTATCCACCACATTTGGCCCATGCTCAAAAAGCTCGTCAATAGAGCTATCACCAGCAAAAATGGCCGTCTTGCGGAATACTTCCTCATCGATAGTGATGGGCAAATGGAGAATCTGCGCAATCATGACTGCATCCGATGGCTTGGCGTCGACACGCCGATCATCTTGGAAGACAATATCAGCCAAATACATGCCCGCATAGTAGGAGCAAATAGACACCTCACGCAGACTGGCGCACCAAACATCAGTGAGCAAATCATAGGTATCAGGCCTCCGCGGCGGGAAGTCCTGCCGCCTAGCCTCAAGATTTTCCGCCACAGCCAAAGGCACCCACAGCACAATAATCTTCTGTGGTTCTGCCACGCCTCGTAGAACTATAGCCTGAAAATTTTCCGTGGGCGTGCTAAACACACCGTCCACGGTTAATTCAATACGAGCCACTACTTACGCTCTTCTTCCGCCAGCATATTCGTAATCAGCGCCGCATTAAGCTCGACCAGCAGCGAAATAATCATACGACCAGTCTCATTAGCATGCTCACGCGCATCCAAATCATGACCACGGGCAATGGCCCCCGTCACGCTACGAATCACATCGAACTGGCGGCTTGCTGCACCCTTGGCCTTGGCCAGCTGGCGCAAATCCACACCGGCCTCAACCAATTCATGCACAGCCTTGACCACACGCACATGCTCGCGGGTATAGACACCCTTTTCCACGGAGCTCAAAAGCCCCTGGCTAAGAAGGGTGGAAAGAAAATCAGTACCCACGCCACTGGCCTCAGCAAGCTCCACTAGGCTAAGTGTGCCACCAGCCACTGGCGCCGCCCCCATCACTGGGTCCAGGCTCTGCACCTTGCCAGCATCCAGCGCTTGCAGATGCTCAAAGAGCACCTTATGCGGCATATAGTGGTCACGCTGCATGGTCAGCACATAATGCAGGCGCTCCACATCCTCATCGGTATAGCGCCTATACCCCTTGGTTGAGCGCATTGGATGCAAAAGCTCCTGCTTTTCCAAAAAGCGCACCTTGGACTGGCTCAGTTCAGGAAACTCAGCTTGAAGCCGCTCCACAACTTGCCCGATGGTATAGGTCCGCTGCTTTTTGCCTGGTACAACACCAGTTGTCGCTAGATTTTGGGCCTGCATGGCGTGGGTCCTTCAATAATTAGTGGAAAAATACCAGTCGGAACTTACCGATCTGGACTTCGTCGCCGGAAGAAAGAATTGCGGTATCGCGTGGTTCACGGTTTACGTAGGTACCGTTGAGGCTTCCGACATCAACAACCTCAAATTGACCATCGTCGGTGCGCCTGAATTCAGCGTGTCGACGAGAAACCGTCACGTCATCCAGGAAAATATCGCTCTCTGGATGGCGACCAACAGTGGTAATCGGCTCATCGAGCAGGAAGCGTGCACCAGCATTAGGGCCACGCTTTACAACCAGGATGCCAGCACCCTCAGGCAGATTTTCCACACTGGTAACAGAATTACCATTGCCTTCTGTCTCTTTGAGCAGGTCAGCACGGAAAACAGAGGTGGTTTCCACCTGTGGTTCGAGGTTATTATCGGTCATATCTTAATCCTCCGAAATTACAAGTTCTTTATCCATCATAGCGCACTGGTTATTTAAAAATGCTACCAATCGCGTTAAGAACGGAATTACCACTGCCAGCCAGCGGATTATCGTTAACCATATAGGTCCATGTTGCCGTTGGTCGTGCAAGACCCGCATCTTCAAGGTGTGCACCATTGGCGTCGATAAGCACAGTATTGAAGGTCTCCACTGCCCTATCCACCGCGCGCTGCGCAAGCTCCTTAAATTCCTTCACCGCAATACGGTTATATTCCGTAAGCGGAGTCTCCTTAGCAATAGCGCGCAGATGAATGGACTCGCGCACATCATCAAGCAAGGCCAAGTGATCCGACCAGCAAGAATCCAGGTGGTAGAGCATGATTTCACGCGCCGCCTGGTCCAAAACTGCCTGGTCAATACCCGACAATTCCTCGGCACGCCCCGGCTCACGCTGGGACAATTCCACCCAGGCCTGGTCGGTATCGAGTAGATTATTACGGCGCTCATCAATAATCACGCGCTGATCAGCAAGCAGCTTATTATACTTCCAGGTCTGCGCATGAATCTCGAGCAGCTGGCCCTCACAAACACGCTGGCAATGGTCAATGAAGCCATAGATGCGCTTGCCTTCAATCAACCCATCATGGTCCGGCACAGCCTCCACCTGCTCACCGGCCCCACCGCTGCGCACCACATCATCCTCAAGGGAAACAAAGAACACAGTGGTACCAGGATCACCCTGACGGCCAGCACGACCACGAAGCTGATTATCCAAACGGCTCGTGCGATAGCGACCAGTACCCACCACGCACAGGCCACCCAGGGCCACAACCTCGTCATATTGGTGCTCATCACTACCACCAAGACGAATATCCGTACCACGACCAGCCATCTGCGTGGAAACAGTCACTGCCCCCACCTTGCCGGCCTCAGCAATAATGCCGGCCTCCTCACGGTCATTCTTCGCATTCAAAACCGCGACCTCAATATCATAGGAGCGCAACTCCTCAGCCAGAGTCTCAGACTCTTCCACATCATGGGTACCCACGAGAATTGGCTGGCCAGTGGCATGAACCTCACGAATATAGTTCACAATGGCCGTATTTTTCTCCGGCATGGTGGCATACACCCGGTCCTGCAAATCCACACGGGCTAGCGGCTTATTCCTCTCAATCACACTCACGCGCAGGTCATAGAACTGCCTGAGCTGATCGACGGCCTCCACAGCAGTACCCGTCATGCCGCAAATCATTGGGTAACGGTGCATGAGCGCCTGAATGGTAATGGTGTCAAGAATCTTGCCACCCTCAGTTACTGCCAGGCCCTCCTTGGCCTCCACGGCAGCCTGCAGACCATCAGGCCAGCGCTGCAAATCTGCCACGCGACCACGCGAGCCATCAATCAAGAGCACCTTGCCATCGCGCACAATATAGTGCACATCGCGCTGCAACAGCTCCTTGGCATGCAGCGCCAGGTTAATCTGCACCAAGGTATCGGCCATATCCTCGGAGTAGAGCGAATCCACGCCCAAGGCCTTTTCCATTCGGGCCGTGCCCTTATCGGTCAGATAAACATTGCGCCTATCGGCATCGGTGGTATAGTCCTCATCCTTGACAAAGCCACGAACAATATCCGTAATCTTGCCACTTGGTGCACGACCTGGCTCATTACCAGCCAAAACCAGCGGTACGAGCGCCTCATCCACCAGCACCGAGTCCGCCTCATCAACAAGGGCCACATCGGCAGGGACCTGCACCTCATCCTCACGGCGCACAATGAGCTGGTCGCGCAAAACATCAAAACCAATCTCATTAATGGAGCCATAAACAATATCGCAACGATAGGCCTTCCGGCGCTGCTCAGGAGTCATATGCTCATCAATATGCGCCACCGAAAGCCCAAAGAATTCCACCAGTGGTCGCATCCAGTCCGCATCGCGATTAGCCAGATAATCATTGACCGTAATGCAGTGAATCTTCTTACCTGTCAGGGCCAGACCGGTAGCAGCCATGGCACCAACCAGGGTCTTACCCTCACCGGTAGCCATGTGCACCACATCGCCCTCAATGAGGCGCAAACAGGCCTGGGACTGCACAGCAAAAGGCGTCATCCCCAACGTACGGGTCGCCGCCTCATTAATAATGGCCAAAAAGAGCGCAGGGTCGGTGATTTTATCCCCATTAAAAGCCTGGGCAATCTCCGCTTTGAGCTGCTCATCGCTATGATCCCCAAGATGCCTATCCTTGGCCTGGCTCACAATATTGCGACTGCGCTTTTGGTTTCGCCCTGAGGTATCACCCATTGCTTTCCAAAACCAACCAAATCCGGCCACAGCTACCCTTTCCTGTCAAAAAATCTTCCCACCCATTCTACTCTTTTTTGCCTTTGCCCACCCCAGCTTTTAGGCTTAAAACATGGTCGATCTTTGCCCCTGCCGCACCGGCCTCCCCTATGAGGAGTGCTGCGGTCGCTTTCATACTGGTACCCCTGCCCCTACCCCCGAAGCCCTCATGCGCTCCCGTTTCAGCGCCTTTGCTAAGAATATCCCCGAATATTTGCTGCGCACCTGGGCCCCCGAAACCCGACCCGCAACCCTTGAGCTCGATCCGGAAATCCGCTACACAGATCTCACAATCCACCACAGCACCGGTGGGCTTTTCGACGCCACCGGAACCGTCTCCTTCACCGCCTACTACACTGCCCCCTACGGTTCTGGTACCCAATCAGAACTCTCCCATTTCCGCCGCGACAAGGGCCAATGGTATTACGTCGACGGCGAACTTCTTAGCTAATTGCAGGCTGTTGCATATTAGCACCGGCTTCGGTATCCTGAGTTGAGTACGGACTGTGGCGCAGCTTGGCAGCGCACTTGACTGGGGGTCAAGGGGTCGCAGGTTCAAATCCTGTCAGTCCGACAAAAAAGGTGCCCTTCGATGGGGCACCTTTTCTTTATTTTCAATGATTTCCTATTTCCTCAGGGAAATCATTCGTAGTAGCCTTCACTTTCTTCCTGCCTGCGCTTGGCAAGAATACGGTGAATGGTAGTCACACTAGGGGGCTCATAGCCCTGCTCCTGAAGCTGCCAGTGAATGGTACGCGCCCCGCTATAATAGCCCTCTTCATCGAGCCAATCACGGGTCTGGATAATAAGCTCCACCATCTCATCACTGGTGCGATGAGGAATATATTTTGGTGCACGGCTACGGGGCTTGAGCCCCTCGATGCCGTCCTCTTCATAGCGGAGACGCAACTTATAGATCCACTGCCTCGTGCAGCCAAGAATATCGGCCGCCTCATTCACATTAATCTCCCCATGGAGAATACCTAGGATTACTTTTTCTTTTTCCTCCGCGCTCGACATGCCCCTAATCATAGCAAGAAAAGAGTCCCCCTAAAAAGGGGGACGTGAACTGGATTTAATTCTTAGTTTGCTTCCTCGAAAGCATTCAGAACTTTCTCGCCGTCCTTCTCACTGAAGTCCACCGAGTCATCATTAACAAGCTCCTCAACAACCTCCGTATGGATGGTCTCAGAGAGCTCCGTATTATCCAAATTGGAGTTATTGATTCGCATCTTAAGCTCTGCAGCTTCCTTCTTACCAAAGTCCTCCTCAGGATTCAGCTTCTGCTCCACGAGCTCGCGGATACGGCCGCGTCGCCACG
This sequence comes from Corynebacterium sp., assembly GCA_030530875.1. GTDB lineage: Bacteria > Actinomycetota > Actinomycetes > Mycobacteriales > Mycobacteriaceae > Corynebacterium. The sequence goes on from JAUMUD010000003.1 coordinate 108,673, forward strand.
CCTCCTTAGCGATACGAGGACGGGTGCGCACCCAGGCAATAACCAAGCACAGCACCAGGAAGGCACCAAGATAGCCAAGAACAGGATAGACCTTAGAAATCAGAGTCTTAAAATCAAGGAAGGAGCAGGCAAAACCGGCAAGGCAACCAATGATGAAGACCGGGGTAAAGCGCTTCGGGTGATTCACAGTCAGGCGCTTACCCAACGCATAAAAGAGACCAATGGCAGTATTGAAAATCATGCCATAGATCACAATGGCCATTATGAAACCAAGCACGGGATTGACATGGTTAATCAGCGCCAGCATTGGCATCGCGGAGCTACCAACCACATCCACCTTGAAAAAGAGCGCCAGGGTCGCAGCCACAAGCAGCACACCAAAGAGAATGCCACCAGCAAGACCACCAATACCAGCGGCACGTGGGTTAATCTGCGCGCCACCAATCACAATGGCCATGGATACGGCCAAAACCAGGGCCAGGCCAGAGTAGTTAATAATAGAAATCCACACATTTGGCAGAGCCGCAGTCTGTTCCATGGCAGCGTGCTCATAAAAAGAAAAGTCGTGGTTGATACCAGCAAAAGACACCACCACGGCAATAATGACGGCAATGACAATAAAAGGCGTAATAGCGCCCATGACGCTAGAGACCTTATCCACATTCAAAAAGCCGCAGGCCACGACCAACACCAACATGATAAGGGAGCCCACCCAGGTCGGGAAACCCCACTGCTGATTCAGATTCGCACCGGCACCAGAGAGCATCACAAAGCCAATGCAGAAAAGCGAAAAGACGACAATGATATCAAAAAGCTTGGATAGCCAGGGATGAACCACACGGTCAAAGACCGCCGTATGTTCATCGGCGAAAAAATAGGAGCCAAGCTGCACCATTGCCATTACCGCGATGGACATAATAATGCCGGTAATCACGGCTCCCCAAATGCCTATTTCGCCATAGGCGACGAAGTACTGAAGCACTTCCTGGCCGGAGGCAAAACCGGCACCAACAATAAGACCAACAACTGCTAGGGCAACACTAATAGATTGCTTAAGCATAAAAACTAAAAAACTCCTCCTGCGCCCCCAGGTTGAGATGTACAAAACTAGCGCCGAAATGCCCTCAAATTATTCCCCCGGACAATCAATCCGGCGCATTCATTGAATTAGTTTATCAGCCAGGGCGCAGTTAGGCAAAAAAGAGGAACAAGAGAGGACTTTTAATCCTACTCTTGTTCCTGCTTAGGCGGGGTTTAGCTATAGTAGCTCACAGTGCCAGAATTATTGGACAGAACCATGATTCCATCGCGCGCGGCATAGAGGCTGGTTCCGCTTCCTCCAGGCAGCGTATCGACGACCTGTCCCACACCCAGATCTATCTTCTCAATCTCGCTGGCACCGTTGACCCAGAGGTACTGGCCATCAGTGGCCATGTGGCTATCGCTCAGGCGAGTTGGAAGATCCCAGAGGTGGTTGCCCTGTGGGTCATAGGCACTTAGCGTGTCATGAGCACCATAGACAATGGTGTAGCCACTAAGCACCACAGAACCATGGAGACTGGTGGTATTTGCCGGCTGGACCAGCGGCTTCGTCTCCCCAGCATCAGAGCCAATCACAAGCGCAGTGGCGGTGATGCGCGTGGCATTGGTGCTTCCCTGCTCAATGAGTCCTGGGGTTATGAGCCCGTCAGTGCTCTGCTTGGCGCCGATGGACTTTAGCGCGCCAGTTGTTGCGTCGACCACTGCCTCAGCGGAGCCAACGGTGGCCACCAAGTTACCATTAGTCACAGAAAGCTGGGACTGGAGGCCCTGGCCGTCGATAAGCTCAGCTGGACGAGCAATGGTGGTGGTCCAGAGGCTGGCGGGATTATCCGGGGTGCCAGCAGCGAGCAAGATGGCACCGGTTCCGGAGGAGCCTACGGTATAGAGCACCTCATTGTAGTAAAGGAAGCCGGCTGGTTCGAAGCCGGGGTTAATGACTGCGCCAACAGTGCCATTGTCCATATCATAGGGGGCGAAGCCGCCGCCGTTCTTGGAGCAGATGAGGCTTCCGCCCACATCGACACTGGTACAGTTAAGTGCCCTGTCTTGCCACAGCACATCACCATGCTGAGCATCTAGGGCGATAACACCGGCATTATCATGACCGTCGCTCACATTGAGCACGACAGTCTGACCAACCTGGATCGGCTGGCCGATGACACGCAAATCGCGTGCCTTTTCCACGTTTACGGACCACCACTGCGAGCCAGTCAAGCTCACTGCCTTGTCAATGAAACCTGGCTGGTACACCGTATAGTGCGACTGATACTCGGCGGGCGCGAAGCTCACCGAGGTCGGCGACTCAATAGTCACCGAGGTCGGACTCACCGGTTGGGCGTCAGTGCGCACAGCACAGGCTGTCAAGGCTAGTAAGCATGCTGCGGCGATTCCCCGCGCCACACCATTCATCACGGAACCTTTCTTCTGAGACTTGGCTGTCAACTTTCCCGGTTTCATATCCTGATTATCTGGAATATTCCCGAAAGTGTTACAGGTTAGCCTCAGCTGTAACAGATATTAACTTATGTCACTTACACCACTTTACAATCTTTAGTCTCAGGACACACAATTTTCACGGTGTGAAATTTCTAACAAAAAAGGCCCCGTGTCTAGTCCTAGAACTAGTCACGGGGCCAAAACCGCAGCTACTTGCGGGCGCGCTTCTCACGCACACGCACGGCGATTCGCACCGGTGAGCCTTCAAAACCGAAGGTCTCACGGAACTTGCGCTCAAGGTAGCGTCGATAGCCAGCCTCGAGGAAGCCGGTGGTAAAGAGCACGATGACCGGTGGGCGAGTCGACGCCTGGGTGGCAAAGAGCACACGAGGAAGGCGGCCACCACGCATTGGTGGTGGATTCTGGGCAATGACCTGGCGCAGCCAGTTATTGAGCTGGCCGGTGGTCACGCGCTTATCCCAGCTTTCCAGGGCCTCAATCATTGCAGGCTCAATCTTCTGGACTGCCCTACCAGTCATGGCTGAGATATTGACTCGACGTGCCCATGGGATGTGAGCTAGCTGCTGCTCAATCTCACGGTCGAGCATTTCGCGGCGGTCCTCATCCACCAAGTCCCACTTATTGAAGACCACAACCAAAGCCTTGCCGGATTCAATGACCATGCGCAGCACGCGCTGGTCCTGCTCGGACACTGGCTCAGAGGCGTCAATAATAAAGACACAGACCTCGGCTGCATCAATAGCGCCCTTGGTACGCAAGGAGGCATAGAACTCATGCCCCTGGGCATTCTTGACCTTCTTGCGCAAGCCCGCGGTATCAATAAACTTCCACAGCTTCTTATCCAGCTGCACCAAGCTATCGACCGGGTCCACGGTGGTGCCAGCCACATTATCAACCACGGAGCGGTTCTCGCCGGTGATCTTATTGAGCAAACTGGACTTGCCCACATTTGGCTTACCGACGAGCGCCACGCGACGCGGGCCCTCGGTAATGGTGGCATGGCGCGGCACCTCTGGGAAGGCGTTGACCACAGTATCAAGCACATCAGCGCCACCGCGGCCGTGCTGGGCGGAAACTGGGAATGGATCACCCAAGCCAAGAGCATAGAATTCTGCGAGCTCAGCGTACTGGTTATCCGAGTCGAACTTATTGGCAACAACAATGACTGGGACATCGGCACGCTGCAGGCGCCTAGCCATGACCTCATCGGTCTCGGTGATGCCCACCTTGGTGTCCACCACAAAGACAATGACATCGGCTGTGTCCATGGCGGTTTCTGCCTGGCGGGCAATGGCTGCGTGAATACCCTTGGCATCTGGGTCCCAGCCGCCGGTGTCCTGTACCCAGAAACGGCGGCCATTCCACTCAGCCATATAGGAGATACGGTCACGGGTCACACCTGGGAAGTCCTCAACCACAGCCTCACGGCGGCCAAGGATGCGGTTCACCAGGGTGGACTTGCCCACATTTGGGCGGCCCACAATAGCCACGGTACACAGGGCTTCCTTGACATGCTCGCCCTCGATAATGTCGATGAGGCGGTGCATGACCTGCTCAAGGCTAAGTTTCGAGGTGTCCACAATAATGGCATCCTCGGCAGGCTTCAGTGGGCTGGTTTCCCTGGTGGAGTCAAGGTGGTCACGGCGCTGCACATCGCGCAGAACCTCGTCGAAAGTCATGCCCTGAGGGTTCTGATCGAAGCGTCGCTTAGCGCGCACACGGTCACTAGCGGTCAGGAAGATTTTTACCTTGGCATCAGGCAGCACCACGGTGCCAATATCGCGACCATCGAGAATGCACTTGGCACTGGAGGCAGCAATTTCGCGCTGCAAGTCAACCAGGACTTCACGCACCACAGGGTTTGCGGCAACGGCCGAGACATTGGCGGTTACCTCAGCGGTACGAAGCTCAGGGTCCTCATCATCCCAGTCCAGTGGCATCTCTTCAATGGCCTCGGCGACAGCATCCGTGTCGCTGGGGTCAATGCCCTGGTCGAGGACGTAGCGTGTGGCAGCACGGTACATTGCACCGGTGTCCAAGTAGTAGGCACCAATTTCGTCGGCAAGCATGCGGGCAATGGTGGACTTGCCAGCACCTGCTGGGCCATCAATAGCAATTGCGAATGAAGGAGTAGAAAACTCCTCCTCATCGTAGAAATCACTCACATTCCCACCGCCTTATACAGACTAGAAAGCTCAGCATTATTCAGGGCGCGCACGGCACCTGGGGTCTGCTCGCCCAAGCGAACAGTATGAATCTTGGTGCGCACGAGGCGCTCAACCGGGTAGCCCGCAGCCTTGAGCATGCGGCGCACAATGCGGTTGCGGCCCTCGTGGAGTTCCACGCGCACAATGGAGCGGCCCTGCCAGGTTTCCACAACCTGCACATAGTCGGCCTTGGCTGGGCCATCATCAAGCTCAATACCATTGGTCAAGGTCTTGACCAGCTTCTTATCGGCCTCACCGATGACGGTGGCCAAATAGGTCTTGGAGACCTCATACTTTGGGTGCATGAGGCGATTAGCCAGCTCACCATCATTGGTGAGAAGCAGCAGGCCCTCAGTATCAGCATCGAGGCGGCCCACATGGAAGAGGCGCTGGCCGGAATCCACGCGCTCGCCGACAATATCGCCAACGCATGGCCTGCCCATATCATCGTGCATGGTGCACTGGACACCGCGAGGCTTATTAAGCAAGAAGTACTGGAGGTTGTCGTCGATACGCACGCGTACACCATCGACGCGAATCACGGCATTATCTGGGTCAACGCGCACACCCTGACGGGTCACAACATGGCCATTGACCTCGACGCGGCCCTGCTCAATGAGCTTTTCTGCCATGCGGCGCGAAGCCACACCAGCCTGAGCCAGGACCTTTTGCAGACGCACGCCTTCGCCCTCAGGAAGCTCCTGGTGCTGGGTTTTACGTGCATGTTGACGGCGTGCCGGCTTTGCCTTCGACACATAAATATCGCGCGCATGAACGCGCTTCTTTTCATTCACTTATATTCCTATCTCGACATTCCGCTCCAATGCGGGGCGCGCCCACATTTTCGCAGGATATACTCTAAATTTGGTAGGGTTCATCATATTTTACCTTAGGTTGGCATGAATGGGAATTTACCCCCGCCACTACCCCCGGTTGCTATGAATTGGCTCACATGGCGGCGTGCCGCACTGGACTTTAGCAGCGGGTTTGATTTTCCTTAAGTTTTTCACAGGGTGCAAACCCTTTCCTTTTCGTGCTTCAATGGTTCTTATGTTGACCGTACTCGAAAAAGTTCACGCGCATATCGCGGCTGAAGCTGCGCTTATCGCTGAGCTTCGCATGCTGCAAGGAGATGAGCGCCACCAGGCTGCTGATCTGATTGCGCGTGCCGATACTGGTCGTGATGCTTTTATTTCCTCCTCCATCTATGAGCGGGCGGGTAAGAAGGAAAATGCCACTGTGGCGGTGGCCCAGGATTATAACTGGACTAACCACCAGGCGGATGCTGTTTTGGCTGCTGGTCGTGGGTTTAGTCATTCGAGTCTGGGTCCGGCCATGGAGGAATATGGCATTGGGCTTCATGAGGCCGCCCAGATGGTCCGTGAGGCCGAGAATCTGAAGAATGGTGAGCACAAGCTTGTGCAGGCGGCAAAGGTACTGGGTCGGGGCAATTTTGAGTCCAAGCAGCACATGCAGCAAGCTATTCGACGAAACGTCAAAGACAAGAACAAGGCTGCAGAGCGTGCGCGCGCAAAAGCTGCGGGGCTTATTCCGGAATTTAGCTTCCGTGCCGGTGAGGCTGGGTATAAGAATCTTCATCTGAAGAATATCCCGGAAAATGACGCGTTGGTTATTACTGATATGGTGACCAATGCCATTGCGGCCCTGGATGAGAAGCAAAAGCGTGGGACGAATGCCCAAGTCATGGGCTTGGCGGCTCTTCATATGCTTCGCACCATGGGTGGCGGCGACTATAAGGATGGTCGTATTACCACGGTCTTTGTGGTTTCTGATGCTACCGCTAGTGAGGCCAAGATTTATAACCGCAAGGGTCAGGTGATTAGCCCTGAGGATTTTGCGGAGATTAAGGCCCAGTGGGGTGAGGAAAAGAAATATGTGGCCATTTATGATTCCCACGGCCGCATTGTGAGTGTCAGTGATAGCCGGATGGCTACCAAAGTGCAGCGTATTGTGCTTTTGGCTGAGCAGGGCGGGTGTTGTTTCCCGGACTGTGAGGAAACGGACTGCCAGGCCCACCATATGTTGCCGGTGCGCTTTGGTGGGGCGACTGATACGAATAATCTGGTGCTTTTGTGTCCGCGTCACCACCAGATGGTGGAGAAACGCATTAAGGACTTTATGCTCGATAGAGAGCGTGGCATATCCAGTTGGGTGACTGATGAGGGCTCTCTGCACCGTGGCATGGGCTATCACCCTCATGTGCCAAATATGCGTAATCAGGCTCGCCTCTTTGGGATTGACCTTGAGGGTGAGGATCCTGAGCGCAGTTGGCGCAAGCTTCGCCGCATATTATTGCGGGAAGATAGCTAATTTACCAGTGCTTTTAAGCCCAGGGGCAGAGGCCCCATGGGCTTATAGGCATGTCTTTTACCGGCCGTTTTGGTCGATATCTTCAAGTTCTGCCATATCTGGGAGCAGTGGGGCGAGATTTGGCAGCACATCGAGGCTTGGAATGCCTAGTAGTTCGAGGAAGAGTGGGGTCGTTTGGTAGTGGTGTGGGGCCTGGGCTTCTTCAATAAGGCCTCGTTGGGCAAGACCACGCATCACACCATCGACATTGACGCCACGGATGCTGGCGACTTGGGCGCGGGTGACGGGTTGGCGGTAGGCCACAATGGCAAGGGTCTCCATGGCAGCACGGGAGAGTGTGTTATGGGAGCCGTGTAGGAGGAGCTTTTCCACAATGGGGGCATTGGCCTTGCGGGTATAGAGGCGCCAAGAGTCATTATCCTCGCGCAATTCCATGCCAGAGCAGCGCTCGTCAAGCTCCTCTGCGATGGCGCGCAGTTCTGCCCTGGCGCGGTCTTCGGGGATTTCGAGGACTTCTGCAAGCTTGGAGGTCATGATGGGCTCATCGATGACAAGCAGGATGGATTCAATCTGGGAGCGCAGTTGGCTAATTGGTTCCATTGGTTCCTTCTTCGGTGTGCAGGCTAAGTGTTTCGCCCTCGATGTCGATTTTGCGTTCTTTATAGAGTTCCAGTAGGGCTAGAAAGCGGCCGACCATAATAAGCCTAGTTTCGCAGCTAGCAAAGATGCTCTCCATGCTCATTGGGCCTTCGGCGAGCAGCTCTTGAACAAGGCGGGCTTGTTCTGGCACGGAGACTGGGGATTCGTGAACGTGCTCGACATTGACGGTTTTGGGGCTAAAGACCTCGGCGGCAATGGCGGCAAAGCCATCCACGTCCACATTGAGTGTGAGTGGCGGGAGGATTCCCACAAAGCGGTCTTCGAGGGCGACATCGCGGGTGTATTGGCGCTGGGCACTTTTTTGCCAGCCGGCAAAGATAGCAGCCACTTCCTTATAGGCCTTGTACTGCAGGAGTTTAGCGAAGAGCAGGTCACGGGCCTCAAGCAGTTCCAGGTCGGCCTCATTTTCCACATTGCCTCGTGGGAGCAACCTGGCCGTTTTGAGATCCAGGAGGGTTGCTGCGATAAGGAGGAACTCGGTGGTGTGGGAGAGATCCCTATCGAGGCTTGTGGTGTAGGCGATGAATTCATCGGTGACCTGGCCAAGGGCGACCTCGGTGACATCAAGTTTGTGGGAGTTGATGAGTTGGAGGAGCAGGTCAAAAGGGCCCTCAAAGTTATTGAGGGCCAGGGTGAAGCCAGGGATTTCTAGCTGTTGATATGAGGGCATTGACTAGTTGCTGGTGCGGGCAATGACCTCACGGGCAAGGTTGCGGTACTGCTCGGCACCGCTGGACTTTGGTGCCCAACTGATGATTGGTTCGCCAACCACAGTGGTTTCTGGGAAGCGCACGGTGCGGGTAATGACGGTGTCAAAGACCTGGTCGCCAAAGACTTCCACGACCTTGTTCATCACATCGCGCGAATGCGAGGTGCGGCGGTCAAACATGGTGACCAAGATGCCCAGAATATCGAGGTTGAAGTTGAGGCGGTCGCGGACCTTTTCCACGGTGTCAGTAAGAAGGGCAAGGCCTCGCAGGGAAAAGTATTCGCACTCCATTGGGATAATGACACCGTGCGAGCAGGTTAGTGCATTAACGGTGAGAAGACCCAGAGATGGCTGGCAGTCAAGAAGGATGAAGTCATATTCCTTCATTACTGGGCGAAGAGCACGGGCGAGTGCCTGTTCGCGGCCAACCTCATTGACCAGCTGGATTTCTGCAGCAGAGAGGTCAATATTGGCTGGGATAATATCGAGGTTCTTGGTGCCGGTGTGGATGATGGTTTCGGCAACATCCACATCATTGTCCACAATGAGGTTATAGACGGTGACGTCCAGTTCATCGTGGCTGATACCAAGACCAGCAGAGAGTGCACCCTGGGGGTCGAGGTCAACGAGCAGGACTTTACGTCCGGCTTCAGCCAGGCAGGCACCAAGGTTGATGGTGGAGGTGGTTTTGCCCACACCGCCCTTTTGGTTACACATTGAGATGATTGTGGCTGGGCCGTGGTGGTCCAGGGGTGCTGGTTCTGGGATTTCACGAACTGGGCGGCCGGTGAGTCCTACATTAACCACAAAAAGTCCTTCCTCCATAATGTTTAAGAATACCATTTATTTCTTCGACGGCTATGAACGTGGATGGTAAAGCTCGTGGGCTTTCAAAACCTCTTTATTGTGAAGGTGTGTATAAAGCTGGGTGGTGCGCACATTGGAGTGGCCAAGCAGTTCGGAGACAATGAGCACGGAGGCCCCGCCTTCCAAAAGATGGGTGGCAAAGGAGTGGCGCAGGGTGTGGGGACTGACCTTTTTGGTGATCTTTGCGCGCTTTGCTGCTGCCTGCACATAGTTATAGGCAGAGTTGCGGGTTAGAGGCCTACCGAGATTATTGAGAAAGAGCCTATGGGGCTTGGGGCTATTAGGCTTGACTAGTTCACCGCGCTGCCCCTGGACATAGGCATCGAGCGCCTCCATGGCCTTGGACCCAAGAGGTACCACGCGCTGCTTATTACCCTTACCGGTAATAACGACCATGCCGGGATAGCGGTAGATATCGTCCACATCAAGTTCCACTGCTTCACTCACGCGACAACCACTGCCATAGAGAAGCTCAAAGAGGGCAAGTTCACGCTGATCCTTGGCCTCATTGATGAGAGTCGCGACTTCAGTTTGGCTTAGTGCATGTGGCAGGGAAAGCTGTGCCTTGGCGGGGCTTACTTCCTTGGCGGTATCTTGGCCCACTATATCTTCGCGCAACAAATAGGCATGGAAATTACGCACAGTACTAAGGCAGTGTGCGGTGGTAGCGGGAGCTAGGCCTTCTTTTTGGATATCGGCATAGTACTGCTCAATAAGCCCAGCACTAATGGCGCTCACATCTGTGATTTTCTTCTTTTTTAGCCAGCCCAGATAGCGCTCCATATCGCGCTTATAGGAGCGGATGGTATGGGTGGAAAGGCCTTTTTCTACAGCACAGTACTGTAGCCAGCCACCCACAAGCTTAGGAATTTCGGCCATTACGGCGGTCAATTAGACGGTGTGGACGAAGTGGGAATGGACTATCCGCTGGGCGGGCTTCTGCTCCGTGGTTAATGACTTCATTAGCCATCAAAATGGCAGACATGGCAATACCATTAGAAATCTCACCACCAAGAACCATAGCTACGGCCTTAGTAAGTGGAACCCACTGGAGGGTCATATCGGATTCTTCATCATCGGCAAGGATGATACGACCAATATCGGTAAGTTCACGGGCCAGGTAGATGCGCACAACTTCATCGCAAAAACCGGGGGTGGAAATATGATCCCCTAAAAGCGCCCAGTTTTCGGCCTTGAGGCCAGCTTCCTCATGAAGCTCACGGGCGGCAGCATGCAGAGGGTCTTCACCAGCAACATCCATGAGGCCAGCAGGAATTTCAAGCAAATGCTGGCCCACGGAATGCCGGTATTGGGAAATCAGGGCAATGTCGCCCTTTTCGTTGATGGCCACGATAGCTACTGCACCGAAGTGCTCCACAATCTCACGCTCAGCACTAGACCCACCAGGCATGGTGAGAATATCGCGGCGAACATTGATAATTGGTGCTTCTAGCAGCAGCTGTGAATCGCGGACCTCAAACATGATTATTGATTCTTGTACTCGATGGCAGCCTTGACCAGACCCGCAAAGAGTGGGTGTGGGCGAGTTGGGCGGCTCTTGTACTCAGGGTGACCCTGGGTACCCACGAGGAATGGGTGAACAGACTTTGGATACTCAACGAACTCCACCAGGTGGCCATCAGGGCTGGTACCACTAAAGACAATGCCGGAACCCTTGGCAATCTGCTCACGGTACTCGTTATTGACCTCATAGCGGTGGCGGTGGCGCTCGGAAACCTCGGTGGTGCCATAAACACCAGCAAGAACGGAGCCCTCCTGCAGAACTGCAGGATACGCACCCAGGCGCATGGTGCCACCCATATCGGCATTACCGGAGACAATATCTTCCTGGCTTGCCATGGTGGAAATCACTGGGCTTGGGGTGTTCTCATCAAACTCGGAGGAGCTCGCATCCTTGATACCGGCAGCACGGGCAGCCTCAATGACGGTGCACTGCATACCAAGGCAGATACCCAGCATTGGAATCTTATTCTCACGGCAGTACTTGACGGCACCAATCTTGCCCTCAATGCCACGGATACCGAAGCCACCAGGAACGACCACACCGTGGACATCGGCAAGGGCACGCTTTGCATCCTCATCGGTAGCGCACGTATCAGAAGCAATCCACTTGATCTTGGCACGCACATTATTGCCGAAACCACCAGCACGAATAGCCTCAGTCACAGAGAGATACGCATCTGGCAGGTCAATATACTTGCCCACGAGACCAATGGTGACCTCATCCTCTGGGTTATGAACACGCTCAAGGAGGTTACCCCACACAGTCCAGTCCACATCCTTGGCATCAATGCCCAGGCGGCGGATGATGAAGGCGTCGAGACGCTCACGGTGCAGGACCTTAGGAATCTCATAGATGCTTGGGGCATCAGCACAGCTCACAACACCCTGCTCATCCACATCGCACATGAGGGCAATCTTGGCCTTGAGGGCCTGTGGCACCTCACGGTCGCAGCGAAGCACGAGCGCATCAGGGGTTAGACCAATGGAGCGAAGGGAGGCAACGGAGTGCTGGGTTGGCTTAGTCTTAAGCTCACCAGAAGGAGCAATGAAAGGCACGAGGGAGACGTGAATACAGAAGGTATTTTCACGGCCGATGGTGTGGCGGGCCTGGCGGACAGCCTCCAGGAATGGGAGGGATTCAATATCGCCAACGGTGCCACCGATTTCCACGATGACCACATCTGGGCGCTCGCCGCTCTCATCTGGCTCAGCCATGGAGGTAATACGGTGGCGCAGTTCATCGGTGATATGAGGAATGACCTGGACGGTGTGGCCGAGGTATTCGCCACGACGTTCCTTGGCAATCACGCTGGAATAGACCTGGCCGGTGGTCACATTGGCATTGCCTGTAAGCGCACGGTCCAGGAAGCGCTCGTAGTGGCCAAGGTCAAGGTCGGTCTCAGCACCATCTTCGGTGACGAAGACCTCGCCATGCTCGAAGGGGTTCATGGTGCCTGGATCCACATTGAGGTATGGATCCATTTTCTGCATTGTTACGCGCAGCCCACGCGCGCTAAGAAGTTGACCGAGGCTAGAAGCGGTAAGGCCCTTACCCAGGGAAGATACAACACCGCCGGTAACAAAAATGAACTTTGTTGGGTTCTGCTTGCTCAAAGAAACTCCCGTATCACGTGCTCAATATGTACGGGACTTTATGATAACACAAATGGAGGGCAAACGGCACTTGCGCTGGATGCCAAACCATAGTCGCCCCGTGCACCCTTGACCTGCTCGGCCACAGCCAAAACTGTGCCAATACGACCAACAGGGGTGGAAAGATTATCCACGGTGCTTGGCTTGTGGGCATCAGCCAGGTGACGAATCTGGTCAATGGCCCCACCATTTTGGGCATTATTAATGCGGCCGGCAAGCACCACCTGACTGCCCTTATCCTCCATGCCCTGGGCAAAATTGGCCAAGGCATCAGCAGGATAACCAGTCTGGTCGCCATCTCCAGTAATGAGCACAATAGTCGGGGTGGCGTGGACCGCGGCCAAATCGGTGTGGATAAAACCAGAAGCGGAAAGGGCATTGAGAACCAGTCCCCTATCTGCATCGCTGGCTGCTGGCAGAAGCGCCGAGCCCAAAACCTCACCAGCATGAGTGCCTGGGTCAAGCTTGGTAGTGGAAATCTGTACACCAGCTGGCACAGTCTGGGTCACCACATTATTAAGCTGGTCGGCACTGTCCTGGTTAAAGAAGCTTGGATCAAGATTAATTTGGCCGGCGTTGACAATGCCGGCATTGCCCAAAAGACCCTGGACTGCTGCCACATCGTCCTGGTTAGCATCGGCAGTCACCATCAGAATCACCGGCACATTAAAGAGCTTATTGGCCACAATCACCGGCCCCGAAGCGGTGATATAGGACTCATTAGAAGAGTTTGTGGCCTTTTCCAACTGCAACTGGTCGCTAGCACTGGCCAAATCCGCCTGGACCTGATTGAGCTCATCACGATGGGCAAAGTGCGAACCACCTGCCACACCAATGGCAATACCAAAGGCAAGACCGGCGATACGGGTTGGCATACGGCCACTAGAAGCATTAATTTTCTTCGCCATGTTTCTCTCCTATAGGTAGAAATAGCAGATGGTAGCAACACAAACCGCAATGGCCACAACTGCCCAGAACCAGGACCAGCCATTGCCACGCCTGCCCGTATAGAGCTCCATCAGAGTCTCTTGGCTCACCAAACGCTCGGCCACCGTCTCACGGGCAATCAAAGCAGATGGGGTGGCTGCGGCCGCCCCACGGAAAATAGTAGCCAGGTTCAAATCCGCCCCACAGTTAATAATCATCGAGGCATCATGATAACCAGCAAGCAAGAGCGCCAAATCAGTAGCATTATTGGAGGCTGCTGGGAAGGTCATCGCGCCCACACCCAAATCCTGGATGCGCTCCAAACCCTGGGCATGACCATCAGGATCAGCCGGCAAAATCACCGAAGCACCACACTTCAAGGCCTCATTGCTCATGCCACTTGGGTCACCGACAACAAGGTGTGGCTTAATGCCGGCACGCACCAACATATCGGCCGCCTCATCACAACCAATAATGATTGGGTTAAATTCGCGAATAAAGCGCTTGAGTGGCTTAATATCCGCACCAGGGCTCACCACCATGACCTTGCGGCCAGCGATATCAATACCAGTATCTGGGATGCCCAGGCCGTCGATAAGCAATGGGGATTCAGACTGAACGAATTGGATGGTGTTGCCAAAGAAGGCCTCCATGCGCTCCACGAGGCTGCGCTGGCCTTCAGTAAAATTGGCGTCGAGCTGGGCCTGGTCGACAGGGACCACGGCCTCGGAGCTGCGCCCATAGTTCAAGACTCCGCCGGAGATTTCGGCCTTTTTGCCGTCTTTGAAGTCGAGTCCTGGGGCTTCGACAAGGGCGATGCCGGCATCAACGAGCATTTGTGGCCCATAGTTGGGCACGGCCCCGGTGGAGAATGGGGCAAGGTTGATAACCACGCTTGGGCGTGCGGCAATCAGCCGGGAGGCCAGGCTGCGGCTTAGGTCGGGGGCGTCGACTACAGCAAAATCCCCGGCGTTAAGGCGCTTGAAGCCTTTGGCGCCAGGGCGGCAGTCGCGAATTACTCCAGAATGACTCATGGGAAAAATTTTCCCCGAATCAGCTGTTTTTTGGGCTAGGCGCGCGGATTTTTGGCCTGAAAAGCACTAACTTCCTGCTGTGCCTTGGCAAAAAGCTCAGAGGCGTGGGCGCGACCAGTCTCCGTATCATCCAGGCCTGCCAACATGCGGGATAGTTCCTCGATGCGCTGCTCTTCATCGAGCTTTTCGACGACAGATCTCGTCGCCTCAGCCTTCGAGATGTGCAGGTGGGTGGAGGCATAGGCGGCTACCTGTGGGAGGTGGGTGACCACAATAACCTGGGTGTCGGTGGCAAGCCGTGCTAGCCTTCGGCCAATTTCCACGGCAGCCCGGCCACCCACACCAGCATCGACCTCGTCGAAGACAATGGTTGAGGAGGAGTGCTTGGCTAGGAGCACTTCAAGGGCGAGCATGACGCGGGAGAGTTCACCACCAGAGGCTGCTTGGGCAAGGGGCTTTGGGGTGCCGTAGCCCAGTTCAAATTCGACCTCTTCACTACCCCACTCGCTATGCCCGACTTTGCCCTCGGTTTTGGACGGAAGGGGGATGAGGCGGACCTGGAATTGGACGTCTTTCATTGCAAGGCCCTGGAGTTCCTGGGTGACGGCATGGCCTAGCTTTTCGCCAATTTCGGCACGCTTGGCCGAGAGCTTGGCACCAAGCTCATCGCGGGTCTTTTGGGCTTGGAGCACTCCCTCTTTGAGTCTTTCCATCACCTCTGGTGATGTATCAAGCCCAGCCAAATCTTCTTCGGCCTTGGTTTTCCAGGCAAGGACCTCATCAATGCTTGGGGCGTATTTACGGATAAGTCCGTGGAGCTCATGCTGACGGGATAGGGCCTGGTTAAGCGCCTCAGGGTCGGTTGGCAGAGAGCCTAGTTCGGAGCCAATATCGGCGCTAATATCGGTAAGAAGGCTTGTGAGTTCACCGATACGCTTAGCGATACTTTCAAGATTAGAATCGCCGGTGAGTTTAAGGGCTTGGGCTGCTTGCCCCAGCAGATCCGAGGCACCTGGTTCATCGCCAGTACCAATGGCAAGGGCCCCGTCAATGGCGACAATGGCGGTGGAGAGATTTTCGCGCAGCATATCGGCGTCTTGGAGGCGGCGGATGCGCTCATTGAGCTCGGTGTCTTCGCCGGGCTTGGGGTCAATATTGACAATTTCTTCAATGGAATAGCGCAGGCGGTCGGCCTCTTGGGCGGCTTCGCGGGCCATGGATTGGCGGTTGCGGTAGTCCTTGAAAAGCTGGCGCCAATTCTTATAGGCCTGGCGGTACTCGGCGGCCAATTGGTGCAGTTCTGGGTCGAAGGAGTCCAGGACCTCGCGCTGGTGGGCACGGTTAAGAAGGGCAATCTGGTCGTGCTGACCATGAATGGTAATTAGCGGTGCGCTAAATTCCTGCAGTGTTGCTGCTGGTACTGCCCTACCACCCAAATGGGCTCGCGAGCGGCCATTGGCCGAGACGGTACGGGCAAGGAGATAGTCACCATTTTCATCGGCGAAGGCCCCGGCCTCCTCAGCAACGGCACGCGAGGCTTCATCATTCTCGGTAAGCGTTAGTGAACCCTCAACGAGTGCTCGTTCTGCCCCTTCGCGGACACGGCCGGCATCGGCACGATTACCGCACAACAGGCGAAGGCTGCTCAAAACCATGGTTTTACCAGCACCGGTTTCACCGGTTAGCACGGTAAGTCCTGGGCCGAATTCGACCGTGGCGCCACTAATGGTGCCAAGGTCGGAAATGGTGATATCGCGAAGCATTAGACCTGCCTCCAGCCTTCGGTTGGGAGGCGGAATTTGCGCACGAGCCTGGAGGTGAATGGGCAGTCGTCGAGACGCACCCAATGCACAGGCTGGGCGCCCTTGGTCACGGTAACCGTGGAGCCAGCGGGCATGTCGAGCGAGCGGTAACCATCGAGGGCCACACGGGCTGGGGTGTGAACGCGGATTTCTACCTTGGAATCTGGGCCAATGACCAGTGGGCGTGCGAAGAGTGCGTGGGCGTTATTGGGGACGACCAGCAGGGCGTCGAGTTCTGGCCAGAGCACGGGGCCGCCGGCACTAAAGGCGTAGGCGGTGGAGCCGGTGGGGGTGGAGACAATAATGCCATCGCAGCCAAAGCCGGAAACAGGCCTGTCATCAATGGCGAGTTCAGCATCGAGCACGCCACGGGTGTTGTCGTTATTGACCACGCTGGCTTCATTGAGGGCCCAGCCGTGCTGGTCGCCGATGGCAATGTCGAGGGTGGTGCGGTCCTCAATGCGGTAGTCGCCGGCAATGACTCGCCTAATGGCTTCTTCGAGGGAGTCATGTTCCCATTCCGCGAGGAAGCCTACGTGGCCGAGGTTAATGCCCAGCACTGGGAGGTTTTTGGGGCGGGCCATATCAGCGGCGCGCAGGAAGGTGCCATCACCACCAAGGGAGATAATCAGGCTTGCATCGCCAACCCCTTGGGGGAAGCGGGCGAAGGCTTCGTGGTCAGTATCGACTCGTACTTGGATTCCTGCGGCTTCAAGCATGCAGGCGGCAACAATGGCGGATTCAAGGTTGCTAACGCGTCCGACATGAGGGACGAGGAGAATTTCCATTACTGTGGTCCTTCTGCCACGGCTTTTTCAACCATGGCGGCAATTTCTTCTTCGGTTTTCGCAGTGGTGCCACCATCTTTGACCAGGTGGAGGAAATATTCCACATTGCCACTGGGGCCTGGTAGTGGTGAGGCAGCTACTGCCTTCAAGCTTAGCCCACAGGACTGCGCAAAGGTAGCGATGTGGGTTGTGACTTCCGCCCTAAGTTCGGGGCTGCGCACCACTCCGCCACTTCCGAGGCGTTCCTTGCCGACCTCGAATTGGGGCTTGACCATGGGAAGCAGGAAGGCACCGTCTTTGAGGCAGGCGACGATGGGTGGGAGGGTGAGTTCCAGGGAGATGAAGGAAAGGTCACCCACCATGGCATCGCACATGCCGATGGTTTCTGGCGTGATGGTGCGGATATTGGTGCGGTCGAAAACGCGCACGCGGGGGTCATTTTGGAGACGCCAAATCAGCTGGCCATAGCCCACATCAATGGCGAGAACTTCTTTGGCGCCGTGGCGCAGACACACATCGGTAAAGCCACCGGTGGAGGCACCAGCATCCATGACGCGCAGATCGCTAAAGTCGACGTCGAAAGCCTCAATGGCGCCAAGGAGCTTATGTGCACCACGGCTTGCCCAGTCATCCTCGGGGTTAGTGTCGAGTTTGATGGAGACATCGCCATCAACCTGGGAGGCGGGCTTGGTGATTTTCATGCCGGCCACATAGACGTGGCCATCTTTGATAAGTTCTTGGGCTTGGGTGCGGGAGCGCACAATCTTACGGCGCACCAGTTCAGCATCAAGGCGGTGGAGTTTTGGTTTAGCCACGTGGGCCCTCCCCGCTAAGCCAGGAGTGAATGAGCTCATGGGCCTGGGAAAGAAGCTGGGCTTCTTCCTCCAGGGTGCTTGGGCTCTGTGCTAGGAGTTCATCAATTGCGGTGGTGCCCACTTACCACCACTGCTCCAGGGCGGACTGTGCGGTGGCACCTTCGGCCTTTACTTCCCAATCGGTGCGGTCTTCCTGCCAGGCAAGGGCCAAAACAGTACGAAGGGCTGCCAAATGGTCAGCGGGCTGGTCAGCAGAGCCACCACTGAGGGTGATGACATTGCCATTAGCGGAAGCAGTGAAGCCACCCTGGGCATGAGGGGCCAGGTCCTCAGGCGCCTCATTGAGGGCGGTGAGGTCTGCACCGATAAAGCTCGGGCGCTCGGCGCGCTTAGCGTTAAGCAGCGCATAGTGGCCGGAAACACCGGTAAGTACATGGAGCGAATCATAGCCGGCAGCATTACCACCAGCAATATCAGTATCGAGGCGATCGCCCACACCCAGTGGTTTGGTGGCGCCAAGCTTGGCGGCAGCCGAGTGGAACATTGGTGGCTGAGGCTTACCAGCGGAGGTAGGCACCACACCGGTGGCGTGGACAACGGCCTGGATCATGGAGCCATTGCCAACCATATTGCCACGCTCCTGTGGCAGGGTGGCATCGAGATTGGAGGCAAAATAGCGGGCACCACGCTGGATAGCCAGGGCGGCCTCGGAAAGCTGGGCCCAACCAGTCTCAGGGTTATGGCCGTGGAAAACAGCCTCAGGGGCATCATCAGCACTAAAGACAACCTCGTAGCCCGCAGCACGGGCCAGATCCCTAAAGGAGTCGGTGCCAAGAACGAGCACCTTGGTGCCGGGGGCCAGGTGCTGGGCGGCCAGCTCAATGGCAGCCTGAGCAGAAGTCATGACATGGGCTGCATCGGTGGAGATATTCATCGCACCCAATTTATCGGCCACAACCTGCGGCGCATTGGAGGCATTATTGGTGATGTACATAATGCCAATGCCGGTGGTGGCAGCCTGGTTGATGGTCTCAACAGCGTTAGGGATTGGGGCGCCGCCCTTCCAGACAGTACCGTCGAGGTCAAAAAGGAGGGCGTCGTAGGTAGAAAGAAGAGTGGACATGATTACTTGGACAGTTCCTTGAGTCGGTCGGTGGCGTCGAGAAGCTCATATTCATCCTGGGCTGCAGCCTTTTCAAAATAGCTGCGGGCCTCTTCGGTGCGGCCAAGTTCGGCCAGAATATCGGCGTAGAAGTAGTAGACGCGCGCACCGGACTCGCCTGGGAGATTATCCAAACCGAGCTCCTCAAGTACGCTCATGGCCTGCAGGTTTTCACCCAGGTCGCGGTGGGCGCCAGCAATAACAATGGCCAGTTCCATACGGGAATCCTGGTCAAGCTGGGCAGCCTCAGGGCTCTGACCAATAGCAATGGCGCGCTCTGGCTGGTTCAAGCCACGCTCACAGTCAGCCATCACAGCAAGCAGGCCTGGGCCACCGCTCATACGGCGGGCAGCTCGCAGCTCACTCAAGGCTTCTTTCCATTCACCGGCACGGTAGGCGGCAATACCGCAGGTCTCACGTACCACACCAATACGGCCGGCACGGTCCTTAGCGGCACGGGCATGCTTAAGCGCACGCTGTGGGTCCTCATCCATGAAGTCGGCAGCGGCTGCCATGTGCTTTGCTACCATTTCGCGGTTATCGCGCGAGAGGGAACGAAGGTCCTGCAGGATGCTTGGGTCGAGCAGATCGGCCGTAATATCGGATGGGATCTGGGGCTCGTTTACGCGGGCCTTGATACGCTCCTCACGGAAGCCTGGGCGCTGGGCATGTGCACCATGCTGGCGCTTTTCGCCACCGCGATTACTCTTGAATTGTGGGCGATTACGTCGCTGCGTATTCCTATTACCAGGCTTTTTACCGCCGCGATTCCTATTTTCTTCTGCCACCGTGGGCCTTTCTATACTTCTACTCTTTTAATCTATTGGTATTTTAGCGGGAAACCTGCCTTTATGCATTATGAATGAGTGCACCAAGGCTAAAGAGGATAAGTCCACAAATGACACTAAGAAGCCCATAGGCACAGGCCGTGCGATAATCGCGGGCCTGGATGAGTGTGCCAAGCTCCTTGGCCAGGGTCGACCAGGTAGAAAGCGCACCACATAGGCCGGTGGCAAGAAAAGCCCCGTGGGAGACAAGGCCCAGCACCAGGCAGGCAATCATATTGGCCCCGAAGGTAGCCCGGCGCGCATTCCCGCTGTGTGCATTGGCCCAAAGGGTGAGGCCATAGCGGATGCAACCACCGATAAAGGCGCCGATGATAATGGAGATAATGGTCATTGCTCGGCCTCCTCGGTGCTATTGGCAAGATATGGGGCCACGTAGGTATTAGTAATCAAATAGGCAGCAACGCTCACAATTATGGTGAGTACGGCATAGAGCAGGTTGCCATGGGCAAAGGCAATATAGGTGCTAAAGGTGCTCATTCCGCCAAGGAGGCCTGTGCCAATAAAGGGGCCGTGTTTCTTTATGCCCATGATGGCGCAGGCCAGGGCGTTGATAAGCAAAATTCCCCAGAGTCCGGGTATCCAGAGGTTGAGGCCGTAGCGGATGAGTGCCCCTAGGGCTGCGCCGGTGCCTACTAAGAGAAAATCGCGGTAGAGATCCGTGGTGGAGCCATTTTCTGGCACGGGTGGATCCTTTCTTGCGTTACGGGATTGGAAATATTCCCGGAAAGTTTTCAGTAAAAGCGCTCTATATCCTACCAAAATTCAGAAATCCGAGTGTTTGCTGTGAGCTTCCTGTATCACTCTAGCAATCTATTAGATCTCCCATAATTATTTTCAGATCTGCTACCAGCTTTGTCCCAGTTGGGGAGCTCAGAATAGAAGTAACACATACACAGGACTTTTGAAAGGATGATGTCGATATGATGGTAGCTGTCGATATTATTGCCATTGCAATTTTGGTCTTCGGTGTTTATTTCCCGAAGCATCGTCGCGCAGATTTGGTTGTCGCCTTCCTTGGTGTCAATATCGGTGTTTTGGCGGTCACCGAGGTTCTCGCCAATAGTGCCGCGGGCGCTGGTCTTGGATTGGGCCTCTTTGGTGTTCTGTCCATTATCCGCTTGCGTTCCGACGAAATCTCCCAGCGCGAGGTTGCGTACTACTTCTCTTCTCTCGCCATCGCAATGATTTCTAGCCTCTCTGCTATTCCAAGCCCAATGTCCATTGGCATGATTGTTTTGATGGTTGCAGTCTTGGCTGTGGTGGATACTGGTCTCTTTGCCCGCTTTGGTGCGACTAGCATGCAGATTCAGCTGGACCGTGCCCTGTCGAATCCGCAGGAGATTACTGCTGAGGCTGAGCGCATGCTTGGTTTCAAGGTTGTGGGTGTCGATATTGTCAAGCTCGATATGGTTAATGATTCCACGCTCATTAACGCTCGTGTGAACACCAATGTTCGTATTGAGACTGCGGGTCTTGCTCAAGAGAAAATCTATGCTTAAGCAGGAATTGATGGGTCTTTCTCATCTCTCCCCTATTTCTTTGGAGGAGCTGGTTGCCCAGGCTGCCATGCTCACTCGCGTGGATAGGAAATATGTGATGTGGGAGAGGGACTGTGAGGGGATCGTCGAAAAGCTCGATGAGAAAACACGAGTTTTGGAAATTGATGGTTCGCGCTCACAAAAGTATCGCTCGGTGTATTTTGATAACCCTGATGGTCGGAGTTTTTATATGGCGGCCCATCCGCGCCGGCGAAAGTTTAAGGTGAGGATTCGCCAGTATATGGACACTGAGGCGGCCTTTGTGGAGGTCAAAGCCAGGGGTGCGCGTGGGGTTACGGTCAAGGAGCGTGTTGAGGTTGACTGGGATGCTGCGCAGCACAATTCCTTGGGTGCGGCCGAGCCGTGGGTGCGGGAAAAGATTGGGCTGGATGAGCCTTTGATTCCGACCTTGTGGGGTTCTTATGAGCGTTCCACTTTGCTAATGCAGGATGGTGGCCGGGCTACGATTGATACCCATTGTGATTGGGAGAATGTGGCGGGGACTTATCTCACAGTGCCAGGTTTGGTGATTGTGGAGACCAAGTCCGGGTCGAGCCCTAGTGTGGTGGATAAGCAATTATGGGCCGGTGGGCACCGCCCGCAGAAGATTTCCAAATTTGGTACGGGGATGGCGGCTTTGGATCCGTCGCTGCCACATAATCGGTGGAATCGCGTACTAAAGAAGTATTTTCATTCAGACACACAGACAGTTTAAGGAGTAAAAATGAAGATTTCTAAGAAGGCTATGGGTTCTATTTTCGCCCTGGCATTGGCTTTTGGTACTGGTGGTGCCTATGTGGCAACTAATGACGCTGCTGCCCCGGTGGCTACGGCTGCGACCACGGTGGACTCGACAAGCTATGATACTGCTAATCCTCCGACTATTTCGGATGCGCTGGCTAGTCTTCATGAGGCAAGTAAGTATAAGGACTCGAAGTGGAGTGAGTCTGATGCGCAGGACTTGAGTGGCGATGAGATCAACGCTGCTGGCGTGTACCGTATTTCTGGTACCCATGGCACCATTACGGTTAATGCTGGCGATGAGGATAAGGTCGTCCTGATTCTTGATAATGCCACCATGGATGGCATTAATATCATTAGCGCCGATAAGGTCTCTATTTATACCGAGTCTGGCACGACCAATACTGTGAATTCTTCTGCTACCAGTTCTGATGATTATGATGCTGGTATTTGGTCCGCTGTGGACTTGACCCTCTCCGGTGAGGGTACCTTGACTGTCAATGCCCCTAGCGCTGATGGTATTTACTCTAAGGATGACCTTTATGTTCTTTCCGGCACCATCAATGTGACTGCCGGTGAGGATGGTATGAAGGGCAAGGACTCCCTGACTATTGCCGATGGTACGTTGAATATCACCTCTGGTGATGATGGCATTGTCTCCAATAAGGACGATGATGCGGCCAAGGGTTATGTGGATATTCAGGGTGGCACCATTACTGTGAACTCCACCGGTAATGCGGTGGTTGGTTATTCCGGCGTCTTTGTTTCCGACGGTACTTTGAACCTTACCGCTGGTGGTGGCGCTAGCTCCAGTAAGAATGATGATGTGGCGCAAAAGGGCCTCAAGTCTGATTGGTATGTCATTGTTGAGGGTGGCACGCTCAATATCAACACCGCTGATGATGGTATCCACTCCAATGGTGCGACACGTCTGAGCGGCGGTAATATCACCATTGCCACCGGCGATGATGGTGTCCATGCTGAGGTCGCCAATGATATTGATGGTGCGAATGTGACCATCACTCAGTCCAATGAGGGCATTGAGGGTGGTCTGGTCAATATCAGCGCCGGCACGGTCAATGTGACTAGCTCCGATGATGGTATTAATGGCTCTGGCTCCAATACTGGTAGTCAGCACACCTCTGATAACTTGAGCTCCACCAGCACCAGCACCACCACTAGCAACACCAGCAACAGTGGCAACTCCACTTCTTCTGGTAGCAGCAAGGCAAGTTCCTCGAGTAGCTCCTCCACTACCACCACGCAGAGCAATGGTGACAGCGTGGTCTCCGGTTCCTCTATCTGGAACTTCGGTTCCTCGGCCTTCCAGAGCTCCTCGAGCGACCTCACCTACAGCTTCGCTGATAATAGCTCCACCTCTGCTAATACCCAGTATGCTGCCTTTGGCCCAGGCCAGATGGGTGGTGGCATGGGTGGTGGCGGTGACCAGGACACCGGCGAGCAGATCAATATCTCCGGTGGCACTATCGTGGTCAACGCTGAGGGCGATGGTATTGACTCCAACGGTAGCCTCACCATCAGTGGTGGTAATACCACCGTCTGGGGCCCATCCACCGGCGGCAATGGCTCCCTGGATACCAACGGCACGTACCTGATTACCGGTGGCACCCTGCTGGCTGTTGGTACGGCTGATATGCCAGTTAACCCATCCACCAGCTCCTCCCAGGGTTGGATTGCTGCCAATGTGAGCGGCAATGCTGGCACCACCATTACTGTGAAGGACTCCAGTGGCAATGTTCTTGCTACCACCACTGCCCTGAAGACCTTCGGTCTGGTCCAGTACTCCTCCCCATCTGTTACCAGCGGCTCCACCTACACTGTGACCGCCGGTAGCACCTCCACCACTGTGACCGCTGATACTGCCACCTCCTCCACCATGGGTGGCCGTGGTCAGGCCGGTGGCTTCGGTGGCGGTCGTCGCTCCTAGGAAGCGTATAATCGGGCTCATGAATCTTGAAGACTTCCGCGCCAAGCAAAGTATCGACATCAACATTGCCCCTGAGGCTCTCTACGACATGGTAAGCGACGTCACCCGCACTGGCGAGTGGTCCCCTGTCGTGCAAAGCGCCTCTCTTAAGGGCGGGGAAAAAGTTGCCGTTGTTGGCTCCATCATCCTGGGCCATAATGTCAACCCTTCCCGCATCTGGGATACTGAATCTGTGGTGACTGTTGCTGACCGTCCACGTGAGTTCACCTGGGAGGTTTCCGGTGGTGTGGCCCGCTGGGGCTATACCATTGAGCCAAATGGTGAAGGTTCTACCCTCACTGAGCACTGGCAGCTCACCGAGTACGGTGTGGAGTTCTTCAAGAAGAAGTGGGGCGACCAGTGGGAAGCCCAGCTCGAGGATCGCCGCCAAGCTGCCCTCGCTGGCATCCCAGCCACCCTCAAGGCAATCAAGGAGATTGCTGAGGCAGAATAAGTCCTGAGAACGCAAAAGGCCGGAACTTAATGAACTGAACCCCAAAAGTTGGGCTCGGTTAATTAAATGCGGTTAGGCGGCTAG
>JAUMUD010000030.1 GCA_030530875.1 Corynebacterium sp.
AGGAAGAGAGGAAGGAAGGAAGAGAATTCCGAGCCTAAGGCTGAAGAAAAGCCTGAGGAGAATTCTCAGGAGCCGATTGAGGCTGAGCTGCGCTCTGGTGAGCTGCCAACTCCTGAGGAGAAGCCTGAGGAAGAAAACAGCGAGGAGGAGGGGCCACGCGGTGGTCTGCTCAATAATCCGGCAGCGCTGCTTGGCATTGTCGGTATCGGGGCGCTTCTTGGTGGTCTTGGTAAAGCCTTGGCTGACTTCCTTACAAGCCAAGGAATCATCCCATTTGGAGCACCGCTGCCAGGACCAGAACCGGCCGCAGCAGCACCGGTTGCTGACCCACCACCGCCGCCACCAGCACCGGCACCAGAGCATGCACCAGCAGCCACTCCAGAACCGCCACAAGATAGGGGAGGTTCCAATGGTGCAGGTCAGGCCGGCAATGCTGCAATAAAATCAACTCCGGCAAGCGCCCCAATCACCCGTGGGGCAGGCTATAGCGGTGGTGGCAGTGGGCCAGTGGTGGCCCCCGCAGCCGCGGTAAATCCAATCCCAACCCAAGCCCCGGCAGCCCCAGCCGAGGCCACAAATGCACCCGCAGCGGCCTGTGTGCCAGCGGGACCACGAATTAGGAAAGCAGGTCGTTGGACATGACAGATAAGATTCAGCGTGGATTTGGTGGTCAGCCCCGCAAATCGCGCCATGTGAAGGCGGAGCCACTCACCCCACTGGCCCCGTGCCAGACATATCCTTCAGAATTCACGAAGGACAATTATTTCTACGATATTGTCGCCAGGCCCTATAGTGTGAAAAAGGTCGATGATCTTGTTCAGACAAGTCGCGATGAGGGTGTGGATGAGTATGGGGTCGAGAATGACCGAAGCCCGCAAAGGCGCAAGCGCACCCTGGTCCATGGGGTCCTAGGGGCGAGCTACCGATGCGGGCCTAAGAGGAATAAACGGAATCCCGATGAAGGGCCGGAGCCTAACGGCCAAATGGCAATTTATTAGCCGCCAGTGGGCTATTGGTCAGCGGGTTATCCACACTACCTAGAAGCGGGCCACTACCACGGTGGCGAAGGGCGAGATTATCACCAAGGGCAATCAACGAGCCCTTGGTGAAAGTCTCCACCTTCTTAGCCTCCGAATGATCATTAGTGAAGGCATCATATTTATGCTGCTCATCAAGGGTAGCAAGCAAAAATCCAGTCAGTAGCGCACGGGCACGCTCCTGCTGAGCATGCTGTGGAAGGCCCATACCCATCAGAGCACGGGTCACAATGCCCTCAGCAAAGCCATTCTGGGTGCCGCCCTTAATTTCACGGTAGACCACATCGCCAGTCCAATTCTGTGCAAGCTTAGCGGGGTCACCAGCGGAAATAATCTGGTCCTCCGAGGAACCAATCACAAGACCCTTGGTACGCACAGAACGGGCCGCCACATAGGAATCAGGATTCGTAGCAGCAGGGTAGAGGGCAGCAACGGCGCGAAGATCGGAGCGTCGAGAAGCTGCCAAAACAGCGCAACCACCGCCCATGCCGTGACCAATAATGCCGAGCTTACCAGGGGAAACAGTAATCTTACCGTGGCCAAGACGCACGCCAGCCAGCACATCAATAGCGGTGTGCAGATCCATGGCAAAACCATCATGGTCAGGGTTAAAGCCCTTTTCCGTATCAGGGGCCGCAACCACAATGCCCCAGGAAGCCAGGTGTTTGAAGGTCAGATGGTAGCGGTGCACGCCGGTCATCCAATCATGACCAAAGGCCACAGCCGGCAGGGCAGTACCCTCAGCCGGAGTGTAGACCTTGCCAGGAAGCCCAGCATATTGCAGGTCGCCGCACAAAACATGGTGCGGACCGCGCTTAGAAAGCTTCTGAACAAGTTTCGTAATATCAACTGTATTTTCAGCCACGAGCCCTTTTCCTTCAGTCTGAGGATTTATCAACTCTCCAGTTTAGCGGTTTCCGGCATGCGTATGTGAATTAGCGCGCGTAGTACGGTAGATTGGAGAGCATGTGTGGAATCGTCGGTTATGTTGGAACTCGTCCAGGCCTCAAACTCGCAGTTGAGGCGCTTAGGCGAATGGAATATCGCGGTTATGATTCTTCTGGTGTGGCTGTGGTTGACAATGCCCACCATATTAATATTGTTAAGCGCGCCGGCAAGATTGATAATCTGGCCGAACTTATTGAGCACAAGGGGGAGGATTCCTTCCCTGGTACCACGGCTATTGGCCATACGCGCTGGGCAACCCACGGTCGCCCCACTGATGCCAATGCCCACCCGCACCTCTCTTTTGATGGCAAGGTGGCCATTGTTCACAATGGCATTATTGAAAACTTCAGCCCGCTGCGCCAGGAACTCATTGATTCCGGCGTGGAGCTAAAGTCCGAAACTGACTCTGAGGTTGCAGCCCACCTGCTGGCTATTGCTTATAACGAGGGTGAGACCGCCGGTGATTTTGAGGCCTCCGCATTGAAGGTCCTTAACCGCCTTGAGGGTGCTTTCACTCTGCTCTTTGTCCATGCGGATCACCCGGACACCATCATTGCGGCTAGGCGTTCCACCCCACTGATTATTGGCGTGGGTGAGGGCGAAATGTTCCTCGGTTCTGATGTTGCGGCCTTCATTGAGTACACCCGCAATGCGGTGGAACTCGGCCAGGATACCGTGGTGATTTTGCACAAAGATAGCTATGAGCTGCGCAATTTCGACGGCACCCCAGCCCAAGGCTCCCCATTTACTATTGACTGGGACCTGGCCGCCGCCCAGAAGGATGGCTATGACTCCTTCATGAATAAGGAGATTCATGAGCAGCCAGCCGCCGTACGTGATACCCTTGCCGGCCACTTTATTGATGGCCGCGTGGTCCTTGATGAGCAGAACCTCACCGATGCCGATTTGAAGGCTATTGATAAGGTCTTCGTGGTTGCGTGCGGTTCGGCCTACCATGCCGGTCTTCTGGCCAAGTATGCCATTGAGCACTGGGTCCGTATTCCGGTCGAAATTGAGGTGGCTTCCGAATTCCGCTACCGCGACCCTGTTTTGGACGCCCGCACGCTCGTGGTGGCTATTTCCCAGTCCGGTGAGACCGCTGATACGTTGGAGGCCCTGCGCCACGCTAAGGCCCAGGATGCCAAGGTGCTGGCCATTTGTAATACCAATGGCTCCCAGATTCCACGCGAATCTGATGCTGTCTTGTATACACATGCTGGCCCAGAAATTTCGGTGGCTTCCACTAAGGCCTTTATCTCCCAGATTGCCGCCAACTATATTCTTGGCCTTGCGCTCGCCCAGGCCAAGGGCACCAAGTATCCGGATGAGATTGCGGAGATTTGGGCTGGTCTTGAGTCCATTCCGGCAAAAATTGATGAGCTTCTTAAGTGCGAGGATGCCGTGACGGAAATTGCCACTGAGCTTGGGGCGATTCCAACCATGCTTTTCCTTGGCCGCGGTGTTGGTTATCCGGTCGCCCTTGAGGGTGCGCTGAAGCTTAAGGAGCTTGCCTATATTCATGCCGAGGGTTTCCCGGCCGGTGAGCTCAAGCATGGCCCGATTGCCCTTATCCAGGAGGATCTTCCGGTGGTGGTCGTGGTTCCTAGCCCGCGCGGTGTGAAGGTGCTGCATTCCAAGATTGTCTCCAATATCCAGGAGATTCGTGCCCGTGGTGCAAAGACCATTGTTATTGCTGAGCAGGGCGATACTGCGGTGGAGCCTTATGCTAACTGGTTGATTCGCATCCCGGAGAGTTCCACGATTATGCAGCCGCTGCTGGCTACTATTCCGCTGCAGTTCTTGGCTGCACGAATCGCGAAGGAATGTGGCAATACTGATATTGATAAGCCGCGTAACCTGGCGAAATCCGTCACCGTTGAATAAATTCGAATCGAGATAACAGTGGATCTCTCATATACCCGCATTAACCTGGGCGCTATTGGTCGCAATGTCGAGCGCCTTAAGGCTTTTGTGGGAAAAACCCAGCTCATGGCTATTGTGAAGGCCGATGGTTACGGTCATGGTGCCGTCGAGGTGGCTCGCACGGCCCTCGCCCACGGGGCTGATCAGCTTGGTGTGGCCACGCTGCCTGAGGCTTTGGCTTTGCGACGCGCCGGTATCACCGCCCCCATCCTGTGCTGGATCTGGCTGCCTGAGAATACTGAGCAGGTCAAGGAAGCTGTGGCGCAGAATATCCGGCTCGGTATTAGCAGCCTTGAGCATGCCCGCGTGGCGGTAAAGTACGGCGCGCAGGTGGACATCAAGGTGGATACCGGTCTGCTTCGCGGTGGCGTGCGCAAGGAACACTGGACTGAAGTATTCTCCTTGTTTGAACAAGAGAAAATCAGTGGTCTTTTTACCCACCTGGCAAGCGGTGAACGACCGGGCGATCCGAGTGTAATTTTGCAGCAACAGGCCTTTGAACAGGCGATTTCTGAACTCGAGGCTATGGGTGGCACTAATAAGACCCACCACATGTCCAATAGCCCAGCAGTGCTTATTCACCCTGAATTGCGCTACCAAATGGTGCGTCCCGGTGTCTGCATCTATGGTCTAAGCCCAGTGGATAATCCGCCAATTGAGCTTGAACCAGCCATGAGTCTTTGTGGTCGTGTGACTGTGGTCAAGGAGATTAAGGCAGGGGAGCGCGTCTCCTATAACCACACCTGGGAAGCCCCCGCCGATGGGTATACTGCGGTGGTTCCTGTTGGTTACGCCGATGGGCTTCCACGCTCCGTTCAGGGCCACCTGGAAGTCACCATTAATGGCAAGCGCTACCCCCAGGTTGGCCGAATCTGCATGGACCAATTCGTGGTCTATCTTGGCAATGACCCAAGTGTCAATATTGGTGATGAAGCCATTATCTTTGGCGTCGGCGGCATGAGTGCCACCGAGCTTGCTCGGGCCATTGGCACCATCAACTATGAGCTGGTCTGCATGCCGCACGGGCGTATAATTCGTCATTACATCAACGACTAGCAGGCATTTTCTGAACTCGCTATACAAGGAGGATGCGGTGGAGAGTTTTCGCTGTGAGACACGGGAAGAAACCCAGGCCCTAGGTGAACGCCTTGGCGCAAAGGCCAAGGCCGGTGAACTCTATATCCTCGACGGCCCCTTGGGTGCGGGTAAGACTACCTTCACCCAGGGCTTTGCCCGTGGCCTCAATGTCAAGGGTCGCATTAGCTCCCCCACATTTGTCATAGCTCGTCTGCACAAGTCAAATGAAAATGGCCCGAACCTTATCCATGTGGATGCTTACCGTCTGTTGGATAATGGCACCGACCCGCTCGATGCCCTGGAATCCCTGGACCTCGACTCCGAGATTGAAGACTCCGTCGTGGTGGCTGAGTGGGGCGGCCAGTTTATGGAAAGCCTGGCTACCCACTACACTCTTATCCACTTTGACCGCGATACGGCCTTCAGGGAGGACCCCGACTCCGAGGCCCGCATTATCACCGTCGAAGAAAAACAAGCCTTGAGCTAGTAGACTGAATACGTGCTTCTTCTCACGATCGACACCTCAACCCCAGACCTCATTGTGGGTCTCGTGAATCATAGTGACTCTGCGTTTGAGCTGGTCATAGACCACTCGCGGTTAAATTGTCGCGATCATAACGAGCAATTAGTCCCCACAATCCAAGATGCTCTTGTTCAAACAAGTCGCACGTTCGGGGATGTGGATGGGGTAGTGCTAGGCCAAGGACCCGGCCCCTTTACCGGCCTTCGCGTGGGCATGGCAACCGGCATCGCCATTGCTGATGCCCGCGGCATTCCCGTCTACCCAGTCTGTTCCTCGGATGCTATCGCTAATACCGCACGCCGTAAGCACGGTGCAGGGGCACTGCAAGTAGCCACTGATGCGCGCCGCCGTGAGGTCTATAGCGCCACCTATGATGAGGCGGGCAACCGCATTAGCGACCCAGAAGTCATCAAACCAGAAGAACTAGAACTACGCGCGACTACCCTTGCCGTGCCAGAAAATCCGCCACGCTTGCGCGAGATTTTCCTCGCCCGTAACCCGGAGCTTAACTTCCTCCCAGCAAGCCCAGATCCACTCGGTTTGGCCGAGGCCGTGGCCGACTTTGATAATACAATTTTACCTGTCGTGCCCCTCTACCTGCGACGACCTGATGCCACTGTGCCCCAGAACATCAAGAAGGCCATCCCATGAGTGAGATAATTATTCGCCCCGGCGCACCCATCGACATCCCCCGCATGGTGGAACTCGAGCAGCTACTATTTGCCGAAGAGGATCCGTGGTCCGAGGCAGCATTTAATGCCGAATTTTCCACCCCGCATAACCTCCCATTGGTTGCGATTTTACCTGAGAGGCCCGATTACCTGCTGGGATACAGCATCCTTAGTAAACTCGGCAATAAAGACCCCGAGTTTGAAATCCACAATATTGCCGTCGATCCCGAGTATCAAAAGTGCGGAATTGGCACGCTTTTGATGAGTTCCATGATGGAGATCGTCGATAGCTACGCGGGCCCCTGCTTCCTTGAGGTGCGCAATGATAACTTCACTGCCATCCGCCTCTACGAGCGACACGGCTTCGATATTGAGGGGCTGCGCAAAAACTACTATCAGCCCTCCGGCGCCCACGCCTACACCATGGTCCGTCCAGCACAAAAGAAGGAAAGTTAATGTACGTTCTTGGCGTTGAATCCTCCTGCGATGAAACTGCCGTCGGCATTGTGCGTATCGACGAAAACAACACCATCCACCCAGTGGCCAACATCATTGCCTCCTCCATGGAGGAACATGCACGTTTCGGTGGCGTGGTTCCAGAAATTGCCAGCCGCGCCCACCTTGAATCCATCGTGCCAGTAATGCGTGAGGCCCTAGCGGAGGCCGGCATTGAAAAGCCCGATGTGGTTGGTGCCACCGTGGGCCCTGGTCTTGCAGGTGCCTTGCTCGTTGGTGCCTCAGCCGCTAAGGCCTATGCGGCTGCCTGGGAAGTACCCTTCTATGGTGTAAATCACCTGGCAGGGCATGTGGCCGTGTCAAATCTTGAATCCGAACCCATCGAGCACGCCGTGGCCCTGTTGGTCTCCGGTGGTCACACGGAGATCCTTGAAGTCAATGGGGCTGGCACCCCGATGAAACTTCTGGGCTCCACCCTCGATGATGCCGCCGGTGAGGCCTATGATAAGGTGGCCCGCCTGCTTGGCCTTGGCTATCCTGGTGGCCCGATTATCGATAAGCTCGCACAGGAGGGTGACCGCAAGGCCATTCGCTTCCCACGCGCATTGTCAAAGAAGTCCGATCCTGCCTATGATTTTTCCTTCTCTGGTTTGAAGACGGCTGTGGCAAGATTCGTCGAAACGGCAGAAGCAGAAGGCCGTGAGATTAATATTGCCGATGTCTGCGCTTCCTTCCAGGAAGCAGTGGCGGATGTTTTGACCGCGAAGGCTATTGCTGCCTGCAAGGATACGGGTGCCCCTGTCCTTATGATTGGTGGCGGTGTCTCTGCAAATTCGCGCCTGCGTGCCCTGGCTGAGGCCCGTGCTAGGAGCGCCGGGGTAGAGTTGCGCGTGCCAAAATTTAGTTATTGCACCGATAATGGCATTATGATTGCCACCTTGACTGCCCAGCGAGTACTGCTTGGTGCGGCCCCAAGCCCATGGGCAATTGGTACGGATCCTTCGCTTGAGGCCGATGTCCCACAAGTTTGTTAAAATAACTTTATGAATATGAAGAAGACTACCCGCGCAATTCTTTCTGCCCTGGCAGTTGCGTCGTTCTTGAGCCTTAGTACTGCGGCTGTTTCCAATGAAGCATGGGCAGCAGGTTCGAGCGGGTCTTCTTTCGGCGGCTCTTCATTCCTTGGTTCCTCCTCTAATAACACAACTCCTGCGAGCACCAAGGCATGGTCGGATAATTCCCGCTATTTTGCTCTTGACCCAACCCGCGCCGGCACAAATTACCCAGCTAGCATCTTCCGCCCAGCGGGTGTGCGCCCAGGTATGCCACTGTTCTCCGGTGACCGCGTGGCCAAGTACGTCAATGCTGATCCAACCCCAACCAATGTGGGCAGCCTCGGCTTTATTGTCAAGGATGTGAAGACCGGAAAGGTTTATGCCATTACCTCCGGCAGTTTTGCCAAGGAAGTTGGCGTGGACGTTTACACCATGGGTACTTCTGGTGATTCCAAGATTGGTTCTGTAGCCTATGTGGCTAATAACCAGCAGGCCAACGTACAGAGCACCAAGCCAAATTACGCCCTGATTGAACTTGAGAAGAACTTCACCACCCTGGTTTATCCGACTATTAAAGTGGGCGCAACGAATCCGCAGTTTGTTAGCACCTCGGCCAATTTTTTCGGTGATAGCAGTGGCTTCTTTGTCCCTGCAGACTTCGCAGGATCCACCAACAATACTCCTGAGGCTCAAGGTCTTGTTACCGCGGGCGAAGGTACAAATAAGACTAACTGGCTTGCCATTGGTAACCCATCCGATTACCGCAGTGACCGTTCCGAAAATGGCACGACTACCCTGCGCCGAATCTGCATGGTCGGTATTGGTGCCGGTGAGCAGTGTGCTGTATCAATCCAAGCCCAGGACACTATGGCCTGGCTTGGTACCGATAATTACATCTACGGTTATTTCACCCAGCTGGAAAACCCAAGCACCCTGACCGGTTCCCCCATTACCTATAGCGATGGCGAGGATTCCTCTTTGAACTACAGTCTTGGTGGCCCAGCCTATGCCTTTACCTCGGAGGGCTTTGTCCCACTCGGCATTATTGATACCTTCTCCTCCAAGAACAGGCTTATGCGCGCGGTTTCCCTGAATGCTATCTTCCAGGATGCCGCCCAAGCCGGCTATACTCTGCAGATGGTCAATAGCTTGTCGGATTACCGCACCGCAATTAATGCGTCGCCAAACTCCTAAACTTTCCTGTTGATAGTCCTGGATACCCGCGTGGTATTCAGGGCTTTCTTCGCCTAGAGCGAACAAAGTGGCGCACTTAGCACTCATGCGGGTAGAGTGCTAACTAGTTGAGTAACTACAGTTGTTCACCCGCGACGACGGCTGTGGCACCGACCGAAGTACTAGTTTGTATACGCTCTTTTATGGAGGAATAAACCGTGGCAAATGTAAAGATCAAGCCGCTTGAGGACAAGATTCTCGTTCAGATCAACGAGGCTGAGACCACCACCGCTTCGGGTCTGGTTATCCCTGATTCCGCTAAGGAAAAGCCACAGGAAGCTACCGTCATCGCCGTTGGCCCAGGCCGTTTCGACGAAAAGGGTAACCGCGTCCCACTCGATGTCGCTGAAGGCGATGTTGTGGTCTTCTCCCGTTACGGCGGCACCGAGATCAAGTACGCAGGCCAGGAGTACCTCATCCTCAGCCAGCGTGACATTCTCGCAGTAGTGGAGAAGTAATCACCTATGGCAAAGCTCTTAGCATTCGATGAAGAAGCACGTAAGGGCATCCAGGCTGGTGTAGATATTCTTGCTAATGCCGTCAAGGTAACCCTTGGCCCACGTGGCCGTAATGTGGTCCTTGGCCGCCCGTATCTCGGCCCGCTGGTCACCAATGATGGTGTGACCATCGCCCGTGAGATTGATCTGGATGAGCCTTTTGAGGATCTTGGCGCACAGCTGGTGAAGTCTGTAGCAGTCAAGACCAATGATATTGCTGGCGATGGCACCACCACCGCCACCTTGCTTGCACAAGCTCTCATCAATGAGGGTCTGCGCAATGTGGCCGCCGGTGCTAACCCAATTGAGCTCAACCGTGGCATCGAGGCCGGTGCCAAGAAGGTTGTTGAGCTCCTCCAGAACCGCGCCACCGAAGTAAGCTCCGCCAAGGAGATTGCCAATGTGGCCACCGTGTCCTCCCGCGACCCTGAGGTTGGCGAGATGGTCTCCGGTGCTATGGAGAAGGTCGGCAAGGACGGTGTGGTCACCGTTGAGGAATCCCAGTCCATGTCCACCTCCCTTGAGGTCACTGAGGGTGTCTCTTTTGATAAGGGCTTCCTCTCCCCATATTTCGTGACCGATGTGGATGCCCAGCGCGCTGAGCTCACCGATGCACTCGTGCTCCTGGTCCGCAATAAGATCTCCAGCCTTCCTGAGTTCCTTCCAATCCTGGAAAAGATCGTGGACTCCGGCAAGCAGGTTCTTATCATTGCCGAGGATATTGAGGGCGAGCCACTCCAGATGCTCGTTGTTAATTCCATCCGCAAGACCCTCAAGGTAGTTGCCGTGAAGGCACCGTACTTTGGTGATCGTCGCAAGGCATTTATGGATGACCTCGCTGTAGTCACCAAGGCCACTGTCATCGACCCTGAGGTCGGTGTCACCCTGGCCGAGGCCGGCATGGAAGTCTTCGGTGGTGCGCGCCGCATTACCGTGACCAAGGACTCCACTGTCATTGTCGACGGCAATGGTACGGACGAAGAGGTTGAGGCCCGCCGCAACCAGATTCGCCACGAAATTGAGAATGCAGCCTCCGGTTGGGACCGCGAAAAGGCCAAGGAACGCCTGGCCAAGATTTCGGGCGGCATTGCTGTTATCAAGGTCGGTGCAGCAACCGAAACCGAAATGAAGGAACGCAAGCTGCGCGTGGAGGATGCCATTAACGCAGCCAAGGCAGCAGCCGATGAAGGTATTATTGCCGGCGGCGGCTCCACTTTGGTCCAGATTGCCAGCGAAATTGCCAAGTACGCTGAGGAATTCTCCGGTGACGCCCGCATTGGCGTTGAGGCCCTTAGCCGCGCACTGGTAAAGCCAGCCTACTGGATTGCTGAAAATGCTGGTCTTGATGGCTCCGTAGTTGTTTCCCACATTGCTGAGATGGGTAATGGTGAAGGCTTTAATGCCGCCACCCTCGAATACGGCAACCTGGTGGAAACCGGCATTGTGGACCCAGTAAAGGTCACCCACTCTGCTGTGGTTAATGCTTCGTCTGTTGCCCGCATGGTGCTCACCACTGATGTCTCCGTTGTGGAAAAGGTTGAAGAAAACCCTGCCCCTGCTGCAGGTCATAACCACTAATTAATACCTGGTCGCGGTGGAATCCCTGTGATTCTGCCGCGACTTTTTGGTATATTGATTTGAGGTATTTTTCAGTTTTTTAAGGAATGGACGGAAGCGTGAACGAGGTTGAAAAGGAGCTTGGCCAGTTAGTGCCGCTGGCTTCTTCAGGCGACCGCAAAGCGCTTCAGCGCATTCTGGAAATTATTTACCCATTGGTCACCCGTTATGCCCGTGCCCGCATTAGTGGCGGTAAGACGCCAACGGCGGAAGATGTGGCCCAGGAAATTTGCATGGCTGTGGCCCAAGCAATTCCGAACTACACCGACCGGGGCCGACCATTTATGGCCTTTGTCTATGGCGTTGCTTCGAATAAGGTGGCGGACGCACACCGTGCCTATGCGCGCGATGTTGCTAACCCCACTGAGGAGGTCCCCGATGGTGAGACCCATATTGGCCTTCCAGAGGAAAACGCGCTGGTCATGGATGGTAGTAACACTGTGCGCCAACTTCTCGATTTACTAAATGAGAAGGCCCGTGAAATTGTGATTCTTCGCGTATTTGTGGGCCTGACTGCGGAGGAAACAGCAGAGATTGTTGGTAGTACTCCGGGGGCCGTGCGAGTTGCCCAGCACCGCGCATTGGCCACATTGAAGAAACATTTAGGAAAACAGTCTGATGGGCAGGAACGCTAATGGCAGAGCATGATTTCGAGGAAATCCTCGATACTGATGCCTTCCTTGATGCACTCGCGGCAGGGGAGGACCCTAGTCGCGGTGATGATGAGCTCGCTGGGCTTCTACTTGGCATGCGCGAGGAGGTGTACGCACCACTTCCTCCTACACCTCGGGTTGAAGAACTGCTGGGCGATGACAAGGTCATTGATATTACTGCTAAGCGACGCAAGCGCATCAGCGGTTGGTCGCACGCCCTGGTTGGTGCGGCGGCCGCTACTGTGCTGATTGCTGGCGCCGGTACTGCTATTTACAATGCTCATCCAGGCTCCCCACTGTGGGGTCTTAATGAAAGCCTCTTTAGTGAGCATGCCGCTGTGGTTCAGCTCGCCTCCACCTTGGATGAGATGGATGAGCGCTCCAATAATGGCGATGTCCAAGGTGCATTGCAGTTGCTTGATCAAGCTAAGGCCATTGTGGGCTCAATCGCGGACAACTCTAAGGTGCCGGAGCAGGCCCCAGTGACTGTCACTGAAACTGTGACCACCACTGCCCAGGCCCCAGCCCCAGAATCCCAGGCGCCAGCAAGTAGGCCAGCGGAGCAGCGCCCGCAAAGCGCGCAGCCAGAGTCCAATACGGCCTCCACCACTGCACGCCAGAGTGCGGAAAATGCAGCACCAAGCACTATTGCGCAGACTGCTCCTGAGGCCGAAACCGGCGCTAGCGGCGGTATTGGCGCTGGAAGTGGAGCAGGCGTTGGTGACGGCAATGACGCACCACAGGTTAACCCGCAGGGTGGCCAGCAAGGCCAGCAGCCTGCTAATCAGCAGCAGACCGAGCCCGTTAAGCCGGAGGACCTGCAGCACAAGGAGCAGCAACCAGCCGGGCGCGTGGGTGATACCGCACCGATTGGCGGTTCCACTGAGGGGCCTGGCGGTGCGGCGAGTGCTGGCGGGGAGCGTCGATAAGCAAAAAAAAGAGGATGAGTGTGAAAACTCATCCTTTTTTCTATTTATTTTTGGGGATATTGAAGGGCGGGATTGTGTGGGCGCGGGACCCACGGCAATAATCCCAGGAAGCGTAGCGGGCGCGCTCATCATCGGTCGTGGGGCCCTCATGGATAAGAAGATCATCGCCCAAGGCCACGGAGCAAGTATTGGACATGACAAAATCCCAATCATAGTAGTGCATATCCGTGCAATCAGGGCAGTCACCAGCCACACCAAGATAACCCAGGGGCTCGAGCATGAGGCGATAGTCGACGATCTTGCTCAAATCACGGGCCGCGCGGGCACGATCCCGCGGGGTGAGGGCGAGCTCATCATCCTCCAAATTTTCAGCCTCAATATCCGCCTGGGTGCGATTCCAATAGAAGGGATCCGAGGGCAGCAGATAGTTGATATCCATATGTAGATCCTAACATCTTGATACGCACACGTGAACCCCTGTGTGGGGCAGGGAATTTGGGGCAGGAATTTTTCCACGCTTAGGGGTGTTAAGATGTAAATAATCCGCTAATAGTCTAGATAGTGAGGAATGTTCCTACATGAGTGAAGTGCATGTTCCAACCGGTGGCGATGATCCAAACAAGATTGCTCTTGTTGGTCTGACTTTTGATGATGTCCTGCTCCTGCCACAGGAGTCCAATGTCATCCCTTCTGAGGTGGATACGAGCACGCAGCTCACCCGCAATATTCGCCTCAATATTCCACTTCTGTCCGCCGCGATGGATACTGTGACTGAGGCCCGCATGGGTATTGCTATGGCTCGTCAGGGTGGCCTTGGTATTCTGCACCGCAACCTCTCCGTTGAGGACCAGGCAACCCAGGTTGAGATGGTTAAGCGCTCCGAGTCCGGCATGGTGACTGACCCAGTGACCTGTAGCCCAGAGATGACCATTGCTGAGGTGGACGCTCTGTGCGCCCGCTACCGCATTTCCGGTCTTCCAGTGGTTGATGAAAAGGGCATTCTGGTGGGTATTTGCACCAACCGTGATATGCGCTTTGAGCCTGATTTCAACCGCAAGGTTTCTGAAATTATGACCAAGACCCCACTGGTTGTGGCCAAGGAGGGTGTCACTAAGGATGAGGCACTCAAGCTTCTGTCCGCTAATAAGGTGGAAAAGCTGCCAATCGTTAATGACGAGGGTAAGCTCGTTGGCCTTATTACTGTGAAGGACTTTGTTAAGAGCGAGCAGTATCCTAATGCCTCCAAGGATGCTTCCGGTCGCCTGCTGGTTGGTGCCGGTGTTGGTACCGGTGAAGGTTCCTTTGAGCGTGCAGCTGCGCTTGTCGACGCCGGCGTAGACGTGCTGGTTGTCGATACGGCCCATGCACACAACCGCGGTGTGCTTGAGATGGTGGCCAAGATTAAGAAGAACTTTGGCGATAAGGCCGATATTATCGGCGGTAACCTGGCTACCCGTGGGGCTGCTAAGGCCATGATTGAGGCCGGTGCTGATGCTATCAAGGTTGGTATTGGTCCAGGTTCTATTTGCACCACCCGTGTTGTTGCCGGTGTGGGCGCCCCACAGATTACTGCAATCATGGAAGCCGCTGTTCCAGCCCGTGCTGCTGGTGTGCCAATTATTGCCGATGGTGGCATGCAGTTCTCCGGTGATATTGCTAAGGCCCTGGCTGCCGGTGCTTCCACAGTTATGCTTGGTTCCTTGCTTGCTGGTACTGCTGAGGCTCCTGGTGAGACTGTGACCGTGAATGGTAAGCAGTACAAGATGTACCGTGGCATGGGTTCGCTGGGTGCTATGCAGGGTCGTGGTTTGACCGGTGAGAAGCGTTCCTTCTCTAAGGACCGTTATTTCCAGGCCGATGTGAAGAGCGAAGATAAGCTCGTTCCAGAGGGCATTGAGGGTCGCGTGCCATTCCGTGGCAGCATTGATACCATTACCCACCAGCTGGTTGGTGGCCTGCGTGCTGCTATGGGCTATACCGGTTCTGCCACCATTGAGGACCTGCACAAGGCGCAGTTTGTTCAGATTACTGCTGCTGGCCTGCGCGAATCCCATCCACATGACATTCAGATGACTGTGGAAGCACCAAATTACTATCAGCGTTAAGGCGGATTCATGCGCGATTATGTAGAAATTGGTATTGGGCGCGAAGCACGCCGTACGTACTCCTTGGATGAGATTGGCATTGTGGCCTCCAGGCGCACACGCAGCTCCAAGGATGTGGATACCCACTGGCATGTGGATGCTTATACCTTCGACATTCCTTTTGTGAGCCATCCGACGGATGCCCTGGCAGGCCCAGAATTCGTGATTGAAATGGGTCGCCTTGGTGGTCTTGGTGTGATTAATGCCGAGGGCCTGTGGGGTCGCCATGAGGATTTGGCGGCGGCTGTGGAGCTTGTGCGCCAGGCACCAAATAAGAATAAGGTCCTGCAGGAGCTTCATGCGAAGGAGCTTGACCTTGGGCTGCTCACTGACCGTATTGCCCAGGTACGTGAGGCCGGCAATACTGTGGCTGTTCGTGTGAGCCCACAGAATGCTCGTGAGCTTGCACCAGTGGTCATTAAGGCCGGTGCAGAAATCTTGTTCATACAAGGTACTTTGATTTCGGCGGAGCATGTTCAGGCAGGTTCCCCGCTGAATCTGAAGAACTTTGTCGATACCTTGGATGTGCCAGTTATTGCTGGTGGCGTGACGGATTACACCACCGCAACCCACCTGATGCGCTCCGGTGTGGTCGGTGTGATTGTTGGTGGCGGTGAGCATACCGGTTATGCCACCCACGGTATTCGCACCCCAATGGCCACTGCTATTGCCGATGTGGCTGCTGCTCGTCGTGACTATCTGGATGAGACCGGTGGCCGCTATGTGCATATTCTTGCCGATGGTGAGATTAACTCCAGCGGT
Source organism: Corynebacterium sp. (assembly GCA_030530875.1). Taxonomy (GTDB): domain Bacteria; phylum Actinomycetota; class Actinomycetes; order Mycobacteriales; family Mycobacteriaceae; genus Corynebacterium. The sequence continues at coordinate 15,526 of JAUMUD010000030.1, forward strand.
AATGCCGTTAAGGCCTTTGCCTGTGGTGCTGATGCAGTGATTCTTGGTGAGCCGCTGGCGGGTGCCAGTGAGGCTCTGGGCGGTGGCTATTATTGGCCAAGTGTTGCCGCCCACCCACACTCCCCACGTGGTTTGGTTACTGAGTCCTTTACGGAGACCCATAGCCTGGATGTGATTTTGAATGGTCCATCCACCGCGCCGCTGGGTGGTTTGAACTATGTGGGCGCTCTTGCCCGTGCTATGGCCAAGTGTGGCTATACGGATCTTAAGAGCTTCCAGAAGGTGCCACTCAACGTTATTCAGTAGCCCCTGTGGTCTTTTTCACCCCGGAGTTATAGAAAATTTATCTGCCCTGCGTGCCATGATTGCGCGCAGGGCAGTTGTTCTTTATAGTGCCGGGTCGATGCTTGCCCTCACTTATGAAGCAGTGGCCAAAGGGCGTAAATTGGCTAGCGTGTCTAATAGCAAGAAGAGCGCTCAACACCCGTGGTGGAAAGTTATGTTCCTCACGGGTGTGGATTACTTTTCCACCCTTGGTTATCAGCCGGGCATTGCCTTGGTGGCCGCCGGTACGCTGGCCCCAATTGCCACTGTGGTGCTGATTCTGGTTACTCTGCTGGGTGCAGTGCCGGTTTATCGGCGTATTGCCCGTGAGTCGCCGGGTGGTGAAGGTTCCATTGCGGTTCTGGCCCGCTTTATTCATGGCTGGAAGGGCAAGATTATTATCCTTGTACTTCTGGGCTTTGCGGCCACGGACTTTATGATTACCATGACGCTGTCGGCGGCCGATGCCTCAGCCCACCTGCTGCATAATTCGGAATCCCACTGGCTCATTGTGGTGACTCTGCTCCTCTTGGCTGCGCTTGCTGCGGTCTTCTTTAAGGGCTTTGATGAGGCCATTGGTGTTTCCGTGGTTCTGGTGAGCGTCTATTTGGTGCTCAATGCCATTACCATTGGTGCCGGCTTTGTTCATATTTCCCAGCACGGGGTGCTTATCAGCGACTGGCTCTCGGATATTAAGACCTATCATCCGAATATTGCTGGAATTGCGCTCATTGCGGTGATTGTTTTCCCAAAGCTGGCCCTTGGTCTTTCCGGTTTTGAAACCGGTGTGGCTGTGATTCCGCAGATTAATGGTGATGCACCACGCGGTTCCCAGAAGCTTTTGGTCTTGGCCGCCTCCATTATGAGTGTTTTCCTGCTCACCTCCTCCATTGTGGTCACCCTTACGGTGCCACAGTCGGCCGTGGAGGCTGGCGGTCCTGCTGATGGTCGCGCGCTTTCCTATGTGGCCCATGAGCTGCTTGGCTCCACCTTTGGCACGGTCTACGATATTTCCACCGTGGCCATCCTGTGGTTTGCTGGCGCCTCTGCCATGGCGGGTATTTTGAATTTGATCCCTCGCTACCTGCCAAAATACGGTATGGCTCCCGAATGGGCTACACACCCACGGCATATGGTGGCAGTGGTCACGGCCGTTGCCTTTGTGGTGACTTTGCTCTTCAGGGCTAACGTCGATAAGCAATCTGCAGCTTACGCAACTGGTGTGTTGGTGCTTCTGACCTCCGGTGCCTTTGCGGTGACCCTTTCTGCCCTGCGTGATGTGCGCGCCAAGGAAGGGCCAATGTGGAAGCCGATTATTTATGCCCTGATTACGGCGGTCTTTATTTATACTCTCGGCGCCAATATTATTGAGCGACCAGCAGGTCTGCGCGTGGCAGCCTTCTTCATTGTTGGCATTATTGCGGTTTCTTTTGTTTCGCGTTTTTATCGCTCTTTTGAGACCCGCACCCCGGTTATTCACTGGGAGGCTAAGGCCCTGCGCATGATTGAGGCCGCGAGCGCCGGCCATAAGCTCGCCATGGTGGCCAATTCCGGTAGGGGAGTAAGCGCCCAGGATTATTCCTATAAGGAGGCCGAGGCACGTAGGCGCCACCAAATCCCCGCTGACCAGCCAATTATCTTCCTTGAGGTTGGTGTGCGTGATGCTTCGGAGTTCTATAGTCCGCTGGAAATTGAGGGTGTGTCGGTGGATGGTATCCCTGTGCTGCGCTGCAAGGCGGCTGCGGTTCCGAATGCTATTGCGGCCCTTGCCATGGACATTACGGATAATAATGATATTGCCCTTGACCTGTACTTTAACTGGTCGCCGGGTAGTCCAGTTCGCGATATGCTGCGCTATCTGACCATTGGTTCTGGTCAGAATGCGGTGGTGGTGCATGAGATTATTCGTCGTGCTAAGCGCGATGGTGATCACCGCCCGCATGTCCATGTGGGTTAAAAATTTCTGCAGTTTTGCGGTAGAGTGGGACTGTGACTCAAAGCAAAAATGCACCCGTACTTGTTATTGACTTCGGTGCACAGTATGCGCAGCTCATCGCCCGTCGTGTCCGTGAGGCACATATCTATTCTGAGGTGATGCCCCATACTGCCACCGTGGAAGAAATCAAGGCTAAGAATCCAGCAGCCCTGGTCCTTTCCGGTGGTCCATCCTCCGTCTATGAGGATGGTGCGCCTTCCATGGACCCAGCAATTCTTGAGCTTGGCATCCCGGTTTTCGGTATTTGCTATGGCTTCCAGTACATGACCCATGCTCTTGGTGGCACGGTGGAAAAGACTGGTACCCGCGAATATGGTCGCACTGAGATGACTGTGAGCGGCGGTATTCTGCACCGTGGCCTGGCCCGCACTCATACTGTGTGGATGAGCCATGGTGATTCGGTGGCCAAGGCCCCTGAGGGTTTTGAGGTGACCGCTTCCACTCCTGGTGCCCCTGTGGCTGCTTTTGAGTGCATCTCGCGCCATATGGCTGGTGTTCAGTACCACCCTGAGGTTATGCACTCTCCTCATGGCCAGCAGGTTCTGGAACGCTTCTTGGTTGATATTGCTGGTTTGGAGCAGAACTGGACCGCTGAAAATATCGCCGAGGAGCTTATCGACGCCGTCCGCCAGCAGGTTGGCCCCGAAGGTCGCGCTATCTGCGGTTTGTCTGGTGGCGTGGACTCTGCTGTGGCTGCTGCTATTGTTCAGCGCGCTATCGGCGACCGTCTTACCTGTGTGTTTGTGGACCATGGTTTGCTTCGTGCCGGTGAGCGCGAGCAGGTGGAGAAGGACTTTGTGGCCTCCACTGGTGCACGCCTGATTACTCTTGATGAGCGTGCGGTCTTCCTGGAAAAGCTCAAGGGCATTACTGACCCTGAGACCAAGCGTAAGACCATTGGTGCTGAGTTTATTTATGCCTTTGAGCGTGCCGTTGGCCAGGTGCTCGAATCTGCCCCTGAGGGTTCCAGCGTGGACTTTTTGGTTCAGGGCACCCTGTATCCGGATGTGGTTGAGTCCGGTGGCGGTGCTGGTACGGCCAATATCAAGAGTCACCATAATGTGGGCGGTCTGCCTGAGGATCTTGAGTTCAAGCTCGTTGAGCCACTGCGTCTGCTGTTTAAGGATGAGGTTCGTGCCGTTGGTCGCGAGCTTGGTCTGCCGCAGGAGATTGTTGGCCGCCAGCCATTCCCTGGCCCTGGCCTTGGTATTCGCATTATTGGTGAGGTTACTGAGGAGCGCCTTGAGACTCTGCGTGCGGCTGACCTGATTGCCCGCCAGGAACTCACCGCTGCTGGTCTTGATGATCAGATTTGGCAGTGCCCAGTTGTTTTGCTTGCCGACGTCCGCTCTGTCGGCGTTCAGGGCGATGGTCGCACCTATGGTCATCCAATTGTGCTGCGCCCAGTGTCCTCTGAGGATGCTATGACTGCGGACTGGACTCGCCTGCCATATGATGTTTTGGAGAAGATCTCCACCCGCATTACCAATGAGGTCCCTGATGTGAACCGCGTGGTGCTGGACTGCACCTCCAAGCCACCAGGAACCATCGAGTGGGAGTAATCCCACCCCCAAAAAAGTAAAAAATTTGGCAACCCGCAACGGCTGCCAAATTTTTTTTGTCCCAATCAACGGGTAGAATAACTGTTCTATGACTAATGCTGCCGTGATTGCGAAGTTAAAAGCCCAGTTGGGTGAATTTTCTGCGCCAAAAAAGAGGCAGATTGCTGGTATTGAATTTCCCCAGTCTGAGATTTCTCTGTTCAGGCCTAATGCGAGCTTTATGTCCTGGTTTATTGCCCGTGCACTGGAAGAAAAGCAGACTGTGGCCCTTATTGGTTGGCCGGAGCTCAATCTTATTGAGGCCACCCACGCGCGTATTGAGCCTGACCAGCTCATCTGTATCCCTGAGGGGGATGTGGATGCAGCAGCCATTGCGGCTGAGGGTTTCGATCTGGTTATTATTCGAACACATGCCAGTTTAAGCCGTGGCCAGTACCACCGCTTCCAATCCAAGGTCCGTGGCAGCGGCACCGTCTGCCTGCTTGTTCATACAAGCCTGGAGGGAATCTATCCCTTCTATCAGGTGGAGACAAAACATATTATTGCCCACCGCCGCATTCATACCCTGGGTATGAGCCTTAGCATTATGCAGAGGGGCCGTGTAAAAACGCAGGATATCACCATCGGGATGCAAAATCATGCCTAAGCTCTATGGTGCTTTGTGGTTTCCCGACTGGCCACTTTTTGCCCTTGCCCGGCACTATAATCTTCCCCCACTAAGGCCGCTGATCATTACACACCGCTCCCGCGTGCGCTTTGCCAACCGCGCCGCCATTGCTGCTGGTGTGCGAAGCGGTATGCGCCAGCGCCACGCCATTGCTCTGCTTCCCGAGGACTCCACCATCCAGGAATATGCGAATATTGGTGACATCATTATTGATGAGATGGATGCTGTTTTAACACCAGTTAGCCATTACGCTGCGGAAATCACAATCGTGCGTCCTGGGCTGCTTATTTTAAATATCAGCGCCATTGAAAAATATTTCGGCCACAGTCAGATGATTCTTGATGCTGTGGCCCTGCCCGGTCTTGATAGTGTGCTGGGTATTGCCCCCACTCACCACGGGGCGATTCTTGCCGCCCGCGGGCACAAAGAGCTACGAAGCCAAAAGGAACTCGCCAGCTACCTGGATACTCTTCCCATTAGCACTCTCCGTGCCGAGGCCTCCCTTGAACTCGACACCGAGATGCTTCAAACCCTGGAGGAACTAGGACTTGGTACCCTCAAGGATGTGCGTGGTCTGGGTAACCGGGCGCTTATTACCCGCTTTGGCAAAGCCGGCCAAGAGCTTGTGAATCTTCTTGATGGGGATGTTCACCCCATGGTTCACCGTGCGGATCTGCTGGCCGAAAATCCCATTAGCATTGAGCAAAAACTCGATGAGCCAGTCCATACTGTTGATGAGGTCGTCTTTATTGCCCAGCACCTGGCTACCAAGGTCAATGAGGAGCTACGTGCGCGCGGTCTTATTGGGCGGGAAATCCGCATTGAGATCTATAGCCCTGAAGGGGAGTGCCGTCAGCGACTCTGGCGCACCTGGGACCGTATCGACTCCCAGACCATTGCTCGTCTGATTCGCTGGCAGGTCAATTCCTGGACCAATTCGGTGGATAAAATCAACCTCGTCATTACCGATGCTGCTATTCCCACCAACCTTGAATTGGCCGGAATTGATGCGCGGGGTCCCCATCCAAAAGATGAGGTCATCGCACGTTTGGCGCAAAATCAGCTCCTCATTCCCTACCAAAGCACAAGCCGTGGTATCCATGATCGCGTGGAATTTGTGCCCTATGGCATGAACCATGCTGATACCAAGGCCAGTGTCGGTGCCATCCCTGGTCCTTACCCCGGCACGGTGGTCAAGCCCCCAAAGCCCGCAACCATTCGTGATGCCCGCGGTGAACTTGCCTTCATTCAGCGCAACCTACGCTGGAATACTGAGCCCCACACCCTTGAATATGCCGGTAAAAGCTATGAGATTACCCAAATTTGTGGCCCTTGGCCTGAGGGCGCCCACTGGTGGGAAAAAGAAAAGGCCCACCCCATTGCCCGCATCCAAGTAGTGGTGAACAATGGGGAAGGCGCCTTTGCCGCCCTATGGACCAATGGTCAATGGTTCATCGAGGGCATCTTCTAATCATGCAGCTTGTTTGAGCAAGCTACATGAAAACTCATTTAATCATCGAGGTTAACGTGGCGCGCAAGCAGACGCTTTGTGGTCGCCAACTCGCGGTGATCACCAAAGAGCGGTTTGCCCCTATCCAGGTTCGCAATAAGCTCCATCTCCTGGGCAGAAAGCGAAAAGTCGAAGAGCGCAAAGTTCTCACGGATACGCTCCGCATGGCTGCTCTTCGGGATAATCACAATATCGCGCTCCATAAGCCAGCGAAGAATCACCTGCGCCACGCTCTTGCCATGAGCAGCAGCAATCTTAGTAAGTACGGGGTTTTCAAAAATATTCTCCGCACCGCGAGCCAGTGGTGCCCAGGCCTCCATCACAATGCCATGCTCATTCATAAAGGCCTTGAGCTCACGCTGCTGATACAGCACATGGGCCTCCACCTGATTAACAGCAGGAATGACCTCAGCATGATCAATCAAGTCAGCAAGACGGGACGGGTAGAAGTTTGACACACCAATCGCGCGCGTACGCTCCTGGGAATACAGCTCCTCAAGGGCACGCCAAGCACCATAAATATCATTAAAAGGCTGGTGGATAAGAAAGAGATCCAAATAGTCCAAACCCAGTTTATCCAGGGAAGCCTGGAAAGAAGTGAGCGCTCCATCATAACTGGTCTGCGAATGCCAGACCTTGGTCGTAATAAAAAGCTCAGAGCGAGGGATACCACTAGCCGCAATGGCGGCACCAACAGCGCGCTCATTCTTATACAAAGCAGCCGTATCAATTGCCCGGTAACCAGCCTCCAAGGCTGCCTCCACGGAGGCCTGGCACTCCTTCGGGTCCTCAATCTGATAGACGCCAAAGCCGACACGGGGCATATGAACACCATTATTCAGTACAATCGTCGCATCCATAGAACCAGTATACCGGCAAGGACTACTATGGAATCATGACTTCATCCACCTGCGAAGGTTGCAGCGATATTAGTGCCCAGAGTGCCGAACCACTAGCCGGTTCCGCACGCACAGCAGAATTCTTCCTATGCCTGGAATTCCTCCACGGTTGGGGGCACGATGTGCTCGACGGCGAAGCACTTGGCGAGGAACTCTCCCAAGCCCTCAAAGAAAAACTCGCCCCAGTCAAGGGCGCACTCCAACTCATCCGCAAGCCCGGTCGCGCCGGGCAGCACCGCAAAACGCGCAAGGCCTATTTG
>JAUMUD010000031.1:0-1193 GCA_030530875.1 Corynebacterium sp.
TTCTCCAAGGTTATCTAAATCCTAGAAAAAAAAAAGCCAAATTCAAGTGCGAATGATTCAGAAAGTCAGGCGCATATTTTCTTCGACTGGAGGTGAGTAAAAAAAATATCCCGGCCGAGGCCGGGTAGGAGCTAAGAACTTGGCTTATAAGCCGGATTATGTACCCGAGCATGCTTTCGCACACACTGGTGGTAATCATCCATCTGGACTGACCATTGCTGGCAGCCTCAAGCAGTCAACCCACGTATATCGGACGAGCAGCCCTCAAGCATACGTGCAGAGCCACCATAAGGTGGAACCTTCAACCTTGCTCCCAGTGGGGTTTACCAAGCCGAAACAGTCACCTGAATCGCTGGTGCGCTCTTACCGCACCTTTTCACCCTTACCCCCGAGGGGGCGGTTTATTTTCTGTGGCACTTTCCCGCAGGTCACCCTGGGTTGCCGTTAGCAACCACCGCGCTCTGTGGAGTCCGGACTTTCCTCGACCGTACGCTTAGCGGCATGCGCCACCAGTTCGTAGGCCGCGATTACCGGGCCAAGTTCCTAGCCTAAAATACTTTACCACCATTGGACTCGTGAACCACGGAACCGCCATCTTCCCAGAACTCCACGATGTTCACGGAGGCAGTGTCCACGGCAAAGCGGCGCATCTGATCTGCAGGAAGGTTAGCTGCCAGGGCAAGCAGCACGCGAGTTGGGCCGGAGTGGGTGGCGAGCAAAACAGTCTTGCCCGCGTAGTTATCAAAGAGCCAATCGCGGAAACCACGAACACGCTCGTACATCTCTACACAGGACTCACCGCCCGGCGCGGGCACAGCCGGGTCGCTTAGGAAAACACCGTGGTTCTTTGGGTTGGCCTTGTGGACCTCGGCAACACTCTTGCCTTCCCATTCACCAAAGTTAATCTCGATGATGCGCTCATCATTAATGATTGGAAGGTCTACTACTGCGGCCAACGCCTTGGCAGTCTGCTGAGTACGCAGCATTGGGCTAGCAATCAGCGCATCAATCTGCATGTCATGGGCCTTGACATAGCGTGCGGCACGCTTGACCTGCTCAAAGCCAACCTCATTAAGTGGAATATCCGTGCCGGAACCACTGTAGATGCTGTCACGCGCACAGTCAGTCTGACCATGGCGCACCACAATGAGCTTCACGGAGCGAGGTTCGGAAGCATCAGTTACTGGGGCGAC
>JAUMUD010000031.1:1293-22112 GCA_030530875.1 Corynebacterium sp.
CCTCGGCCTTGGTCTTTGTCTCAACCTTCGTCTTCTCTTCTTCCGCATCGAAGTCAAGAATCAGTGGCTCGATGCTAAGAATCTCTTCCTGGCGGCCGCCATCGACGACCTTGGATGGCTCCGGGTTATATTGCTCGGCTTCTGCCTGGGCATCATCATAAATGTGATGGAAGGTCTCGCGGGCATCCATGGCTTCATTCGCGAGTTCATCGGCGCGCTTATTTTTCGCACGTGGGACCCATTCATAGGTCACCTTACCGATCTGCTTTTCCAGGTCCTTGGCAGTGATGGCCTTTTTCTGCATATCGGCATGCTTGATTTTCCAGGTACCATTCATCTGATTGACCACGAGCTTGGAGTCCATGAAGACTGCAACCTCACTGGCGCCACGTCGCGCTGCTGCCTCAAGACCGTTGATGAGGCCCTGGTATTCGGCCACATTATTGGTGAGCTTATTGCCGAGGTAATCAGCGATGGTCTCAATGACTTCGTGGTTCTCGTTGTAGATAACAGTGCCACTACCAGCAATGCCTGGGTTACCGCGCGAACCACCATCAGTAAAAATTACAAGCTTCATGGATATTCCTGTGTACGTCGTGGTTGATTGAAAATGGACTACTTAGTTAGCGAGTTCAGCCAAAAGGGCACGCAGGCGCGTTGCACGCTCATCGCCCTCAGCGAGATCAGCCAGGCGGGCAGCACCCTCGGCATTGAAGACCGTGCACAGCGCACTGACCTTGTGCAGTGCCTTGGCGGACTGCTTTTCAGATTCCTCAGCCTCTTTTTCCTTGACCTTAATCTTCTTTTCCACCGCGCGAATATCATGGGCCAGATCATTGCGCTCACGCTTATCGGTGGTCGTACCAAGGGCCTTACGCTCGGCTTCCAGGCGCTGGGTGAAGCGGAAAAGTTCGACGTGGCGCTTGTGGGTATCAGCCAGGGCGAGCTTCTGCTCACGAAGCAGGTTCATCAGATCGGTCTGTTTTTCCTGTGGAATGAAGGGAATGATGTGAATATCGCTGATGGCCTTGAGATTTGGGGCGCTCAAGCGGGCCTCAATAATTTCAATAACGAGCTTCTGTGCTTCTGCTTTGGTCGCCTCAGTCGACATTCCTAAACCTCTTCCTCAGTAGCGTGGTTCTTTGCGTGTATAGTCCATGGGTCAGTTCGAATACCCAGATTAGTAATATTAATGCTTGGGAACACTGGCGCAAGTAGTTCGTTTACCTGGTCAAGCCATGGGGATTCGCTAGCCCAATGAGCGGTATCAATTATGGCTGGGCCACCCTTGCGCAGGGCCTCATCAACCGGGTGGTGGCGAAGGTCCGAAGTGACATAGCAGTCCACCCCAAGGCGACGAACATCATCGAGGAAACTATCGCCCGCGCCACTACCAACTGCAACAGTGCGAATCATGCGCTCCGGATCACCGGCTGCACGCACACCCCAGGCAGTTACTGGCAGGCGGTCGGCCACGCGCTGTGTGAAATTGCGCAGGGTCATTGGCTCATCAAGTTCGCCCACACGACCAAGACCATAGGTCATATCAGTACTTTCAACTGCGGTGATATCGAAGGCCGGTTCTTCATATGGATGTGCTGCGCGCATGGCTGCTTCAATGGCAGCGCGCCTACCACGTGGTGCGGTGAACTCCACACGAGTCTCCACTGAGGAATAGAGCTTGCCCACACTACCGACCGATGGATTAGCACCTTCTTCGGGCTGGAACTGTCCACGGCCCTCAATCTCATAAGCACAGTGGCTGTAATTACCAATCTGCCCGGCACCTGCGGCAAAGACAGCATCCTTGACCACAGTCACATAATCCACCGGCACATAGACTCCCCACTTATCCTGTGGGTTAAGACTACGTGGCGCAATTGGACGTCCAGGGGTTACGCCAAGAATCTCGGCCAATTTATCATTCACACCTGGGCGTGCACTATCCGCATTAGTGTGGGCGGCAAAAAGCGCGATGCCATTCTTAATAAGGCGATGAATCAAGCGGCCCTTTGGGTCAGTGGTTGCTACCGTACTCGTCCCACGAAGCAGCAGCGGATGGTGAATAATAATGAGCTGTGCACCCCACTCAATAGCGGTATCCACCACATCTTCGGTGCAATCAAGGGCCAGCACAATCTCATTAACCTGGTCCTCTGGGTCACCACAAATAAGGCCCACCCTGTCCCATGGTTCTGCTAGCGCTGGTGGGTAAAAAGCATTAAGACGGGCAATAATTTCACCCAGGCGCACGCCGGCTGCCCCAGTGGGCTCAGTCATCTATTCTTCCTTCCGCGTAGTGGGCCATTTCGCAATCTATAGTCCCCTACTACTCTACCCTCTCGCCCACGGCCCAACCCGAAAATTACCTAAAGCACACATGGAAAAATCCCAGCACCTTTAGTAAATAAAAGCACTGGGATTTTAGCTGAAGCTTAAGTAAAACTTTTAGCTCTCGTCCTTCTTCTCTTCGTCATTGTCCTCGCCATTGGTCATGGTGCCGAAGTTTCCTCGGCCGCCTCCTGGGCGACGACCACGACCGCGTGGTGGGCGACCGAATGGTCCACCTTCAACACCCATGCGGCGCATGCTGTCAGCGATGTTGAATTCACCGCCATCCTCCTCGAGGCCAAAGAGATTGCTGACGAAGTTGCCAATCTCACTGGCAAAGTAACCAAAGTCTGGCGCCTCACCACCACGACCCTCAGGGCGACCACCGCGACCTTCTGGGCCACCGTGAGTTGGGCGACCACCATGACCGGGGCGTCCACCACGGCCTTCCGGGCCACCGTGAGTTGGGCGGCCCATTGGACGACCACCTTCCGGGCGACTGGTGTCTGGTCGGCCACCGAATGGGCGACCATTCTCGCGCATCATGTGGTGGTTAAGGTCACGCAGCGCATCGCGGTAGCCATCCTGGTAGCCCTCGTGGTAGCCGTGGATATAGGAACCGTGGCCGTGGCCATGACCATGAGCACGGGCGCGTGGGTTTTCAAAGTCAGACGAGCTTGGGGCGCCGAATTCTTCCACGCGCCCAAGGGTCTTATCAAAATCCTCACGGTGCGCTTCAAAGAATTCACGACCGTCATCCGTGATTTCCACAGTCTTACGGTCGCCATCTTCCTTGCTGGTTACCAAACCGCGTTCTTCAAGATCGGAGAGGTTCGGGTAGATAGTGCCCGGACCGGGGTTCCACCACCCATTGGTGAGTTCGCTGATGCGGGCCATAATGTCATAACCATGGCTTGGACCATCGAGCAGAACGAAGAGAATGGCATTCCGGAAGAAACCGCGGGGCGCGCGGCGACCGTCATTATGTGGCTTAGGCATAAATTCTCCTTTCACCGATATATCAATTACTGTTTTCTACGATATATCACCATTGAGCAACACTGCAAGTGCCCAGCCCAACATAGGTTTTAATCTCTTCCATAAGTTCGTTTACTTGCTCTTTATCGCGGACAGCAAGGCGAACATAGCCAGAATCCAAGCCAGGGAAAGTATCACAACGCCGCAAAGAGATATGTCGCTTTGACAGATAGCTTAGAATATCAGGGTCGGGGCAGGTCGAAAGCAGATATGGAGCCTGCGATTCCAATGGAAGCCACCCAATATTCCTTAGCTCTTGGTGCAGGTAAGCGCGGTTTTCGCGGATGGTCTTCGCGATTTTGCAGAAATAATCGGGATTCTCAAGACAATGTATCGCTATGGCCTCAAGAGCCCGAAGATTGATAGTTCCCAGTGGCCAGGCAGGACGAAGGGCCTCAAGGGTGGCAATGAGTTTCGGGTCACCAATGACATAGCCCAGGCGGATACCAGCAATGGAGAAAGTCTTGGTGAGACTACGAAGAACCAGCGTATTACTATTTTCTTGGGCTGCTTTTGCAGCCCACGAGGGGCTGGAAATTTGTCCCGTGCGGATGGCACATTCCTCAGATGCCTGTTCACGCGCATGACACTCATTGTGTTCGGAGATATCCATGAAGGCCTCATCGACGACGATAATGCCTTCATAGTTTTTGGCTTGTTCTTGGAGCTTTTGAGTATTGTGCAGGCGGCCGGTGGGGTTGGTGGGGTTGGTGAAGAGAGTGAGGTCGCCGCTGAAGATCTCGGCTTGGTGGTAGGGCATGTCGATGGGGAGGATATGGCGTTCCACGGTGATGCCGGGGGTGGCGCTCAAAATGGCATCAGGTTCCGTAAAGCTTGGGTGGATAAGGCGCGCGGTGCCACCAGGAATGAGGTGGGAGAGCAGGGTGAAGGCCTCAGAAGCGCCATTGAGCAGGGCGATGGACTCAGGGTTGACTTTATGGAATGTGGCAAATTTTTCCTTCACCGACCGGTAGAGGTCCTGGGAGGGATAGCGACCGAGATCGGTGGGGCTGTGGGAGAGGGCGTCAAGAAGCCAGGAGGGTGGGGTCGTGGCCAGAACATTTACCGCAAAATCGAGGCGGGCGCGGGAGGCGGCGACATCGCCATGATAGTTAAGGTCGACATTCGAGGTATCCATTGGCAAAATTATAGTTGAGTATTTATTGCAGTTAAAGAGGTGAATCGTGCTAACTAAGGTAGAGAATAATGTGGCGCTGGTGCTGGATGTGGATGGCACCATTATTGATTCCTATGAGGGGATTATTGGCTGTTACCTGCAAAGTTTAAAGGAGCATGGTTATAGCCACCCGGAGTCCATTCCGCTGCGAAGCGTGCTTGGACCGCCAATGGGTTATTCCATGGCGCGCGCAGGGGTGCCCGAGGATAAGGTGGGTGAGCTCTGCGCGACCTATATGGATCATTATTTGAGTGAGGGGTGGCTCAAAGCCGCACCCTATGCGGGCATGAAAGAGTTCATCATGGCCGCCAAGGAGGCAGGCTATGTTGTGGCCACGGGTACGTCGAAGGGAACCATTGGGACTAAGAAAGTTTTATCCCACTTTGGTTTGATAGATTTTTTCGACTTTTTAGGTACTGCGGGCACCAAGGGCGAGCGCCCCACCAAAACCGATGTTATTCGCTATACACTGGATAATATCAACGCCCAATTTAGTCTGGATAAGGTCATTATGATTGGTGACCGCATGCATGATATTGAGGGCGCAAGGAATAATTCCCTCCCCGTTATCGCAGTAGAATGGGGTTACGGAACCGATGAGGAGCGTGCCCGCGCCGATTATCGGGTTGCGACTGTCCCTGAATTGGAAAGGACCATTAATGAGTGGCTCGCCTGATCTTCATATTTGCTTCGTCTGTACCGGTAATATTTGCCGCTCCCCTATGGGCGATGTGATTGGTCAGCACTTTATTGATGAAGCTGGGCTTCATGACCGCGTAAAGGTAAATTCTTGCGGTATTGGTGCATGGCATGTGGGTCAGGGTGCTGATCCTCGTGCGGTTAATGAGCTTGCTGCTCATGGTTATGATGGTTCCATGCATCGTGCTGCCCAGTTTGGTGATGAGCATGCTCATGCGGATCTTTTCCTTGCCATGGACCAGGGTCATATTCGTGATTTGCACACCCTTGGTGTGGAACCGCAGCGTATCCGCCTGATGCGTTCTTTTGATCCTAACTCCCCTGCCGATGCTGAGGTGGATGATCCTTATTATGGTTCGCCCAAGGACTTCACCCGCGCGCGTGAGGAAATTGAGGCATCTATGCCTGGTTTGATGGAATGGGTTAAGGAAGCGCTGGATTAATTCCGGATGTTAAAGAGATTTTTAAAGCCAGGATGGATCTTTTCCGTCGTTCTGGTCATAATTTTTGTTGTTCTTGCTTTTACTGTGCTTGCCCCATGGCAGCTCGGTAAGAATTCCCGCACCAGTGCGGAAAATCACCAGATTGAGGCGGCACTTGCGCAGGATGCTGTGAGTTTATCCTCTCTGATTTCGGGTAATTCTGCTTCCTCCTCTGATGAGTGGCGCAAGGTGACCTTCAGTGGCGTCTATGTGCCGGATTCCCGCGTGGTTGTGCGCATGCGTCCGGTTAATTCCACGCCGGCCTATCAAGCCCTGGCTTTGGTGCTCACGGATTCTGGTCAGACCCTTGTTGTGGACCAGGGCTATGTGGGCACGGAGAGTATTTCTACTATTCCAGCACTGGATTCGGCACATCATGACTTCAGCGGTTATGTGCGTCTTGCGGAGGATCCCTCCTCCAGTGGGCCTATCGACGCCGATGGTTTCAAGCAGATTTCTGCGCTGAGCACACAGCAAATGGCCGATGCGCTGGGCACAAGCGGCCTGGGTAATTTCTTCATTCAGCTTCTCGACGCTCCTTCCCCACTGACGACCTTGCCTCAGCCGGAAATCAAGTCTGGCCCTTATTTGTCCTATGGTATCCAGTGGATTGCCTTTGGTATTTTGGCCCCAGTCGGCGTGGTCTATCTCATCTACTCTGATATTCGCGAAATGCGCCGTCAGAAGGAGGAGGATGAGGAACTGGCAAGCCTGCGTTCCAATTCCAAGGAAGCTGCTGGTCGCGGTGCTGGTGATGACCCGAATGCCACTAGCTCCACCACGGTCACGACCACTGCTAGTGGCCGCCGCGTGCGCCCACGTTATGGCAATAAGACCAATCATTATGAACGCATTCGCGATAAGGATGAGGATAGGTTCTAATCTCCCCGCGTATCACATTTGCGGAATCTTCATTCCCATGCGATAATAAAGGAACATAACCTCCTTCCTTTCAGGGGCGTGCTAGCAAGAAGCAAGCACGCCCCTTTCTTGGGTTTTGCGGGTGCTGCGCAGGGCGGGGTTTAGGAATCCGGGCTATAGTCCGAATCCCTGTATTTTATAATTCGATAATGAATACTTAAGAATCCCCGTGCGCAAATAGGTTTTATATGTTGAACCTACTCAGGGGCCAAAAATCTTTCTGAAAATTCCTTCGACCGGTATATGTGCTTTTACCCTAGAAATCTTTGGCCTACAAAACTATGAATTCAGGGTTAGGTATAAAATGCCGGCAAGCAACCACATGCTTCGGCGGGATTGGGTGATGGCGCGGCCAATGTCTTTGCGGGTTGGGGCTGGGCCGCTGCCCATTTGTGGGCGGTTTTCGGTGCCGTGGGCATAGCGGGTTGGGCCACCAAGGCTAATGCCCAAGGCGGCCGCCGCAGTGGCCTCAACAGGGCCGGCATTGGGTGAGGGGTGTTTGGTTGCTTGGGTCCGCCAGGCCTTCCATGCGGGCTTGGCGCGGCCTGGATGAAGGAACATATGAGTAAGCGCCGTAAGGCGCGCTGGCACATAGGCCATCACATCATCAGCCTTGGCGGCGGCAAAACCAAAGTCCTGATAGCGCTCATTCTTATACCCCACCATCGCATCAAGGGTATTGACCGCGCGGTGGGCAATCACACCGGGGGCACCGGCCACAGCGGCCCAGAAAAGCGGTGCACTAGCAGCATCGCAGGTGTTCTCCGCGATGGACTCAATGGTGGCGCGGATAATGCCCGGCTCATCAAGATATTGCGGGTCGCGGGAGCACAGCCAGGGAACCCACTGACGTGCCCCATCAATATCACCCTTGGCGAGTGCCTCGTCCACATTGCTGCCAATGCGGCAGAGCATGTGCCCACCAAGGGAGGCCCAGAGAGAAAGAATTAAAGATGTTTTTGGTGCTTTTTTACTTGCGAGAAATGTGAGCAAGGTGGGTGGTACGACGGCAGTAAGAAGGTAGATGGCGCCCCGAGTTTTATTTGGCGCGTAGAGCTTCTTTTCCAGCCAGCTAGCGTAGCGGCCAAAATATGCCACTGGGTGGTGGCGGGTGGGGTCGGGGATGAGGGCATCAACAAGTAGACCGGCAAGAAGTGGGAGGGACCTGCCACGGAGGAGTTTTCGCATTCTAGAGGCCGTAGTAGGAGTTCAGCATGGACATGACCTGTTCCATAGAGTCCACGGCGCGCTGGGAGTTGATAATGCGGCTGCCACCGAGGTTAATCTTCTGATCCCAGAGGGTGGCCACAGTAGCAGCGGGAACACCCGGCATGCTGAAGGGGAAGCCAGTACCGTGACCGGCTCCCGCATATTCAAGGTGAAAGACTTGAATACCGTTGGATTCACAGTCCTCGGCGATGGTCTTTGCCATAGTCACACTATCCCAAACAGCATCATCGGTGGAGGCGGTGAGCAACACCGGACCCGCAATATTCTTGACAGGGAGCTCATTGAATTCACTTGGCGGAATCAGGCCAAAGATATTCATGGCAAGCCCCTTCAAAGCAGCCTCACGGGCCCGCGACTTCATGTCATTCTTTGATGGGATAGTGCCCTGGCTCTCAAGGTCCTTCCAGAGGTCAGTGGGCTTGGTAGAAAGGGCGGGCACAATGTGATTGGCTGGGTTATGGGCAATAACAGGACCGACAGTATCGCCGAGCCGCTCAGCAAGGAGCAGGGCCACCACAGCACCCTCACCAAGACCAATAAGAGAGATTGGTTCCGTGGAGTTTACAGTCTTGTCCTGCCTGAACGTAGCGACAGCTTCTGTCAGATCTTCAAATTTCTTGAATTCCTGGTAGTCGATACTCAGCACGCTGAAGCCAGAGTCAGCCAAGTACGCGGCGGCAGCAGTGGCGGGGGCGGAGCCTTCATCGAAAAGCAAAATGAGCGGGCGCGGGTCACTGCCCTTCTTGCTAAAACCCTGGGCGTGCAGTTTGGGGAAATTCCACTCCTCCACGGCACGGGCAAGGGTTCGCTGGGCATGGGCGCCACGGCCATCATTGGAGGAGCGGATTTTGAAATCCACGGAGACAGGCTTCACACCGGAAAGGGAAAAAGCCTCAGGGCGCTCAGGGCTCATGGCCCAGAGAAGGCCAAGGGAATTGGCTGGTGACCAGGCGGCGGAGTGCGGGAGGCTTGAATCGAAGTCCACGATGCCTTCACTATTGGCGGTGAATTCGGATTCGGATTGCCAGCTTCGTCCGGCAGCATCGGTGGCATCAACCTTCACACGCAGGGTGTCGCCGGGAGTGAGTTCGGTGACAGTGAGGTGAAGGGATTCATTAAGACCGCTGATGGGACGAAGGTTAATATCCATACCCACCATCATAAAGAAAAATTGGGCGGAAAGGTGGGAAAAACAAAAAGAAACCCCTGCAAAACAGGGGTTTCGGTTGGTGCGGCCTGAGGGGCTCGAACCCCCGACCTGCTGGGTGTAAACCAGCTGCTCTCCCAGCTGAGCTAAAGCCGCATTTTGTCTCATTCACATCTCGTGAATGCAACTTCTTAAGTCTAACACAATAGCGAAAATATGCAAAATTCGAGAAGAAAAGCGAGGTGAGCAAAGAAAAAGGGCGGCCGTAGCCACCCTAGGTTGATATATGAAGATTGTTTACATCTGATTGCTTAGTCTTAACGACCAGCCTGCACGAGACAGGAACCCTGCCAGGAACCAAGGCGCTGCGCCTTAGTCTGAACAAGAC
Source organism: Corynebacterium sp. (assembly GCA_030530875.1). GTDB lineage: Bacteria > Actinomycetota > Actinomycetes > Mycobacteriales > Mycobacteriaceae > Corynebacterium. Next base: position 10,707 of record JAUMUD010000031.1, read on the forward strand.
CAGCCAGCTGGGCAGATTCCATCACCACACCAGGCTCTAGCTCACCTGGCTTACCGGCGCCAGGATGCAGAAGCCAGATTCGGCCGTTTTGGGCTAGTGAGCGTGTGGCATCCACAAGGCCATCCACGAGATCACCATCAGAATCACGCCACCACAGGAGCACAATATCGCATGGCTCATCAGTGTCTTCATCGAGAAGATCATCATCGATAGCGTCCTCAATGGACTCACTAATTCGGCTATCACTATCTTCGTCCCAGCCAAGTTCTTGGACGATCATGCCTGGTTTCACACCGAGGAGATCGGCAAAACTGTGCTTCTCCTTCACACTGGAAGGACTGACGGAAGACCCGGAACTTATTCCTCCTTGATTAGTCACAAGTTCTAGATTAGTCCATAAAGCGCTAATATGCTCAACTTTTGTGAAAAATCACCTAAATTTACCCCGATGAGGGGTAAACTTTCCGCTTCGTTGTTGAACAAAGTCATGGCCCGCCAGTTTTGAAATCTTTAGTAGAAACGCCATGAGCTGCACAGTTGTAAGTTATTCCTTCGCCAGTTTCAGCATTTTTGCGAGATCTCCAACAATCCATGGAGTGATTGAATAATTTTCCAAGCGAACATATACTGGCGGGGTGCTTTTCCATAGGCCCTCCGGGGTTTATACTTAATGCAGAGGATTAGGTTTAAACCGCCAAAAAATTTAATCGGGAAAATTTAATCAAAAACCGCAGAAAGAAAAGTATGCGCTGGTAAGACATTAGCCCGGCGCTGCGCGGGAGCACGTACTCACGGCACCCACCCCTCCACGAGGGTTCTTATGTGGGACTTTTATGTTGAATACGAAGGAGTTTTTGGATGCCTGAACAGAATCCTGAGCACGCAATTGACACCACTGTGGACACCAATTTTGCCCTCATTCGTGATGGTGTCGGTTCTTATCTGAATGATTCAGATCCTGAAGAGACTCAGGAATGGATGCAGTCTTTTGATGATATGCTCCAGCATTCCTCCCCTGATCGTGCACGTTATCTGATGCTACGCATGCTTGAGCGTGCGACTGCACAGCGCGTGCCACTGCCACCATTGACCTCCACGGACTATGTGAATACCATTCCTACCTCCATGGAGCCTGAGTTCCCTGGTGATGAGGCTATTGAGAAGCGCTATCGCCGTTGGATTCGCTGGAATGCTGCCATCATGGTGCACCGCGCCCAGCGTCCTGGCATTGGTGTTGGTGGTCATATTTCCACCTATGCTTCCTCTGCCCCTCTCTATGAGGTTGGTATGAACCACTTCTTCCGCGGCAAGGATCATCCAGGTGGCGGCGACCAGGTCTTCTTCCAGGGCCATGCTTCCCCTGGTATGTATGCTCGCGCCTTCCTTGAGGGCCGCCTTACTGAGGATGATATGGACGGCTTCCGTCAGGAGGTCAGCCGCAAGCAGGGTGGCATGCCTTCTTATCCTCACCCAAAGTGCATGCCAAACTTCTGGGAGTTCCCAACTGTGTCCATGGGTCTTGGCCCAATGGACGCTATCTACCAGGCACGCTTTAACCGCTACCTGCACAACCGTGGCATCAAGGACACCTCCCAGCAGCATGTTTGGGCCTTCCTTGGTGATGGTGAGATGGATGAGCCAGAGTCCCGCGGTCTTATCCAGCAGGCTGCCCTGAATAACCTGGATAACCTCACCTTTGTTGTGAACTGTAACCTGCAGCGTCTCGACGGCCCTGTGCGCGGTAATACCAAGATCATCCAGGAGCTCGAGTCCTTCTTCCGTGGTGCCGGCTGGTCTGTCATCAAGGTCGTGTGGGGCCGTGAGTGGGATGAGCTCTTCGAGCGCGATAAGGAAGGCGCACTGGTTGATCTGATGAACCAGACCAGCGATGGTGATTTCCAGACCTACCGTGCTAATGACGGCGCTTTTGTGCGTGAGCACTTCTTCAACCGCGATGAGCGCACCAAGAAGCTCGTTGAAAATATGACCGATGATGAAATCTGGCGTCTGAGTCGTGGTGGCCACGACTACCGCAAGATTTATGCCGCTTTCAAGCGTGCTCTGGAGACCAAGGATCGCCCAACCGTGATTCTTGCTCATACTATTAAGGGCTACAGCTTGGGTCATAACTTCGAGGGCCGTAATGCTACCCACCAGATGAAGAAGCTCACTCTGGAGGATCTGAAGAACTTCCGCGACCGCATGGAAATCCCAATTACCGATGCGGAACTGGAGAAGGACCCATATCTGCCTCCTTATTACAACCCAGGCCCAAGCTCCCCTGAGATTCAATACATGAAGGCTCGTCGTGCTGAACTCGGTGGTTCCCTGCCTGAGCGTCGCGTGAACTACACCCCACTTCAGGTTCCTGATGTGGACACCCTGAAGATTATGCGCAAGGGCTCCGGTAAGCAGAAGGTTGCTACCACCATGGCCCTGGTTCGTACCTTCAAGGAACTGATGCGTGATGAGGAACTGGCCAAGCGCATGGTGCCAATCATCCCTGATGAGGCCCGTACCTTCGGCCTGGACTCCTGGTTCTCCACCCTGAAGATTTACAATCCTCATGGCCAGAACTATATTCCTGTAGACCACGACCTCATGCTTTCCTACCGTGAGGCTACCGACGGCCACATCCTCCACGAGGGCATTAATGAAGCTGGTTCCGTGGCTGAGTTCATCGCCGCTGGTACCTCCTATGCCACCCATGGCGAGGCCATTATCCCTATCTACATCTTCTACTCCATGTTTGGTTTCCAGCGCACCGCTGACTCCATCTGGGCAGCAGCAGATCAGATGGCCCGTGGCTTCCTCATTGGTGCAACTGCTGGCCGCACCACCCTTACCGGTGAGGGCCTGCAGCACATGGATGGCCACTCCCCTATTCTTGCCTCCACCAACCCAGCTGTCATTACCTATGACCCCGCATTCTCCTATGAGATTGCCCACATTGTCCGTGAGGGAATTGACCGCATGTATGGTGAGGGCAAGGGCGAGGATGTCATCTACTACCTGACCGTCTACAATGAGCCAATCTCCCAGCCAGCTGAGCCTGAGAATCTCGATATTGAGGGTCTGCACAAGGGTATCTACCTCTATGAGGCTGCTGATACTTCCGCTGGCGATAAGCAGGTTTCCATCCTCGCTTCCGGCATTGGCATGCAGGCTGCTCTCAAGGCCAAGGAACTCCTGGCTGAGTATGGCGTTTCTGCCAATATTTTCTCCGTCACCTCCTGGGTTGAACTCGCCCGTGAGGGCCATGAGCGCGAACTGGAAAAGCTGCGCCACCCATCGGCTGTACTCGATGAGCCATTCGTGACCAGCCAGCTGAAGAAGGCTGCCGGCCCTTATATTGCCGTTTCCGACTTTGCCACCGATCTGCCAAACCAGATCCGCAAGTGGGTTCCTGGCGATTACACCACTCTGGGTGCGGATGGCTTCGGCTTCTCCGATACCCGCCCAGCAGCTCGACGCTTCTTCAATATCGATGCTGAGTCCGTCACCGTTGCTGCCCTCTCCGCTCTGGCACACCAGGGCAAGATCGACATCAGCGTGGCACAGGACGCCGCTGAGAAGTTCAACTTGTCAGATCCGACAAAGGCCTGATGAGCTAATCGCTCATCAGCATTGTCATCTGACTTGTCGTTCCGACAAGCAAGTGGAGGAAGAACCTTAGGTCCTTCCTCCTTTTTCTATGCCCTTAATGTAATTCCTCTAACCCTAAACCCGGAAGTATTAATACGCCGGCGCGGATGCGAAGCATACGGGCCGCGCCGTTTATGATGGAGGCTATGGAACCGACTGAGCTCTATAAGATTCTGGCTGCTACTGCAAAAATTCCGGCGGAGGAAATTGAAGAAAAAATCCAGCCCGAAACGGACCTGCGTGAGGACCTGGGGCTGGATTCCCTAGATTATATTGCTCTGTGCGTGCGAATTGAGGAGGCCTGTGGCCGCCGCGTTTCCGAGCAGGAAGCAGCGGAGCTTCGTACCGTTGGTGATCTTGAGGCGCTTGTGGGGAGCGTCGAAAAGCAGGATGAATAAGGGCTTAGCCAGCGAGGGCTAGATCGACGAGCTTGGCAGGACGCATGGAATAGCTAAAACCATGGGTATCGGCCAGCTGGCTAAGGCGGCGGCCAAGATCCTTGAGCTCAGACTCCGTGCCATCAAGGATTTGCTTGCAGCTCACCCCGCCGGGAACGCGGGTCCACTTCATGAATGGATCGGCGAAATCAGGGTCCTCAAAGGCAATTTCGGAGGGGCTGAGGCATTGATTAATGAGTTCCTCCACGGCTGGGCGCAGGGTGCGCGGCAGGGTGGGGATAGTTAATAAAGCGAAGCTAGTGTGCTGATCCACAGTGCGATTCCTTCTAGGCGCAAGACTCGATTTGGGTACACCAATGCACGGGACATGGTGTTAACTGTGGAGGTTCGTCTTCCCCTACGCCCTCGCACGTGATCTCTACTATTGTGCATGCTCAGAGCGTAGGGAGACAACCCTAAACCTTCACTTAAACCCCCCATTCCTTAAAGCTCAACTAGAGCTTTAAGGTGGCAAGGCGGGTGTTAAATTCACCCCAGCGTTCTACTGCCCATGGACCAAAATCCCTGGTGGAGAGGTAAATTGCGCCGGTGTGATTTTCCGGATTGAACCAGAAGAAGGTGCCGGATTGGCCGAAGTGGCCCTTGGTTGACGGGGGTAGACTCTCCCCCATCCAGTGCTCCTTCTTGGTGCCCTTGAGCTCAAAACCAAGGGACCAATCGCAGGGCTTGAAGAGGCCATAGCCTGGCACCACACCATCAAGACCAGGGTAAGCAACCTCGGAGCTGAGCTTGGCAGTCTCTGGGCTAATGAGTGTTGGGTTATCGACTTCCTTCATGAAAGTGAGCAGGTCGGCTGCGGTGGAAACTACGTCGACACCTGCGCGGCCACGAAGATAGGTGTCTGTCATGCCCAGCGGTTCGAGGAGATTCAGGCGCATGTACTGGGCAAATGGGAGGCCGTGGGCGCGGTGAAGGCCATCGGCCAGAATGTCATAGGCCAAGCTTGAGTACATGCGACGAAGGCCTGGGGTGCGGTAGCGCTCACGGTAATCATCCACGCCACCAGCATGGGAGAGGAGCTCGGCCGCGGTGGCACCATTGCGCGCCAGGCGGGTATCGAGTGGAAGATGACCGCGGTCGGCGGCAATCAGGAGCGTCCAGGCGGACAAAAGCTTGGAAATACTGGCCAGTGGGAATTGGCCGGTTTCACCGGAAATCTGGGTTTTACCGGCATCGTAGAAAGCAAGGGCCTGCGTGTCTGCTGGCCAGGTGGCTACTTCAGTGGCGAAATCTTCAAATTTAGTCATGATCTCGGTCCTTTTCGGGGTTTGGGGAACCTTTTATGACTTTAGTATATAGCTTTTCGGCTAATCGATTAACCGGCGCCCAGTCAGGGTTAATAGGAAGAATCCATCCGCGCCAGTAGGAGATGATGGCAAAGCCCGCGCCAATGCCGGTGGCAACGAACATTCCAAGGGCCTCATAGCCCAGGGAGTGGAAGGCCACCATGGTTGCGGCAGAGAAGAGCGCAGGTGTTGCGTAGAGTGTATTACCACCAAAAACGGTGGGCACGGAACCGGCCGCAATATCGCGAATCATACCGCCACCAAAGGCCGTGAGCATGCCCATAAAGATGGCACTACCCCAGGGCATGCCGAAGGTGAGCGCCTTGGTGGAACCAGTTACTGCCCACACACCAAGAATGATGGCATCACCATGGATACGCACCATTTCCCAGGCCTTGCCCTTGAAATGCACCAGGAGCGCAATAACCCCACCTAGTACGGCCATGGCCATGTAGGTGGGGTCAGCAATAGCGGCAGGGGTTCCACGCTGCATCAAGGTATCGCGCAGCATACCACCGCCAAGAGCGGAAAAGAGCGCAAGGAAGCAGAATCCGACAATATCGAAGCCGCGCTGGCGCGCGATGGTCCCGCCAATGAGACCATTGAGGACCACACCAATGAGGTCCAAAACCTGGTAGATCGAAAGGATCGATGGGTCAACGCTCGGCATATACCTATTGAACACTACATAGTTCAAAAGAAGAAATTAGGGCGCGAACCAGGTATTTTTTGCATGCTGAAGCCTGCTGGTGTGGGACCCAGTGCGGGACCGCGGGGGCGTCGAAAAGCTAATTAAGAATGCGTGTCCTAGAGGACAGGCTGCCTGCTAGCGACATCCTGGAAGTAGAAATAATCCGGGCGGTGACGGCTCTGAGTGTACTCAATCTGGTTGCCATTATCGTCATAGACCTGGCCGGAGATGACAGCAACACAGTCATAGGTGCCCATGTTCATATTGTCGCGATCCTGGCAGGTGGAGTGCTCAACGGTCAGCACGCGCTTGGAGGTGGAAATTTTCACTTCCAGCTCCTTTTCGATATAGCTGTAGACCGAGTGCAGGGCAATATCCTGGGTAATGCCAGGAATGGCACTTTCATCGAAGTAGTTGTGATCGATGATGAGCGGCTCATTTTCCAAGAAACGCAGGCGCATGAGATAGAGAAGCTTGGTACCCTCAGCAAAACCGGTGAGATCAGCAACACGCTCATCAGCAACAATGTGCTCATACTTGAGCAACTGAGTGCTTGCTTCCTTGCCATTGCGGGCGGCGGACTCAGCGAAGGACTCAATGCCACCCACAGCGAAGGTGGTCTGGTTCGGCTTCTGGTAAATTACGCGCACGCCCACGCCCTGCTTGGCCTGAACATATCCTTGTGCAGCCAAGAGGGCAAGTGCGCGACGAACCGTGTTTCGTGAACAAACATATTCGGCCACAAGCTTATGTTCACTGGAGAGAATTGAACCAGTGCGGAATTCCCCGGTTTCAATTTTTTCCTTCAGATCAGCGTAGATATCCTCGTATTTTGCGCGAGCCATCAGTTCCACTCCTTAGTTGTACAGACAATCAGGTCTCACTTGATAGAACAACTATAACATAGATTTTTGACATGTTTAAACAAGCCGTTGTATGATCAAGTTCGTTAACAGATAGGAGGGCCGGATTTCGGCCCCTGGAACAGATGGAGATTATCGTGGGTAAGTTCCATGATGACGCCGAGCGTCTGCTTTCTCTTGTTGGTGGCAAGGAGAATATTTCCGCCGTCACCCACTGCATGACCCGTATGCGCTTTGTTCTTGTCGACCCAAAGAAGGCTGACGAGAAAGCTATCGAGGAACTCGAAAGCGTGAAGGGCACCTTCACCCAGGCTGGTCAGTACCAGGTCATTATTGGTAATGAGGTGGATGTTTTCTATAAGGAATTCACCGATATTGCCGGTATTGAGGGTGTAAGTAAGGAAGCTGTTAAGGCTGCTGCCAAGTCCAACCAGAATGTGGCACAGCGTATTGTTGGTACCCTTGGTGAGATTTTCGCCCCAATTATTCCAGCCCTGATCTGCGGCGGTCTTATCCTCGGCTTCCGTAACGTCATTGGTGAGATTGGCTTCTTTGAAGGCGACCAGTCCCTGGCTGATAAGTATCAGTTCTGGGCCGGTATGTACTCTTTCCTCTGGCTGATTGGTGAGGCCGTCTTCCACATGCTCCCAGTGGGCATTGTGTGGTCCATTACCCGCAAGATGGGTACCACTCAGATTCTGGGTATTGTTCTTGGTCTGACCCTGGTCAGCCCACAGCTGCTCAATGGCTTCAAGGTGGCCGATACCCCTGCTGACCAGATTCCTACCTGGGACTTTGGCTTCATGCACGTCCAGATGATTGGTTATCAGGGCCAGGTTATTTCCGCTATCCTTGCTGGCTTTGTGCTTGTTTACCTGGAGCGATTCTTCAAGAAGATTTGCCCTGAGGTTATTTCCATGATTGTGGTGCCACTGTGCGCCCTGCTCCCTGCCGTGATTATTGCTCACACCATCGTGGGCCCAATCGGCTGGACCATTGGTAATGCCCTTGGCCACTTCGTTTATAGTGCTCTGTTCTCCCCATTCAAGCTTGTCTTTGCTCTCTTCTTTGGTATCTTCTATGCCCCACTGGTTATGACCGGTCTGCACCACATGACCAATGCTGTGGATACCCAGCTGGTGACCCAGTTCAATGGCACCCCACTGTGGCCAATGATTGCTCTGTCCAATATTGCTCAGGGTTCTGCCGTTCTTGGTATGGTCATTGCTCAGCGCAAGAACCAGCGCGCACAGCAGGTTAATATCCCTGCCTGCATCTCTGCCTACCTCGGTGTTACCGAGCCTGCCCTCTTCGGTGTGAACCTCAAGTACAAGTATCCACTGATTTGCGGCATGATTGGTTCCGGCCTTGCTGCCCTGGTTGCTGTTTCCTTCGGTACTGAGGCTGTGTCCATCGGCGTTGGTGGCCTGCCAGGTATCCTCTCTATCAAGCCTGAGTACTGGGTACCATTCCTCCTGGCCATGGTTGTGGCTATCGTGGTCCCTTGCGTACTGACTGTTATTGTTGCTTCCCGCAAGCTGCGCGAAGAGGCTTCTGCCAATGCCGAGGAGATTTCCCACGAGTCCGAGCAGACCGTTCTCGGTGCTGAGGCTCATGCTGAGGGTGGCGTTCTTACCCTCGTGGACACCACCACCGCTGTTGCCATGATGGATGGCGAAATCATGGACCTCTCCCAGGTTGCTGACCCAGCTTTTGCTGCTAAGGCACTGGGTGATGGCCTGGCCATCGAGCCAAGCGGCAATATGGTCTATGCTCCATGCAATGCCAAGGTCGTTGCTGCCATGACCAAGACCGGCCATGCTGTTGGTCTGAAGCTGAATAATGGCCTGCAGCTGCTCATCCACGTTGGTATTGACACTGTGTCCATGAATGGCGATGGCTTCCAGATGTTTGTGAACAAGGGCGATATTGTCCAGGCTGGTCAGCCACTGATTCAGTTCGACCCTGAGAAGATTCATGCTGCCGGTCACCCTGCCACCACCATGCTCATTGTGGTGAAGGAAGGCGAGGCCAAGGACCTCAATATTGTCACCAGCGGCACCGCAATTGCCAAGGAAACTCCAGTTATCACCTGGGCTTAAGCCAGGTACAGGACTGTATAGGACAAGGAATTGAAGATGGATTTTACTCGCTCTGTTGTCTACCAGATTTACCCAAAGTCTTTCTATGACACCACTGGCTCCGGCCAGGGTGACCTGCGCGGCATTATTGCCAAGCTCGACCACACGGCTGACCTCGGTGTAGACCTGCTGTGGCTCAACCCATTCTTCCGCTCCCCACAGCGCGATAATGGCTATGATATTGCCGATTACCTGGCAATTGATGAGTCCTACGGCACCATGGAGGACCTCGAGGAACTCATTGCTGAGGCAGGTAAGCGCGGCATGAAGCTCATGTTTGACATGGTCTTTAACCACGTGTCCACTGAGCATGAGTGGTTCAAGAAGGCCCTGGCTGGCGACCCATACTATAAGGACTTCTTCTTCTTTAAGAAGCCTGTCGATGGCCACGCACCAACCAACTGGGAGTCCAAGTTTGGTGGTTCTGCTTGGGAGTATGTTCCTGAGCTGGGCGAGTACTATCTGCACCTCTTCGATGTCACCCAGGCTGATTTGAACTGGGAGAATCCAAATGTGCGCGAGGAGCTCTTCAAGGTCCTTGAGTTCTGGATGGAAAAGGGCATCGGCGGCTTCCGCTTTGATGTCATCAACTTGATTTCCAAGGCTTCCTTTGAGGATGACTATGAGGGTGATGGTCGCCGCTTCTACACCGACGGTCCACGCATTCATGAATTCCTCCAGGAGATGAATAAGCGCACCTTCGGCGGCAAGGCAATGGTGACTGTGGGCGAAATGTCCTCCACCACCCTTGAGGCCTGCTATAAGTATGCCGGCAAGGAGACCAATGAGCTCTCCATGGTCTTCAGCTTCCACCACCTCAAGGTGGACTTCGCTGGTAATAATAAGTGGGTTCTGGTTCCTACTGACTTCCAGCGCCTCAAGAATCTGCTCTTTAGCTGGCAGACCACCATGGCCAAGAATGATGCGTGGAATGCGCTCTTCTGGTGCTGCCATGACCAGCCACGTGTGGTTTCCCGCTTCGGTACTGAGGGCCACTATTGGCGTGAGTCTGCCACCATGCTTGGCGGTATGATTCACTTCCTGCGCGGTACTCCTTATGTGTACCAGGGTGAGGAATTGGGCATGACCAATACTGACTACACCTCCATTACGCAGTTCAATGACGTTGAGTCTCAGAACTACTACAAGGAGCTTGTGGCCAAGGGCATGCTGCCAAGTGATGCGCTGCGCATTATCCAGGTTCACTCCCGCGATAATGCCCGCACCCCAATGCAGTGGACCTCCGGGGAAAATGCTGGCTTCACCACTGGTACCCCATGGTTGGCTGTGAATTCCAACCACACCTGGCTCAATGCCGAAAGCCAGTATGATGACCCGAAGTCCATCTACAATTTCTACAAGGCTCTGATTAAGCTGCGTAAGGAGCATGATGTCATCGCTCTTGGTGATGTCACCCCACTCCTTGAGCACGATGCCCATATCTTCGCTTATCAGCGCCACTATGAGGGCCGCACGTTGACCGTGGTTGCCAACTTCTACGGTTATGAAGTTGAACGCCCTGACTTGAGCGCCGAACTTACCGGTGCCAAGCTTCTGCTCGGCAACTATGACAGTGCCGACGCTGCCGCTACTACCCTGCGACCATATGAGTTCCAGGCCTGGCTGAGCTAATCACGCCACCGACGAGCGCAATCTCCAACGAGGTTGCGCTCTTTTTTATTGCATATCGACGCTCTCAGCCAGCGCCTTTAGCAGACCATGCAGCAACCTTAAGGCTTAAAAACCCCGAACTACCTGCGCATTCATAGTCCTTTTCCTAAGAAAACTAGCATTCTACCCAAATATTCACACTCACAGCCACTCCCCTACTTCCACCAAAAGACCATCTCTTACACCAAAACAGGCCAAAATTACCCTTTTTTAACGCACTCCAATAGCCCTACCACCCCCATAGCGCCAATTTCCCCACATTATCTAAACAATCAACTTTTCACCCTACCCCCTTTTGGGGTTATTTCAAGTCACTTGAAGTTCTAATTCATAAATGTGAGCACAATCACAATTGCACTTTTCTTAAAGCTAATTCTTTAAGGTTCAGCCCTTCCTTAACTCCATAAAGCCAACAAATATATTTCCTAAACGCCCAATATTAAGAAATTTTGCTTTCTTAAGACCTTCGCCGCTTATGCAATCGCAATATTAGATTGAGGGACTTTTGAATCTTAAGAGTGAACCATGGAAACCTGCTGGTCAGGACCCTAGTATGAAGAGTGAAGGAAGAAATACAGATAGTGAAATCAGACAATAGGAGTTAGAAATGTTCTTCAAGAAGTTGGCAGTAGCCGCCATTACCGCCGCTAC